>DCWO01000013.1:218-7468 GCA_002328865.1 Dehalococcoidia bacterium UBA2160 | reverse complement strand
TCCAGATCGATTTGACGACGTACAGTTTACGGGACGGGTTCACAGCCCGGAACTCACGGAAGTATCATCGACTCACAGGATCAGGCAGCGGAGAAGGAATGGCACCAGACATAGTGCCGGAGGCCGTCAGATGAGGGGGATCTTTCCAATCCAAGGCGGGAACGGCCGCTACTATCCGAACGAGAATCAGTTTGGGATGATCTGGTTCACGCTCTTCTTCGCCGGGATATTCTTCCTTCAAGCTGCCGAGGAGCAACCGCGTGGCGTCTTCTGGAATGAGGAGATGCGCGGGTCGGTGATCATGCTTCTGATCGGGAGCGTTGCCGTCTGGCAGCTCTCCAGTTCCATCCATTCGCTCACCCGCACCTTCCAATCTCGTTCCCGGCTAAAGGTGTCACGCGACATTGCGATCTGGGTGACGATCCTCGCGGCCTCGACGTTCTTCATTCTCGCGGACACGGGGAGGCGCGACGTCTTCTGGAATGAGGAGATGCGCTACGCGGTGGGTGCGCTACTCCTCGGGGGTGCTCTTTTCCGGCAGGCCGCTAGGTGGAGGCACCGTTCTCGTTCATGGGAGGGGAGATTTCAGGCGCGCGGAGCTCGCCCAGGGCGAAGAGCTTCGCGTCAGCACGGGGAACCTAGCCGCGTTTTCGGACGCCGTCGACTACAGCGTCGAAACCGTCGGTTCGTTACGAAAGACATTCTTCAGCAAGGAAGGGCTGTTCATGACCCGGTTAACGGGCCCCGGAACGGTGCTGCTACAGACTCTGAAACCCGGTAGTGGGGGCCGCTCTCAGGCGTCCTGACTCGACGTCTCGGTTTGTAGGCGGTCGCACACGCTGTTCTTGTATCGGTTTCATCAGGAGGCAGCTATGCGCGTGCTGGATGCCACAATCAGCGTTTTGCTCGTGTCCGGGTACGTCCTAGCGACTCCGACCGCCCAGACTGAGCGCCGGCCCGCTGTCGCCACGCCCGAATGGCCCGGATGGGGCGGACCTCAACGCAACTTCACCAGCGACGCCACCGGACTCGCGACATCGTGGCCGTCAGATGGTCCGAGACAGCTCTGGAGCCGACCGCTTGGCGAGGGACACTCCAGCATTATCGTCGACGGCGAACGCCTCTACACCATGTACCGACCGCCGACCGGTGTGAGGAATCGCTGGAGCGCCGAGGAGGTCGTCGTTGCGCTCGACGCCGGGTCAGGTAGGACGATCTGGGAGCACAGATTCCCGTCGTCACTCGAAACCATGAATTTCAGCCGCGGCGCCGGCCCGCACTCCACACCTCTCATCGTCGGCGACCGTCTGTTTGCCGCAGCGACCGACAAGCAGTTCTTCGCGCTCGACAAGACATCAGGCAAGGTTCTGTGGTCGCACAGCTTTGTCAACGAGTACCAGGCACCACCGAACCAGATGCGGTGGGCTGTCCCGCCTGGCTACGCACCCAGTCCGATTGCCCACAAGAACAACGTCATTGCCATGGTTGGTGGACCGGGCCAGGGTGTCATGGCGTTCCGACAGGACGACGGGCGGGTGGTGTGGAAGAGTGGAGAGTTCACGGACATAGCACCGGCATCGCCGCTGCTTGTTACGCTCGATGGGGAGGAGCAACTGGTCGTAACCAGTGGCGATGGCGTACATGGTTTCGATCCAAACGACGGCAAGCCGCTGTGGAGCCATGGCTTTCCAACACAAGCCGGCGTAAACATCACCACACCCATCTGGTCCCCTGAAGACCGTCTGCTGTTTCTTAGCGCCGCCTACGATGGCGGCACACGGGTCCTGCAACTCGCACGCTCGGGTGGTCGCACTGAAGTCAAGGAGCTGTGGTTCAACAATAGGATGCGCGTACACTTTGGAAACACACTGAGACTCGGCGACTACTTCTACGGAAGCAGCGGCGATTTCGGCCCGGCCTTTCTCACTGCCATCAATGCCCGTACTGGCAAGATCGCATGGCAGGACCGGACGTTTTCAAAAGCGAGCTTTCTGAACGCAAACGGAACAGTAATCCTTCTAGACGAGGACGGCACGTTGGCCCTCGTCACTTTGTCTGCCGATGGTCTAGAGGTCCTGGCGAGGGCGCAGGTCGCCAAGGCGACATCCTGGACTGTTCCGACACTAGTGAGTACGACACTCTACGTGCGGGACCGCGTCAACATCATGGCGCTCGATGTCGCCGCGAAATGAGATTACCGCAAGCGCACTGGTTCACCGACCTCCAGGCACGGGTGCCGACGGGGCGGTAGGCGCGAGCGGAACGACCATTAGCATCGTGAGGACTTTCATGGCGCATACATACGAAGAACTCCACAAGATGACGGTCGCCCAGCTGCGAGAGGTCGCCGTAGCACAGGACTCGGACGACTTGGACGGTTTCAAGTCGATGCACAAGGCGCCGCTGTTGGCGCAGCTGTGCAAGGTGCTCGGCATCGACCCCCATGAGCATCACACTGCGACGGGGCTCGATAAGGCCGCCGTCAAGGCACAGATGCGCGAGTTGCGGGGAGCGCGGCTGGCGGCGCTCGAAGCCCACGACCACACGGAGCTCCGGATCGTGCGCCGCAAGATCCACAGACTGAACCGAAAGATCCGCCGGGCCACTACGTAAGCCGACGGGTGCAGGCTGTCTGGGGTGCCGACCTCCTTGGTCGGAGGATCAATTCATGTCCAACGAAGAGCTGCGCCAGTCGCTGAGTGAACTGCGCGCGGAACTCGAACGGCTGAAGGCTGAAGAGGCGGCGGTCCAGAAAAAGCTCGATGCCCTCATCGGGGGTATCGAGACGCGCCTGGAGACACCCGACGACATCGCCCACCATCATTCCCTTGTCCAGGATCTGCGCCAATCCACCCTGCAACTGGAAGTTTCGCATCCCAGAGCCACTGCCATCCTCAACCAGATCATGGCCGCGCTCGGGAACATGGGAACCTGATTCGGATGAGCGAACTCCAGGCGCGGGTGCCGACGGGACGGTAGTGTCATGGGAATCCTTCGACGACCCCATCTTTTCCTCGGCTTCCTATTCAGCACGCTGCCCGTGGCTCTTGACGCCACGACGATCGTCATCCTCCACGGCGAGGGCCAACTCATCCTGGCCGCTGACAGCAAGCGGCGCTACGCGCAAGGCGGGGAGACGTTGTTCGAGGCCACCGCCTGCAAGCTGCTGGTTCTGGGCGACATGGTCTTCACCGCCTCGGGATCCACCGCGCTCGCGGGAGCCGATGGCCAGAGCCTGTTCGATGTGCGGGCGCTGGCGGGTCGGATGCTCAGTCAACCGGGTCGGATCATCGAGCGCGTCCGGCGGTTCGATGACGCGCTGGTCGGAGAATTGGATCGCGTGCGCCCGGTGTTCGACGAGCGCCAGACGACGGGGCTGTTTCTCGAAGTCGCCCTGGCCGGCGTCACGAATGGCCGTCCGGTGCTCTTCATCCGCCGATTCGAGGTGTCGGCGGATGCAGAGGGGCGGTTGGCCGCGCGTCGAATCGTCCGCCGCTCCTGCGATGAGTGCCGCTCGATGATTGAGGTGCTCGGCCACGACGACGGTATCGTCGATCTGTTGGAGGGGACGACCACTGCCGAGAGGCGGCGCATGGCCCAATCCCTGGAGACCGCCCGGACGTTCATCCGCGCCGAGATTGCGCAGACGCCGGACTGGGTCGGCCCACCGATTGACGTGCTCCGCCTGGACCGCTGGGGGATCCATTGGGAGGGGCGCAAGCCGGAATGTGATGGTGGGCGGTGAGCACGGCCTCCAGACACAGGTCCGCAGTGAACGGATCCGTTCCGTCAAACCTGTGTTTTCGGGAACGGAATGGGGCCCGAGCCTCTTTCCGTTCCGCTTGGCCCGAGCCAGCCCTGCCTGTACCCGCTCACATCCAGCTCGTCGAGGAGCGTGACCAGGGCTTGAAGTTCCTTCGTCCTCGGGTTGAACTGCGCCTCAGAGTAGGCGTCGCCTACTCTTTCTCGGAATGCTGCAGGAGCGTTGAGCCAGACCCTGTATCCTGCCACTGAGGAGGACACGGATTGCCTCCTCCGCTTCTCGATCGACGGGTGCCATGATGCAAGAGCTTCTAGATCTGACGTCGACCGATCGGTTGGCGCGGCTCGGCATGAGCCTGGGCCGGTTTCTCCTCATCCTCGCCGGCACCTACGTCAGTGCCAGCCTCGCCACCCGAGCCGTCTACCGGCTGCGCTTGCGGCTGGTGGAGATCATGGGCCGCCGGTCCGGTTCGGACGCCGAGCTGGAAAAGCGCGCGACCACGATCAGCAGCATCATCCGCAAGACGGTGTACGTCGCGATCTGGATCGTCGGCCTAGTGATGGGGTTGCGCGAACTCGGTTTCGACGTCGGTCCGATTCTCGTCGGCGCCGGGGTCCTGGGACTGGCCGTCGGCTTCGGCGCGCAGAATCTGGTGCGCGACGTGATCTCCGGCCTCTTCCTGCTCATCGAGAATCAGGTGCGTGTGAACGACGTCGCGGTGATCAACGGAACAGGCGGCTTGGTCGAGGAAGTCAACCTGCGAACGACCGTCTTGCGGAGCCTGGACGGGACGGTGCACATTTTCCCCAACGGCGCCATCGAGAGCTTGTCCAACATGACCCGAGAGTTCTCGTACTACGTGTTTGAGATCGGCGTGGCGTACAAGGAGGACACCGACCGAGTGGTCGCGGTGCTGCGTGAGATTGGCGCGGAGCTGCAGCGCGATCCGGACTGCGGACCGGTGATTCTCGAGCCGTTCGAGGTGCTCGGCGTGGATCAGTTCGCCGACTCGGCGGTCATCATCAAAGCACGCTTCAAGACGCTTCCGCTCAAACAGTGGATGGTCGGCCGAGAAATGAACCGGCGCATCAAGAAGAAGTTCGACGAGATCGGTATCGAGATTCCGTTTCCACACCTGTCGCTGTACGCTGGCGAGGCCAGCCGCTCGTTCCAGGTTCAGGGCGGACCGACACGCGACGAGCTCAAAGCGCTGGTGCGCGAGGTGTTGCGCGAGGAAGGGGGAACGGGCGCACCCGAGACGGACGGCGGGGTAGCGTGACGCGCCTCGACGCCGGGTGCGTCGGCAGTCCTTACAATTCGAACGTAGGAGGTTCATCATGAAACGCTCTTTCACCCTTGCGGCACTCTTGCTCCTCGTCGGGTTCATGTCCGCACAACCCTCAACAGAAGCATCTGGCCAATCCGGCAGCGAGTGGACCACATTGTTTGATGGGTCGACCCTGGATGGGTGGAACGTCCTCGGCGACGCCAGTTGGACGCCGGTAGACGGCGCGGTCGAGGGCGACGGCGACGCCGGCTTTCTCGTGACGGCAGAGTCCTATGGCGACTTTCAGCTGACGTTGGAATTCTGGATTGGCGATGATTCCAACAGCGGCGTGTACATTCGGTGCTCGGACCCGAACGACGTTAGGGCCACCAATTCTTATGAAGTCAACATTGCCGACACGCACGACAATCCAGACAGCAGATCAGGTAGCATCGTGAACGTGACGGGGCCAGCCCACGCCGTCACAACGGCTGGAAAGTGGAACACGTTTGACATCACCGCCCGCGGCGAAGAGCTCACGGTCATCCTCAACGGCATCACAACCGCAGACGTCGAGGACGGCCAGTATGCGAGCGGGCCGATCGCACTCCAGCACCGCGCCGGGATCGTGAGGTTTCGAAGCATCCGGATTCGACAGCTCTAGGCTGCGTGGCGGAGGTTCACCGAACTCCAGGCGCGGGTGCCGACGGGACGGTACGACACCAGCTAGTCACAGGCGAGAGCAGGAGTGAGCCAATGGCCGAGACTCTAGTCGGCACGGTCACGCACTACTTTGGCAAGCCACAAGTCGGCATCGTGTCACTGACCGCCAAGCTTTCAATCGGTGACACGCTGCACTTTCGCGGCCACGGTGCCGACTTCCAGCAGACGGTCGCGTCGATGCAGGTTGAACACGCTCCGGTGGAGACCGCATCCTCCGGAACCGAGGTCGGTATTCTCGTAGATCAGCGAGTCAAACCGGGCACCGAGGTGTATCGGGTCTCGGCCTGACCTCGAGGCGCGGGTGCCGACGGGACGGTAGCAACTGTCTTGAAAGTCAAGCGATCTCGCGGTGGCTCCACTTGGTCTCAGTCCGCAGCATGGCGTTGAGGATCGTGAGCAACTTCCGCATGCACGCCGTGAGCGCGACTTTCTTCGGTTTGCCGGCCGCCACCAGGCGCCGATAGAAGGCGCGAATGACCGGGTTGTGGTGCGCGGCGACGAGCGCGCTCATGTAGAGCGCCGCGCGGACGGGGGCGCGCCCACCCCAGACGATCCGTTTGCCGCGGAGCGTCCCACTGTCGCGAGCCAGCGGCGCGACGCCCACGAGCGCGGCGATACGTTTCCGATTCAACTGGCCGAGTTCCGGGAGCTCCCCCAGGAGCGTGCGACTCACGATGGGGCCGACGCCGGGCACCGAGCGGAGGAGGTTGTCCTTGGCGCGCCAGATGGGGCTCCGCTGGATCCGGTCGTCGAGGTCCTGATCGACCTTGGCGAGCCGGCGTTCGAGCCAACGGATGTGTTGGCGGATGTCCTGTCGGACGGGGCCCACCGCGTGCTCGAGCCGATTCCGCTCGGCGCCCAGCATGCCTACGAGCTGCCGGCGCCGCAGGAGCAGGGCCTCAAGCGCGGCCGAGACCGCATCGGGCAGTGGCCGCGGGGTCGGACGGACGCGTTCGGCAAACAGCGCGAGGGTGTCGGCGTCGATACGGTCCGTCTTCGCCAGTTGGCCGGTGGCCCGGGCGAAGTCCCGGACCTGCCGGGGGTTGACCACCACGACCGGCAGCTGGGTCGCCGCGATGGCGGCGACGGCCGCCCGTTCATAGCCGCCGGTGGCCTCGAGGACGACCAGGGCGGGCGCCAGCTGCTGGAGCCGCGCCCGAAGGCGCTCGAGGCCGAGCGCATCGTTGGGCACACACCACCGGGCGTCCCCGGGACGCACGGCCACCACCAGCTCGGCCTTCGCCACGTCAATGCCAACCACGGGTCCGGGTTGCGTCATGGGCACACCTCCACCGGACGGTACGACGACGTTGGCCCAACCTTGCGGATGCGGGCTGGTTCCCGCGCAACTGTTCGGGCTCTGAGTATCGGACGGGCAACGCCCAGGCTACCGTGCGGTCTGCGCGACCCAGGGGGCATCGAGCTGTTGCCCGTCACCGTCCGTTTCGTGGTTCACTGTAGCCACGAAACTGACGGATCGGAAGATACAAGGGGGCG
>DCWO01000013.1:0-142 GCA_002328865.1 Dehalococcoidia bacterium UBA2160 | reverse complement strand
TCAATGCCAACCACGGGTCCGGATTGCGTCATGGAACACCTCCACCGGACGGTCTGACAACGATTGGCCCAACCTTGCGATGCGGGCTGGATCCCGCGCAACTGTTCGGGCTCTAAGCATCGGACGGGCAACGCCCAGGCTA
>DCWO01000130.1 GCA_002328865.1 Dehalococcoidia bacterium UBA2160 | reverse complement strand
TGTACAATCATCAACTCAGAGAGCTCGCGATATCAGCTCAAAGTCTCCATTAACTTTCCGTCCCATTTAGGCTGACAGCCAACAGCTGCCCGCTTCTGACGCGAACGTCACGCAAGGTGAGGTGGGAGTCAGAGTTCGAATCTGAAACCCCCCGGCCGGCGAAGGTGACGTCAAGTGCGCGTGATGTCCTGTTCGTCCCCACTCCCAAAGCGAGATGCTTCAGTCGCCTCCTCAGCCGTCAGGCCGTACACGTCCATTGCCACGGCGGGCGACACCTTGCCTTCGCGCACGTCGCGCAGGACGGCCTCGTGGTCGCGCTCTTCGGGCGGGCCGTAGCCGCCGGCTCCTGGTGTGACGATGCGGAGCGTCTCGCCAGCGTCGAGGAGCAGGTCGTACTCCTTGGCGCGGAGTTCCGTCGGGTCGGCGGTGTCGGCGTTGCGCACGACACGGCTCACACCGCCCGACAATCCCCCGGCCAGGCCCCAGGGCGCGGTGCGGTCTCGGTCTCCCTTGGTGCGGACCTGGGCGTCGCCGGCCAGCATCCGGTACTCTCGGACGATCCCCATGCCGCCGCGATGCCGGCCCGGACCTCCGGAGTCGGGCGCGAGTTCGTATCGCTCCACCAGCATCGGGTACTCTAGCTCCAGCGCCTCGACGGGGAGGTTGGACGTGTTGGTGGTGTGCACTTGGACGCCGTCCGCGCCGTCGTTGTGCGCGCCGGCGCCCATGCCTCCGCCGAGCGTCTCGATGTAGGCGTAGTAGCTGTCGTCGGCCCTGCGCCCGAGGAAGTACACGCCGCTCACCGCCCCGTTGCTGGCAGCCGTGACGCGCTCGGGGATAACCTGCGCCAGCGCTCCGAGCACGACCTCGACGATCCGCTGCGCGGTGTCGGATCGGAACAGGCACGGCGACGGCGGAAGGCAGTTGACGATCGTGCCTTCCGGGGCGAGCACCCGTATGGTCCTGTAGAAGCCGGAGTTGGCCGGAAGCGTGGGGTCGATGACAGCCTTGAGCGCATAGTACACAGACGCCATCGTGGCGTAATACGGCAGGTTGATAGGGCCGCGAACCTGCGGGGCGGATCCGGCGAAGTCGCACGTAATCTGTCCTTCGGCCACCGTCACCGCAACCGTGATCGGCACGGGATCGTCGTCGACGCCGTCGCCGTCCATGCGGTCGGAAAATTCGTGCGTGCCTTCCGGAATCGTTGCGATACCCGCTCGGGACTGCGTCTCGGCCTGCTCTTCGAGGCGACGCAGGCAGGCGTGCAGCGTATCGACTCCGTATCGCGCCACGAGCTCGTCGAGGCGTTGAAGCCCCATGTTCAGCGATGCGACCTGCGCCCTGAAGTCCGCGAGGCGCTCGTTGGGCAGGCGGCAGTTGGCCAGGATCAGATCCATGACGTCGGTGTTGAGCTGGCCTGCTCGATGAAGTCTGATAAGCGGTATGCGAGTCCCCTCGGAGTAGATGTCCGGGACGCCAGAGTTCGAGCCGCCGATCTCGCCGTGGTGGGCGACGTTGGCGACGAAGGCCGTGACCTCGCCGTCGACGATGAACGGCGCTGCAAGGGTCACGTCCGGCAGATGCGTGCCGCCTCCCGAGTAAGGATCGTTGGTGATGAACACATCCCCCAGTTCAATGTCCGACACCGGGTATCGCTCGTGGATCGCGTGCACGAGGCCGAGCATCGAGCCCATGTGCAGCGGGATGTGCGACGCCTGGGCGATGGTGTCGCCCGTGGGATCGAGCACTGCCGCGGAGGTGTCGCGTCGCTCCTTGATGTTCGTAGAGAACGCGGCGCGGACCAACACCTCGCCCATCTCACTGGCGGCGGCAATGAGGCTGCTGCCGACCACCTCGGTGGTGATCGGGTCCGGCTGGCCGGCGTTGGCTGTTGCATTGGAGTTCGTCATGGCAGCGGCCTCATATGCTGATGATCAGGTTTTCGTTCTCGTCGACGCGGGCGCGTTCGCCGGGAGCAATCAGCGTCGTGGAGTCCATCTGCTCGACGATGGCCGGGCCGTCCAGCGTCATGCCAACCGAGAGTTGGTCCCGCTCGTGGATCGGGGTCGATACGATGCTATCGTTCCACCACACGTCTCGACGCTCGCTGGGCGACACGTCTAGCGCCGCCTCTCGTTGCACCGGCGGGGAAGGCAGACGCGGCATCGGAGCGAGGGCGGTGACCCTGAGGTTAACGAGCTGAACCACGGCCCGGTCCGATCTGTATCCGTTCGCCCGCTGGTGCTCGACGTTAAACCGCTCCGCGAGCAATTCGAGGCTCGCTTGGTCCCACGGCGCGGGCGGCGCGTCCGCGGGCAGTTCGTAGTTTTGGCCCGTGTATCGCAGATCGGCTGAGACCTCGATCACGCATCCGTCGATGTCTCCTCTTTCAGCCTGAAGCCAGAGTCGAGCTCTGCCTTCCAGATCGTTGAGGATGCGATTGACCGCGACTAGGTCAGCCTGCAAAAGCGGCCCGATCATCGCCTGAACGTAGTCGGTTCGCATGTCGGAGGTCAGCAAACCAAGGGCGCACAGCGTCCCAGGCGTGCGAGGCACGACAACCGTGGGGATGCCCAACTGCCGTGCCACCGCCGTGGCGTGCAGCGGACCGGCGCCGCCATAGGCCACCAGTGTGAACTCTCGGGGGTCGTAACCGCGCTGGACCGAAACCTCTCTGGTCGCCAGCACCATGTTGGTGTTCACGATCTCGACGATGCCGTTGGCGGCTTCCATCACGTCGAGGCCCAGATTTTCGGCCACGCAGCGTCTGATAGCCTCGTGTGCCGCGTCCACGTGCATCGGTTTGCGGCCGCCGAGCAACCCGCGCTGGCTGAGTCGTCCCAGCACGAGATTGGCGTCGGTTACCGTTGGTTGGTCTCCGCCCTGGCCGTAAGCCGCCGGACCCGGATCCGCGCCCGCGCTTCGAGGGCCGACTTTGAGCCGCCCTCCGGCGTCGACCCACGCGATGCTTCCCCCACCGGCGCCCACTGAGTTGACGTCGACCATCGGCGTCCGGATGGGCGTGCCCGCGATCTCCTTCTCCTGCACCATGGCGATGGCGCCGCCTGAGATCAGGCAGATGTCGGTGCTGGTTCCGCCCATGTCGAACGTGATCGCGTTCTCGGTTCCTGCCTGGCGCGCGACGTGCAAGCCGCCAACGACTCCCGCGCTCGGCCCGGAGAACAGGGTGTTGGCCGGACGTTCAAGGGCGTTGTCAGGCGACAGAATCCCCCCGCTGGACTGCATGATGTACGGAGTGCGAGTCACGCCGATCGAGTCCAACCTATCGCCCAGATTGCCGAGGTATCTCTTCATCACAGGACCAAGCGCTGCGTTCGCCACGGTTGTGCCCAACCGCTCGAACTCGCGAAACTCGGGCAAGACCCGGTGCGACAACCAAACCGAAAGACCGGACGCGATCTCTCTGGCGATCTTCTCGGCCTGTAGCTCGTGAGCCGGGTTGAGGAAGCTGAACAGGAAACAGATCGCAACGGCGTCGACGCCCTGCGCCGCGAGCCTGGACACGGCCTCGCGGACGGCGTCCTCGTCTAGCGCCGCCAACTCGTTCCCCGAGGCGTCGGTCCGCTCGGCGACTTCCAGCCGCAGGTGTCTGGCGACCAACGGCAGCGGCTTCTGAAAGAACAGGTCGTAGAGAGACGGTCGCCGTTGCCTGCCCAATTCGAGGAGGTCTCGGAATCCCTGCGTGGCAACGATGCCAACGCGAGCGGTCTTGCCCTCGATCATGGCATTGATCGCGATGGTGCTGCCCTGGGCGAAGTACAGCAACTCCTTCGGGGTCGCGCCCTGTGCGGCAAGCAACTCGGCGACGCCCACTGCGATGGCTTCGGTTTGATCGTCAGGCGTCGTCGGGACTTTGTGCACCCGAGTGTCGAAGCCGTCTTCGTCGAACAGTACGAGATCGGTGAATGTGCCTCCGACGTCTACCCCAAGGCGATATCGAGCCAAGAACTGGACCTCCACTGAGTCGGCACAAGAAGCGCCGGCGACTTTCGCGGCGAGGGCATGATATCGCATGGGCCGACCGATGACGATACGGTCCTAGCACCGACCGCATGCCTCGATATATCATGTGGGCGACTGATGTGCAGAGGCGCCGTCGCGCCGAAGGATCGCTGTCGGCGCCAACTATGACTCAGGAGCCCTACATGACAGAAAGCAGCGAAGCAACGCAGATAACTCTTGAGCGCTATGACTGGTCGCCCGACGAATCCGACAAAGACGCCAATTTCAAACACCAGGTGGCGACCTATACCCTCGCCGACCCGATGCCCACGATCCGTCGGATGAGTCGTAACTTGGGCATCCCCGTCGGCTGCATTGCCCGGTACATCCTGGTCAAGTGGGCGGCGTCCGGGAGCGACGCGCTGCTGTTGGCGGGTCCCGTCGTGGTGAAGCAGATGGCCGAAGTCGTGGACCAAGCCGAGTCGGTCGGGACTGACGAAGAGAAGCTCGCCGCTTACGAAAAGCTGTCCCACATCGTCTCATGGCTTCGCGTCCCGCTCGACGACCCCGAATGGCGGCCCGGCGTCAGCAAGAAAAGCGACGTCTAGCAAGCGTACGAAATGGTCGGATGCACAGGTGACAGAAGATGACTGAATCCAGAGCCGAACTCGGCCAACGCGGCGACGAGGACCTGACTGACTGGCTGGTCAGAATCCCGAAAGCGGAGCTTCACCTCCATCTGGAGGGAGCGATTCCCCTCGATGCCATGTGGGAGCTGATCCAAAAGTACGGCGGCGACCCGTCCCTGCCGAGCGTTGAGGCGCTTGCAGAGCGATTCCAGTTCCGAGACTTTCCCCACTTCCTGCAACTCTGGATCTGGAAGAATCAGTTTCTGCGAGAGTACGAAGATTTCACGTACATGTCCCAGGCCTTTGCGCGCTGCCTCGCACAACAGAATATCCGGTACGCAGAGGTGTTCTTTTCGCCGGTGAGGTTCGTGGACGAGGGCCTTGAGATACCACGGCTCTTCGAGTCGATTCGCGCGGGGTTGTCCTCGACGCCGGAGGTGGAGGTGGCCCTCATCGCAGACCTGGTGCGCGACTATGGCCCGGATCGGGCTCTGGGAACGCTGAGGGACGTGAACGAGATCAAAGACGACGGCATATTCGGCATCGGGCTCGGCGGCGGAGAGCACAACTTCCCGCCGGAGCTGTTTCCGACAGTGTATCGCGAAGCCAGGGAGATGGGGTTTCGGACGACCGCCCATGCGGGAGAGGCCGCCGGGCCTCCGAGCGTCTGGGGCGCCATACATGAACTTGGCGTGGAGCGAATCGGCCACGGAGCCCGCTCTGGCGAAGACGAAACGCTGTTGGACTACCTGGTCGAGCATCAGATCCCACTGGAACTGTGCCCTATTTCCAACATCAAAACCGGCGTGATCGATTCGATCGAGCAACACCCCGTCAGACGATACTTCGACAAAGGTGTGCTGCTTACCATCAACACAGACGACCCAATGATGTTCGGCAACTCGCTAGTCGACGAGTATCGGGCGCTTATCGAGGTTCACGGCTTCACCAAGGACGACGTGAAGACGCTCATACTGAACGCGGTCAAGGCTTCCTGGCTCTCGGACGAGCGCAAAGAACAGCTCGTGGGCGAGTTCGCGGCGGAGCTTGAGTGAGCTGCGACGATCAGCTATGATCGCGCCGCGCGGACGATCCGCTCGACGAACTCCCGCTTCCCGTCCTGATACGCCCTGAGGTCGTCAGGGTATCGGCTAGCCAGTTCCCGTTTCAGCTCAGCGTAAGCCTCGGCGCATTCTCGACTGTCTCTGACGCAATCCCTGAATGCAATTCGCTCGGACCAAATCTCGCTGTTGATGTCGACGAGATACAGGTAGTACTCGATGGGCTCGCCTTTCGCGAACGAATACTGTCGCAGTTCTTCGCTCTCTCCTTCGTACGTGTAACCAAGTCGCTCGACTTGGTTGACGAGATCGAAAGCCTGCTCGAAGTTGCGGACTCCCACCTGAATGTCGATGATGGGCTTCGCGATCATGCCGGGAATCGAGGTGCTGCCGAAATGGACTATGTCCAGAACTCGGCCTCGCAGCAGCGTCCTCAGCAGCGCCTTTTCCTTGAGGAACTTCAGTTTCCACAGCCGTGAACTATCGTGGAGACGGACTTGCGGCATTCTTGTCCTGTAGACCGTCAGCGAAAGTGG
>DCWO01000063.1:11408-23656 GCA_002328865.1 Dehalococcoidia bacterium UBA2160 | reverse complement strand
GAGCATCCCAGGCAAGGCATCGATGGCGGTGACGCTTCGAGCTTTCATGGCCATCGGGATGGACCATCGGCCGATGCCGGCGCCGACATCCAGCACTGTATCGGCAGGTTGAATCTTGCTCAGAACGAACCTCATGAGCGGATCGTCGCGGTCTCTCCGGCGTTGCTCATCGGTGAACCCAGCGCTCCTGACTCGCTTGCTCCATCGAGCGACAAGTTCGTTGTCACCTTGGGCCGGTTCGGCAGAGAACCGTTCGACCAGCTCTCGCCACAACTTTCCCCAATCCGTTTCAGGCATGAATTCTCTTGCTTTCGACTCTGGCTACGTTGCGATTGCCGTGGGCGACACCCGAGCGTTCATGACCACGCGACCTCGTCGGGCCCAAATCGCCGGTGTTTCGATTAAGTCTCTTCCCCGCGAACGTGATCGCTCAGGCGATCCAAATGCGCATTCGTCAGACCACCAATCGGTCGCGTCGAATCGGCGCTCGTTGTGGAGGTCGCGTCCGGGACCAGAGCCGGTTGCCGGTTCGCAAAGGCAGATCGCTGGACCTATTCGGTCAGTTCCGCTATGAACACCGGGATAGTGCGGTTGGTTTTTTCTTGGTAATCCCGGTACGGAGGAAACGCCTCGACCGCTATGCCCCAAAGTCGTTGTCTCTCGGCTGGGTCTTCGATCTCTCGGACCCGCATCGAATAGACTTCGGTCCCGTCGCGAACCTCGACATTCGGATCGGCCTTCAAGTTGTAGTACCACAACGGGTGTGTCGGCGCGCCGCCTCGGGATCCCACCAACACGTAGCTGGTCCCGTCCGCGACTTTCATCAGCGGCGTCTTGCGTATGGCGCCGGTCTTCCGACCCGTGTTGGTCACGATAATGACCGGCAGGCCTCTCAGCGTCGTGCCCTCTGTTCCGCCGCTTCCTTCATACAGTTCGACTTGTTCGGCCACCCATCCGGTAGGACTCGCGATGTACTCGCTCATAGTCGCCTCGTCATCTCGCTTCGATTTGTTGATTCCGTCGTTCGTGGCTTTGCGTGCACGTCAGATGCAATGTCATCGCCACCCGTGCGTGGTCCAGAAAGCAGTATAGTCCAGCGCGATGAGCAAGGCTAGCCGATGCGACGAAAACACGCCGCCTGAATTCGCCTTCGGTGAACGCGTGGGATTCGCGGCGCCTTCGTGCTAGAATGCCGGTCGTAGACCGTCACCGGCAAGCGCTCGGAACCGGATCGGGCGTCGCTCGAGAGCCGGTTTCGACGTGATCTCGAAGCCAACTCGTCCGTCGCCCCGGCAGGGTCTCGCCCGATGCACTGCCCGAAACACGAAATTAACCTGTAAGAACCTCAAGGAGGTCTAGCGTGGATGTAATTGAGGCCATTCAAACACGGAAAAGCATTCGAGGCTTCAAGCCCGATCCGGTTCCCAAAGATGTGTTGAAAGAGATCATTTCGATCGCCAGCCGGGCGCCGTCCGCTTTGAACTCACAGCCCTGGGAGTGCACGGTCGTCGCGGGTGAAGTGCTGGAGAAGATCAGGCGCGGGAACATCGAGGAATTCACTTCCGGAGTCGGCCCGCATCCGGAGATAGTATGGCACGACCGGCTAGTGGGCGACTACCGAAAGCGCCAGGTCTCGCTTGGGATTCAGCTTTTCCAATTGATGGGAATAGCCCGCGAGGATCGCGAGAAAAAAATCGAATGGACGAAACTCGGTTTTCGATTCTTCGACGCCCCTGCAGCCATCATCCTTTACATCGACGAGTCAATGCGTGACGTGTCCCAATTCGATATCGGCACGCTCACCCAGACAATCGCCCTCGCCGCGGTGAACTACGGTTTGGGAACTTGCATCCAGGGTCAAGGATTGATGTACCCGGAAGTGATACGAAAGTATACGGGCATCCCCGAAACCAAACGACTCAGCATCAATCTGGCCATCGGCTATCCCGACTGGGATTTCCCGGCCAATAAAGTGCAGAGCGAACGCGAGCCGCTCGAGATCACCACGACCTGGTGCGGTTTGTAAACCCTTAGGCGATCAACTTGATCTCCGGTTGAAGTAGGACACGATGGAAAAGTTCGCACTTGCAAGAGTGATCCACGTTCTGGCGGTGGTGCTCTGGATCGGCGGCGTCGCCATGGTGACCTCCGTGGTGCTTCCGACTATCCGGAAAATGGCGTCGAAGGACGAGCAGGTCGCTACTTTCGAGAGGATCGAGTCTCGGTTCGCGCTGCAGGCGAAGATCACGACCGCGCTGACCGGCCTCTCCGGACTGTACATGCTGTACTACATCGACGGGTGGAGTCGATACACCGAATTACGATACTGGTGGATGCACGCCATGACGATTGTCTGGGCAGTGTTCACTCTGGTGCTTTTCGTATTCGAGCCGCTGTTCCTGCACCGGCTGTTCGACAAGCACGCGCATAGCAACCCGGCCAAGACGTTCGCAATCGTGTTCCGCCTGCACCTGTTCCTCCTGGCGCTGAGCCTCGTCGCTGTCGCGGGCGCCGTCGCGGGCAGTCATGGGTGGCTGCTGTTCTAACGGGACGCCTATTCACATCATCGCATGCAGCCTTGACGATCGTCCTGTCGCTCAATCTGCCAACTTGGACCCGTGCAAGTCTGCTTTGCACGAATGAGGGGCTTTTCCCGAGCGCGTCGCAATGAATCCCCCTGCCCTACTCGTGCCCTCTGGCAACGCCCTCGACCGGCCGACCAATCGACTCGTGAAACTGAATCTCATTGGGGGCGGGCTTGTCGTCCGTCTGGCGTATGCGTGTCGACCGTGACTGGCCACGGGTGTTCGTCGAACGGTGACAGTGCCCACATTCTGTGATAGGTTGCACCCGATGCGGGTTCGAGCTTCGAGCCGTTGATGTAGTGAACGACGCGGCCCGCGGAGGCCTGGCAGCTACGCGGACATTGAACAATCATGAGAGGTTGACTATGACGGAGACTATCCAGACCGATGTGTTGGTCGTGGGTGGTGGAGGGGCGGCGGCCCGAGCTGCTGCCGAGGCCGAGAAAGCCGGCGCATCGGTGGTTCTGGCCACCAAAGGGCGATTCGGCGCAATCGGCGTGAGAGGCGGCGGCGCGACGGGAATTTCGATATCCGAGGCGACGGGGTCGCATGGGCTTGGCCGGGTCGGCATGCGCGGCTGGACCGCGGAGCAAGTCTTCGACGACGTGATCCAGGTCGGTCTGGGCATGGCCGACCGAAAGCTGGTTCAGATACTGATCGAGGACACCATCGATTCCAGGCGCGCTCTGGACGACTGGGGGATCGTTCACCCCGGAGGCCAGGGTATGGGAGGCCGCCAGCACGGCGTGCCCATCATGGACGTTCTGAATCGGGTGATACGACAAAGCTCCGTCCGGCTTCTTGAGCGGTGCCTGGTCACGGACCTTGTCGTCAACGACGGCGAGTGCGTCGGCGCGGTCGGTGTCGGCGACGACGGCGAGCAATATATCTTCCAGACGAAGGCCGTGATCCTGGGCACCGGCGGCAACGGCCAGCTCTTCCGGTTCAATATGAACCCGACTGATGTGACCGGAGACGGTTACTCCATGGCCTACAACGCGGGCGCCGATTTGATGAATATGGAATTCATGCAGATATTCCTGGGCACCGTCTACCCGACCACGAACCTCGTCCACAGTTGGGCTTGGAGGCGCGGGGAGCGGATGACAAACGCGCTTGGCGAGGAGTTCGCCGCGAACTACATCCCCGAGGGAGGCACTCTGGCACAGGCTCAGGCGGAACACGGCTTGCACAACCCGTTCTCGGCCCGCGACCAATACTCGCGTTACCTCGACATCGGCATGATCAACGAGGTCAACGAAGGGCGAGGCAGTGAGCACGGCGCGCTCAACATGCACCTCTCGGACCCCGAGGCCATCCCCGCGGAGCTCAGGGACTGGTACAACTACCGAGGCATCCGTTGGGAGGACGGCCCTCTGCAGGTCGCCATCTGTCATCACTGCTCGAACGGCGGACTGGTGATCGACGAGAACGCCCAGAGCACGATCCCCAGGCTGTATGCGGCCGGCGAGCAGGCCACGGGCCCGCACGGCGGCGACCGGCTCGGAGGCCACATGCTGACGGCTTCCCAGGTGTTTGGCGCGAGGGCCGGCAAGCACGCGGCCCAGGTCGCCAAAGGCGCCGCGCCGACGTTCGATTTCGAAGGCGCTCAGGACAAGATTGTCGCGATCGAGGTTTTCGCGGGCAGCCAGGGCGATGAGTCCCCAGCAGGACTGAAAACCGAGCTTCAGCACAGCACATGGTCCAACATGCTGGTGGCGCGTTCACCCGAAACCCTCAACAAGGTTCTGGCTGACATCAGCTCGATCAGAGAGCGGTTGTCAAGAGTCGCGATCGAGAAGCCGGGCGACGTCGTCCAAGCCTTGGAAGTTCGAAGCCTGTTGACGGTCGGCGAGATGATTGCCAACGTCTCGTTGCAGCGCACCGAAAGCCGCGCCGGCCACTACCGGGTCGACTATCCCGATCAAAATGACGAGCAGTGGCTTAAGGCGATCAAAGTGAGGCAAGCGCACGGCCAGATGGAATTTGAGCCTTTCGCCGTCGACCCCGATTGGACCAGCCGCGAAGGCGATATGGGCCAGATGGGTTGGGGCTAGGCCTTTCCGGCACGTGAACTAGGCGCCACGGGGCGGCTGCGAAAGGCGAGCCGCCCCGTGGGATCGCCGCACTGTGCATCGCCAAGTCCACCTACCGACATTTTGGACGATTGAACGGTCCGCGCCAGCCTTTCGGCGAAGCGCGGGCCGCACGAATTGAGGGCAGAACCATGCCGCTGGGCTTCGGGATCGTGGGCGCCGGTCAGCGGTGCATGTACTTCTTCGGGCCGGACATCCGGCGAAACGCCGACCGCGCGAAGCTGGTCGCCATCGCCGAGCCGGATCAGGCGCGCCTCCGCAGCGCCCTCGACGACCTGGGCGGCGACATCCATGCGTACGAGGACATCGACGGTCTGCTCGAAGACCCTCTGGTCGACGCCGTCATCATCGCCTCTCCGGACTTCACCCACAGAGAGCTGCTCGACAAAGTCCTGGATGCCGGCAAGCACGTCATCTGCGAAAAGCCTATGGCCACAACACCGAAAGACGCTCGCCACATGACACGTCGAGCCAGGGCCGCCCCCGAGGTGGTGCAGATCGGTTTCATGCTGCGCTACGCGCCGATGTTCATTCGCCTCAAAGAGATCGTGGATTCCGGCGTCATCGGCGAGTTGGTCCAGGTGGGCGCGACAGAAGTGATCGAGTACTACCACGGGGCATCGTTTTTCAGACGTTGGCAACGTTTTCGCAAACACAGCGGCGGACTGTTGGTGCACAAGGCGTGCCACGCTCTGGATGTGATCAACTGGATCGTCGGCTCGACACCGGCGCAAGTCAGCGCCATCGGCGGCACGGACACGTTCGTCGCCAATCCGGAGGCGGCCACTCGATGCCGGGACTGCGACTTGGCGACCACCTGCCCGGCGGCATACCGAGCCGACGCGTACAACTACACCTACCCGACAGTCGCGGAACGGGCCGATCCGGATGCCCTCGGCAATGACGCCTGTGCCTTCAATGCAGACAAAGACATCATCGACAACGCAACCGTCATGGCTTCGTATGAGAACGGCGTCCGCCTCACGTTCAACTTCGTCACGACGGGCCAGCGTCACGAGCGGCGGTTCATGCTGGTCGGGAATCGAGGCATCGTGACGGCCAGCCAGGCCGACGGCACGATCGTCGTCGAACCGGTCGGAGGCGAGACTCAGACGGCTGTCTTGCCAGAAGAACTGCGCGACGAGCACGGAGGCGGCGACGAGTTCTTGCTTCAGTCGTTCCTGGATTCCGTCGGCGGCGGCGAGCCTCCCACAGCCGATGTGATGGCAGGGATGCACAGCCTGGCGCTCGCGCTGGGCGCCGAGGAGTCGATCGACCACCACGGCGCCGTCGTCGACTTGGGCCCATACCTGGAGGGCTTGTCCTAGTGCCCTGAGTCGCAAATTCAGTGGACAAATCGCAGATCAGGCGGAATCGCCTAGGTGGTTCGGCAGGTCCCGACAAGGCCGGGATCCCGATACGTCAGGACTTCCAAGTAACGGCTCCCCATCGCCATCCTGAGCCGCGGCGAAGGATCTGGCCTGACGCGACACGTATTCGCCTACGAGGCCCTAGATTCTTCGGCTGCGGCCTTCAGAATGGCGGCATTTGGAGCGCCGTCACTGCCATATGCATTGTTCGCAGTGCGACATAGTCCCGATGGCATCGGGACTCACCACGAACGGAAAAACCCTTAGTCCGTTCGGCCTGAACTTGTCGAAGGCTCGCGACTCCGCTAGGCGAACTTGCGATTCAGGACATTAGTCTGCATAAGGACTCGATGTCTTAGATCCCGAGACGCTATGCCGAGCTCGCCCGAGATGAACTCTGCATGCGGTCGGATCGGTCGAGGCACGGTTACCTGTTATGGAACACGGGCGGTCGCTTTTCCAGCCACGCGCGCCGAGACTCCTGGGAGTCTTCCGAGTTTCGCATCTTGGCGGTGGTTCCCTCCCAAAGGTACTCCCACGCGGTCCGGGGATGGTCCAAAGGCAGGTCCAGGCTGCGGAGTGCGACTTCTTTAGACGTCTGCACACCGATAGGTGGGTTTGCGGTGAGCAGGCGCGCATACGACTCCGCCGTCTCCATGAGCTTGTCGTGCGGCACGACTTCGTTGACGTAGCCGACGTTGTGCATGTACTGGGCCGACATGTATTGCCCGCTAAGCAGCATCCACATTGCAACTTTGTAGGGCACCTGCCTCGGCAGGCGGAAGATGCCTCCGCCCCCGGGCAACCCGCCCGCGTGCCGTATCTCCGGCACCCCGAACTGGGCGTGCTCCGAGGCTATGACGATGTCGCAATGGAGGGTCATCTCCATGCCGCCGCCGACGGCGAAACCGTTGACCGCCGCGATCATCGGCTTCCAGATCTCCGTCGGCAGCGCTCCGGCTGGGCCGATCCTGTCGATGTCCGACTGGTAGTTCGGCAGCCAGGGCGGGGATTGGTCGGGATTCTCGGTCCTCCACTTCAGGTCCGCTCCGGCGCAAAACGCTTGATCGCCCGTTCCGGTCAAGATAACAACCCAGCTATCGTCGTCGTTCCGGAAATCGTTCAGCGCGTCCCAAACCTCTATTTGGGTGGGCGGATCAATGGCATTTCGACGCTCCGGACGGTTGAAGGTGAGATACGCTATGTGGTCTCTCTTTTCAAAGATGATATTCTCGTACGCCATGTTGCCTCCTGCGTGTGTGCTGCTTCGGATTGCTCTCGGGTGTTCGAGTCGAGTGATCGCTCGCCACTGAACACACGGTTTCGATCTGAAGTGGTTACCGGTTGTGGAACACTGGCGGCCGCTTCTCAAGCCATGCGCGCCGGGATTCTTGGGAGTCCTCTGAGTTTCGCATCTTGGCGGTGGTTCCCTCCCACAGGTACTCCCACGCCGTCCGGGGATGGTCCAGCGGCAGGTCCAGGCTGCGCAGCGCGACCTCTTTGGAGGTCTGGACGCCGATCGGTGGGTTCGCGGTCAACAGGCGAGCGTATGACTCTGCCGTCTCCATGAGTTTCTCATGCGGCACAACCTCGTTGACATAGCCGACGTTGTGCATGTACTCGGCCGATAGGTACTGGCCGCTCAACAGCATCCACATGGCGACCTTGTAGGGCACCTGTCTGGGCAGACGGAATATGCCTCCGGCCCCGGGCAACCCGCCCACGTTCCGAACCTCCGGCACGCCGAACTGGGCGTGCTCGGACGCTATTATGATGTCGGCATGGAGGGTCATCTCCATTCCGCCGCCGGCGGCGTAGCCGTTGACCGCCGCAATCATCGGCTTCCAGATTTCGGTCGGCAACGCGCCAGCAAGTCCAATCCTCTCGGGGTCCGACTGGTAGTTATGTCCCCAGTCGGGCGACTCGCCCGGATGCTCGCTCCCCCACTTCAGGTCATGGCCGGCAGAGAACGCGCGGTCTCCCGCTCCCGTCATGATCACGACCCAACTATCGTCGTCGTTCCTGAAGTCGATCAGTGCGTCCCAAAGCTCGATCTGAGTGGGCGGGCTGATGGCGTTTAGACGCTCGGGGCGGTTGATAGTGATGTAGGCTATGTGCTGTCTTTTCTCGTAGATGATGTTTTCGTACGCCATGTCACCTCCTTGAACGGGTGCACGTTTAGGGTTGCTCTTGATTCGGTCCGATCGCACGGCAAAACGTGTTGAGACCATCGTGGCATCGCGTCGAATCGTACAGCCAGAGGCTCAGAAGAACCCCCTGTCTATCTGAGTTCATCCAGTCGGGCGCCATCCAGTTCTCCGACATCGCCGAACACTGAGACGTGCTTCGCAGGCGTTGTCATGGCCTGCGGCGCCCGCCCGTCATCCGTTTATCGTGATCCCTGCGGTCCTCTCGGACCCAGAGGGCGCCAACGACTGTTGCAGACAGCAGCGCACTTCGCGACGTGTCGATACCGTCAGAGGCGCCGTTACCTGTTGTGGAACACAGGCGGCCGCTTCTCCAGCCACGCCCGTCGAGACTCCTGTGCGTCCTCCGAGTTCCGCATCTTGGCGGTGGTTCCCTCCCAGAGGTACTCCCACGCCGTCCGCGGATGGTCCAAGGGCAGGTCCAAGCTGCGAAGCGCCACCTCTTTGGACGTCTGCACGCCGATGGGCGGGTTTGCCGTCAACAGACGGGCGTATGACTCCGCCGTCTCCATGAGTTTTTCGTGCGGCACGACTTCGTTTACGTAGCCAACGTTGTGCATGTACTGGGCGGACATGTACTGGCCGCTTAGCAGCATCCACATCGCGACCTTGTAAGGCAGTTGCCGGGGCAAGTGGAAGATGCCGCCGCCCGAGGGCAGTCCACCCACGTTACGCACCTCCGGCACGCCGAACTGGGCGTGCTCCGAGGCAATTACGATGTCGCAATGGAGGGTCATCTCCATCCCGCCACCGACCGCGTATCCGTTGACGGCCGCTATCATCGGCTTCCAGATCTCGGTAGGCAGAGCGCCAGCGGTCCCGATGCGTTCCGGGTCCGACTGGTAGTTCGGCCTCCATGACGGCGATTCGTCGGGATGCTCGCTCCTCCATTTCAGGTCGTTGCCGGCCGAGAACGCATGGTCTCCCGATCCTGTGAGGATTACGACCCAGCTATCCGGGTCGTTCCTGAAATCGATCAGCGCATCTCAGAGTTCGATCTGAGTCGGCGGACTGATGGCATTGCGACGCTCAGGGCGATCAATGGTGATGTAGGCTATGTGTTGTCTCTTTTCGTAGATGATGTTTTCGTAATCCACGTTGCCTCCTACATCTGCGCTGCATCCGCGATCCCAACGTTGGCCGGATGGCCCAACGGCACGCTTTCGCGATCACCGTATCTCGTGGTAGGTCGCATGGCCACGAGTCTAGAAAAAGATGCCGGCCTCTTGGAGTTCGTCCATCCGGGCGCTGTCCAACCCAAGGACCTCGCTGAACACGTACTCGTTGTGTTCGCCGATCATCGGGGCCGCGCGCCTCACCTCCCCGTTGCCCGCCGAGAACTTCGGCACGATGCCTTCGATTCTCAGCGTGCCCACTTCGCGGTCCGGGTGCCACGCATCGACGTAGTGATTCCGATGAGCCATCTGCTCGTCTTTATCCATCAGGTCCTGGATGTTCTCCACGACCGACGCGCCGATTCCGGCAGCTTGCAAAGCGTCCATGGCGTCTTCCGCGGTGCGCTCCTGAGTCCATTTTTGCACCTCGGCCTCCAACTCGGCCCAGTTTTCGACGCGACTGGAGACCAGGGCGAATCGCGGGTCTTCAAGCAGTTCCGGCCGGTCAATGGCGTCGCAAAGCGCGCGCCATTCTTCCTCGGTGTAGACGCCGAGCGCGACCCACCTCTCTTCGCCTTGGCACTGAAAGACGCCCTCGACGGAAGCGGCGGGGTGAGCCAGTCTGTTCCCGTTGGCTTGCGGTTCGTTGCCGTTGGCCGAGTACTCCAGATAAGCGGCGCCCATGACATGCGCCATAGAGGTGAGCTGGGAGGCGTCGATGTACTGGCCCAAACCGGTCTTGTTCCTGTACTCAAGAGCCATCAAGATCGCCGCGGCTGCATGCAATCCGGAGGTCGTGTCTCCATAGGCGCCCGTGACCACCGGAGTGTCGCCGTCGTCGCCAGTGCCGGTCAACTGCGTGAAGCCTGGCATCGCCTGGGCTATGTGGTAGTGCGACGCGTACGTCGCGTACGGGCCGGTCTGGCCGTAACCCGAGAGGCTGATATAGATGATGTCTGGACGAGCTTTCCGCATCTCTTCGTACGTCAATCCCCAGCTTTGAAGCACGCCGCCCCGAAAGTTTTCGACGACTACGTCGCTTACCGCTATCAAGTCTTTGATCAGCGCCAAGCCCTGGGGGTCACGGGCGTTGACAGACACGCCCATTTTGCTGCGATTGAAATTGTCGAACGTTCCGTACGGGAACGGTTTGTCGAGGTCGTTGTATCGGTTGACGTAGTTGCGCATTCCGTCCGGCCTGATGCGCGCCTCAATCTTGATGGACTCGGCGCCCATATCCGCGAGCGTCTTCGTGCAGAATGGACCCGCGACGACCCACGTGAAATCGGTTATGCGGACTCCGCTCAACGGTCCTGTCATAATGTCCTCCGGGTTCCTGACTGGATCAGACTAGATCACGCCTTCTTCCGCCAACACCGTCATCTCGGACCTCGAGAGGGCGAGCTCGTTCTCGTAGATCGCGACGTTGTCTTCGCCGATGAGCGGCGCACGCCGACGCATAGACCACGGAGTTTCCGAGAATTGATATGGGGCGCCCGGATACTTGAACTCACGGCCAAGATCGGTGTGCCCCACATCCACCCAGAACTCTCTGGCCTCAAGCTGAGGGTCTGCGAAGACTTCCGACACGGAGTTTAGAGGCGCGCACTCGAGTCCTCTGCTCTGCCCTTGGTGGAAGAATTGAGACTTGGTTTTGGTCATTGCCCATGCAGTGACTACTTCCACTACGTGGTCGACGTTGGCGCGGCGGTACTTGGCATCCTGCCATTTCTCATCGGTCAGGTCGCCCGCCATCTCTTCCTCGGCCATCCACTCCACGATCCGGTTCCCCCGAGGACTCCACCCGACGTTGATGTGGACCCAGCCGTCCTTGCACTGGATGACCTTCGTGCCGCCGAAGCCGTTTACGTGATCGTTGTTGCGGCGACCTGAGATGACGTTGTCGCCTACGTAGAACGAGACATCGTGCTCTACCTGCGACGCCACTGACTGTTGCAGCGATATGTCCACGTGCTGCCCCTCGCCCGAGCTCCATCTCCGGTATGTCGCGGCCAGCGCAGCGCTCACGGCGTATAGGCATCCCGCCTGAGAAGCTTGACGGGCCCATGGACGCGTGGGCTGATGCCACGTCCAACCAGTCGTAAACATGTAACCGCTAGCAGCCCAACCGACCAGGTCTCCGCCCTTGAGGTGGCCCTTGGGGCCGCCTCGGCCAAACGGACTGACAGATACGTATACCAAGCCGGGATTCACCTCTTTCAGACGACTGAAGGACAACCCCCGATCGTCCATGTAGCCCGGCGGCATGCTCTCCACCAAAATGTCGGCTGTCTCAGCCATTCGGGCAAAGAGCTTCTGCCCTTCCGGCTTGTCAAGGGAAAGGGTGACGCTTCGTTTGTTCGTGTTGTAGTGCCAGAAGTGAATGCTGCGTTCCGGATGGGGCTGATCATCGAGGAAGGGGCCAACGCGGCGGGTCGCCACTCCTTCGGGTGGTTCGATCCGCACCACATCGGCGCCCATATCGGCAAACATCTTCCCGCACAATTCCCCCATGTCGTCCACAACCTCCAACACTCTCAGGTGTCCCAAGGCTGATGGACGGGTCTCGGCGCCCTGTTGAGTCATCGGTGCGGCCTCCTAATGGCGATTAGCACTCGGCGGTCGGAATTATAGAACAGCTAAACATGTTTCACAATGCCGTTATGTTTAGATGCTATGCTGCACAACATCACATTTTGTGCGAGCCTAGACCATTCAGTTGATGAGATTGTATCTCGTTGAACGAAGGACGCAAGCACGGCGGCTCGTTCGAAATTGCGCGGCAAATCGCGCGAATTTGGGAAACAGGCGAATTCCTGCGCCTATCGTCATAAAAGAGAAGCGTACGCAGGCGATCCACCTGCCATCTGTGAGA
>DCWO01000063.1:0-10983 GCA_002328865.1 Dehalococcoidia bacterium UBA2160 | reverse complement strand
TGTACAGACCGCTTCCGAGGAGGACGGGGCCCGATTTGCATTCCTACGGTTCGCACGTTCCAAAGGTTGGTTTGCTTTCGACACGGAGCGGGCGGCGCATTAGATCATCTGATTTCCACGACAAAACGCAGCCTTGAGTCTGCATAGGGATCGTCTCATTTCATTGAGTCGACATGAACCCAGGAGTTTTGAAGGAGGGTACGTAATGAGTTTTTGGAAAACGAGTAGGTCGACAGCAATGTTGGCCTTGGTGGCAGGAATGGTTTCGCTGGCCATGATATTCGTGGCTTGCGGGGCTGATGAAGAGGATGAGGACACGCCAGCGGCCGCACCCGCGCCGACGGCGCCTGCTGCAGCACCGGCTCCCGCCGCAACGGCGCCCGCCGCTGCGCCGGCTCCGGCGCCAGCTCCGGCTCCCGCGCAGCCGCCGGCCGCAACTGGCACCGATTTGGTCGGCGTGCTTGAGGGCCCGGTGACTATCACCGACGTCAGCGCGTTCCCGTCCTCGTTCGGCGAAGCGCCTCAACTGGCCGCCCTGGTCAGCGCGGGCAAGCTTCCGCCGGTCGCCGACCGCCTTCCGGATAGAGAAGGCCTGCTCGTTATCGATGCCGTTGACGGCGTTAGAGGCGGTGATGGCATCGGGCAATACGGCGGAATCTGGCGGCGAGGCTTCACAGGCCCAGCCGACAAGTGGAACGGCTATCGATGCTGCTCAGGTCCCGACCACGTGCTGTTCTGGGACTACACGGGCTCGGAGCCGCGACCGAATATCGCCAAAGGTTGGGAATTCAATTCGGACGGTAGAGAGCTGACCCTGTTCTTGCGCGAAGGCATGCGCTGGTCGGACGGGGCGCCGTTTACCGCTGACGACTTCATGTTCTGGTTCGATACTCTGTACCAGAACGAAGAGCTCGTCCCGAATAAGACGCCTTGGTTTGCGATCAATGGCAAACAGGGTTCCATGGCGAAGATCGACGACTACACACTTAAAATCACATTCCCGGATCCCTACTTCTTCTTCGCTGACGTGCTGGCAGGGGCTACGGCCTTGGGCGGGCATGCCTACCAGGGTTTGAGGGGCATGGGTCTGTTTGCGCCGAAGCATTACCTTGAGCAGTTCGTTCCGGAGTACGCCGGCCAGGACGTGGTCGATCAACTGGCGGCGGACGAGGGCTACGACAACTGGGTGAACCTGTTCAAGTTCAAGAACGATTGGGCGCTCAACTCGGAGGTTCCGGTTGTCACTCCGTGGCAAACGGTGACGCCCATCAACACCCCGACGTGGAAGCTCGAGCGCAACCCGTATTACTTCGCGGTGGACACCGCGGGGAATCAGCTTCCTTACATCGACACCGTCATCCTGTCGCTGGCTGAAGACCTTGAGGTCATCAACCTTCGGGCGATTGCCGGTGAGTACGACTGGCAAGCCAGGCACCTGAACATGGCAAAGGTGCCGGTGTTCATTGAGAACCAGGACAAAGGCGACTACACGCTCTACTTCGACACACAAGAGGTCGGAAGCGACGTAGCGCTGAAGTTCAACATGGACTTCACGATCGACCCAGAGGTGGGCAAGTGGCTCGCAAACGTCGACTTCCGCCGAGCCGTGTCCATGGGCATCGAGCGGGACCAACTCAACGAGGTCTTCTGGCTTGGTCTGGGCGTCCCGGGTTCCCACGCACCCGCTGCAACCAACCTGTATGCGCCAGAGCCGGAATCTGAGTGGCGAGACAAATGGTCGACGTTCGAGCCTGAACTCGCCAACCAGATGTTGGACGATTTGGGCTTGGACAAACGAGACAGCGACGGCTTCAGGCTGCGCACCGACAACGGCGAACGCTTGGTCATGGAGATCAGCGGACGCACGGCGCAGTTCATGGAGTTCGTGCAGATCGCGGAGATGGTCGCCGAACAGTGGGGCAAGAACCTGGGCCTCAAGACCAACGCGATCGGCGTCGAGCGAAGCCTCGAAGGAGAGCGCGAGCTTTCGGGTGAGATTCAGATCTCGTCCGCCTGGGGTGATGGCAGCGACCATCTGTTCACCTTCCCCGGGCACGTATTCACGTCCAATGCGTTCGGTTACCAATTGCAGTTGTGGCGGATAACCAACGGTGAAAAGGGCAATGAGCCCCAGCAGCCGTTCAAAGACGTCATCACCAAGTACGTGAAAGCATTCGGCGTCCCCGCCGAAGAGCGGATCAAGCTGGGCAAGGAGCTCTGGGAGATCGTTATCGACCAGGCATGGATCGTTGGCTTGGTCGGCCAGTCCCCCGCTTCTCTCGGCGTGCGAGTCGTTAAGAACGACCTGGCAAACATACCGGCAAGACAGTACAACAACCCAGACACCAAGACACCGAGCATTTCTCGACCTGTCACTTGGTACTGGAAGAGCGCGGAAAATCGTGAGCCGCAGGCTCTCTCCTACGAATAAGTTGTAATGCGAAAATAGAGCGACCGAGGGCTACCTCAACGTGTGCGAACATGCCTTTGAGGGATGCAAGCCACTTGAGGTAGCCCCTTTGATTGACTGTAAACACCCGATTGACCACGGGAATGTTCGAGGCGTCGAATGTCTGACGACCACACTCCCGTGAGGCCGAAGGAATGAAGTGCTAGGCTTTATTGTTCGCCGCCTGCTCCTCTCGCTGCTGACCATATTCGCGGTATCGGTTATATCGTTTGCAATTATCCAACTCCCCCCTGGCGACTACGTTTCAACGTATGTTGCCCAGCTCTTGACATCCGGAGAGGTGATCGACGAGACAGAGGCGGCAAATCTGCGCGCGCAGTTCGGTCTGGACGCCCCTTTCCCAGTGCAGTATTACAAGTGGGTGAGCCAGGCCATTCGAGGAAACTTCGGCACTTCCATGGAGTACCAGCGGCCGGTCGGAGACGTTATCGGAGACCGATTGGCGTTGACGGCCGCGCTGGCGTTCGTATCTATTATATTTACTTGGTGCTTAGCCATCCCGATCGGAGTATATTCTGCGGCAAAGCAGTACTCCGTCGGCGATTACGTTTTCACTTTCATTGGTTTTCTGGGCTTGGCAGTCCCCAATTTCTTGTTGGCGCTTGTGCTGCTGTATTTCGGATTCGTCTATCTCGACGCCAACATTGGTGGATTGTTCTCGCCTGAGATGGTGGACAAGCCGTACAGCATTGCCAAAATATGGGACCTGTTGACCCATCTGTGGCTCCCTTCGCTGATCCTTGCCGTCGCCGGAACCGCGCAGCTCATTCGCGTGTTGCGGGCGAACATGCTGGATGAGTTGCGAAAACCGTACGTGGTGACCGCGCGGGCGAAGGGACTGAGCGAGTGGCGAGTCATCACCAAGTACCCATTGCGAGTCGCGATGAACCCGCTGATGAGCACCGTCGGCTACCTGTTGCCCTTGTTGGTTTCCGGCAGCATCATCGTCTCTATCGTCATGAGCCTGCCGACTGTTGGCCCGATGTTGCTCCGATCTTTGCTGGCCCAGGATATGTTCCTGGCGGGCACCATCATAATGCTAATAGGCATCATGACGGTCATCGGAACGTTTTTCTCGGATCTTTTGCTGGCATGGATTGACCCACGAATCAGAGTGGAGAACTCATAGATGGCCGAGGAAAGCGCTGCCCTAGGGCAGGTATTGGACGACGCGGCCGACCGTTCTTCGGAGCGAGTCTACTCCGCCACTCAATGGCAATTGATGTGGTGGAGACTCCGTAAACACCGTCTGGCGATGGCCGCTGCTATCGTGCTGCTCGGATTCTACATAGTGGTGCTCGGCGCGAATTTCTTGGCGGTCTCCGATCCGGTATTCAGTGAAGCCAAAAGAGGCGAGATGCCCCCGCAGCGCCTGCATTTCTTCGACGGGTTCAAGCCAGGCCTGTACGTCACCGGCGTATCCGGCCAGCGAGACTCCAAGACTTTCAAGAAGGTCTACGTGAACGACCCTGAAGTCAAGATACCTGTGCGATTATTCGCGCGCGGTTATGAGTATGACTTCTTGGGCTTCATCACAACGGACAGGCATCTGTTCGGCGTCTCCGCTCCCCACAAATCTGAAGAGACGTTGTTCTTGTTGGGAACGGATGTCCAGGGCAGAGACGTCTGGTCTCGATTGATGGTGGCGACTCGAGTATCGATGCTCATCGGCCTGGTTAGCGTAGTGATCAGCCTGATATTGGGAGTACTGCTGGGAGGCATATCGGGCTACTACGGCGGCTGGGCGGACATTATAATTCAGCGCGTGATCGAGATCCTCCGCTCCATTCCCACCATCCCGCTCTGGATGGGCATCGCGGCCGCCGTGCCTCGCGAATGGTCGATAATCAAGATGTACTTTGCCATCACCATTATCATCTCGCTGATAGGTTGGACGACGCTGGCTCGCGAAGTCCGCGGCAGATTCCTGTCTCTCAGAGACGAGGATTTCGTCACCGCGGCGGAGTTGTCGGGCGCCAGCAAAATGCGCATTATCTTCCGACATATGGCGCCGTCGTTCCTGAGCCATATCATTGCATCGACAACACTGGCGTTGCCCGCCATTATCATCAGTGAGACATCGCTGAGTTTCCTGGGTCTGGGGCTTCGCCCTCCGGCCATCAGTTGGGGAGTCATGCTCCAGGCCGCGCAGAACGTGCAGACAATCGCTCTGACTCCTTGGCTCATGATTCCAGCGATCCCTGTAATCGGCGCAGTCTTGGCGTTCAACTTCCTCGGCGACGGCTTGAGAGACGCAGCCGACCCTTATGGATAGCCTATTGGATGCAAACTTGGAACGACCCAAAGACGAATTCCTCTCCGTACGAAACCTTCATACGCATTTCCCGCTGGACGAAGGGACAGTTGTAGCGGTCGACGGCGCCAGCTTCGATGTCGCGGCCGGCAAGACGCTCGGGATCGTTGGAGAGAGCGGCTGCGGCAAAAGCGTCGCCGCCAGATCCATTCTTGGCATTTTGGACAAACCCGGCGTCATCGTGGACGGTGAGATTCGATTCCGCCACAGGACTGCCGACGACGAGTCCGGCGAAGTCGTCGACCTGACCAATTACGATGTCGACGGTGAAGAGATGCGCTCCATCCGAGGGGGTGAAATCGCATACGTCTTCCAAGAACCGATGACCTCATTCAGCCCCGTGCACACGATCGGCAACCAGCTTATGGAAGCCATACTGCTCCACCGGGACGTTTCTAAGTCAGAGGCGGAAGAGATCGCCATCGATATGCTGAGGCAAGTGGGAATACCATTGCCCGAAGAGCGCATCAGGCAGTACTCATTCGAATTGAGCGGCGGATTGCGGCAGCGCGCCATGATTGCCATGGCACTGTCGTGCAACCCCAGCCTGCTTATAGCCGACGAACCGACAACGGCGCTGGACGTAACAACCCAGGCTCAGATCCTCGAGTTGATTTCAGACCTCCAAAAAGAGTTCGGAATGGCGGTCATGTTGATTACCCATGACCTGGGAGTCATCGCCGAGATGGCGGACGACGTGGTTGTGATGTACCTGGGCAAGGTGGTGGAGAGCGCTCCGGTTGACGACATCTTCCACGACCCCAAACACCCTTACACCAAGGCTCTGTTGCAGTCGATCCCCCGTGTCCAATCAGAGTCGCGTGAGATGCTGGCGTCAATCACCGGTTCAATCCCCCACCCCTACGACCGACCGTCCGGCTGCGCGTTCAACCCGCGGTGCCCGTCGTTCATCGAGGGGACATGTGACGTGGGTGAACCCGAATCGATTACAATTGGAAGCGATCACCAGGTGAGCTGCTTTCTGTACCAGGAAGGTTAACGCGTGGTCGAAGATACCAAGCAAGCCCCTCAAAGACTTTTGGACGTCACTGACCTGCGCAAGTACTTCCCGATCAAAAAGGGATTCCTCAGACGCGAGGTCGGCGCCATACGGGCGGTCGACGATGTCAGTTTTTTCATCAACGAAGGTGAGACGCTGGGACTTGTTGGCGAGAGCGGATGCGGCAAGACAACCACTTCTCGTTGCATATTGAGGGCAGTCGACCCAACTGACGGCCAGATAATGTTCCGGAGCGCTGTCGGAGAGTTCGTCGACGTGGCCAAGCTGCCTCAGTCGCAACTCCGCTTGCTCCGACGCGAAATGCAGATGATCTTTCAGGACCCGTTCTCCTCACTGAATCCTCGAATGACGCTGTTGGACATCGTCGGAGAACCGTTGCTCAACAACGGGATCGGGAACCGTAGTGAGCGCGAAGAGCGGGTGGCGGACGCGTTGGAGTTGGTCGGACTCCGGCCCGAGTTCATGCGCAGGTATCCACACGCCTTCAGCGGCGGCCAGAGACAGCGCATCGGGATAGCTCGAGCCCTCGTGCTCAGACCGCGGTTGATCGTGGCGGACGAACCGGTGTCGGCCCTGGATGTTTCGGTCCAAGCTCAGGTGTTAAACCTGATGATGGAATTGCAAGAAGAACTCGATTTGACCTACCTTTTCGTGGCCCACGACCTGAGTGTCGTGAAACACATCAGCGACCGTGTCGCCGTGATGTACGTTGGGAAGATGGTCGAGGTGGCCGTCTCACAGGAGCTATTCGTTCAACCCAGACACCCGTATACTGCCGCACTCCTGTCGTCCAACCCCCAACCCGATCCGAGGTCTCGCTCCGAGCGAGTTGTGCTTCAAGGCGAGGTGGCCAACCCTGCCGACCCGCCTCCCGGATGCTACTTCAACCCACGCTGCTCTTACGCCACCGACATCTGCCGTACGCAGGCCCCGCAATTAACGGAAATTTCACCGGAGCACTATGTGAGTTGCCACCGGGCGGAGGAGATTGAGTTGCCCGGCGTGGTGATGGCCGACTCGAACGGCATTGGTTGACCGCACCCCGCGGGAGATGGAGGCCGCGGAAACTCTGAGAGCAGAGAGCCATTGGCGCAGAATCCGCCGCACACGGTTGATCGGATCTGTAGCGTTTTGCGGTGGAGGCATCGGTATCGCCGCAATCTTCATCACTCTCATGGCTGCGGTCGAGTATCCGAAAACACCGGTGCACCTGAGCTTCACCCACTCTTTGATCATGGGCGCCGGAGCATTCGTTCCCAGCGGCTTTGTGGCCGGATTGGTCACATGGGTGATAAGCGAGAGAATCGAAACCGCTCGCGGCATCCTGGTCTGGGTGGCTCTCGGTTTTGCTTTCGGCGTATCGTTTCCCTTCGTAACCGGTTTCTTCATCCCAATGAGCACCGTATTCGTCGAGTTCGCCGACGGCTCGGTCGCTGCTGGCGACCTGTTCGTCGAGGTTGTCGACTCGCTGTTCCGCGGCATTTCCGTCGCATTCTCCCACGGCGCCTTCGGCGTGTTCACCGGTATGTTGGGCGGCGTGTTCCTGACCCTGGGCGGCTGGGCGATCGATCGGATCAATTCAGGTCAGAGTTCGCAGTTTCAGAGATATGGCCCTCCGGCCATCGCGGTAGTCCTAGCGGTCGTGGTCGTTACGATCGCGTCCTTCGGCTCCGCGGAGTTCCTCGCGAAACTCGGCTAGCCGTCTGTTACGGATTGCCGAGTTCGGATTTCGGCGAATGTGGCTACCTGTCGTGGTCAAGCCAGTCGCACCCCACTCTTCGAGTTGATTTTGGCCGATTTCCGCCTATGCGATTCGAAACAGATCACGTGATTAAACCGAACTCGCGATTCCGCTTGACCCGCAAGTGGTGCAGGTGATAGCTTCGGTATAGTAAACGTCTGATAATTCGAGAAACGTTCTTCAGGTAATCTTCAATTTGAGTCGATCTACACTTCCGCCCCCCGAGATCGAGGCAGCCAGGCCTTCGCTACTGCATACCTTGAGTCGCTTCCGAATGTTCGAGTCGCTTCAGATTCGTGACTTCCGGTGGCTGTGGCTGGCTTCGATGGGCTCGTTCATGGCGATGAACATGCAGATGATCACCCGGGGCTGGCTCGTCCTTCGATTGGCCGACGACTCTCCCCTGGCGCTGGCATTTGTGATGATGACGTTCTCCGTGCCGATGACCGTAGTATCGCCGCTAGCCGGCGCGCTGGCGGACAGGATCCCGCGAAAACGTTTGGTGATGCTGAGCCAGGCTGGCAACGGGCTGTTCACTTTGGCGCTTGCAGCTCTCGACCTGTCTGGAATCGTCACTTTCTGGATGGTTTTGGTGATCGGCGTCATGAATGGCACAATGGCAGCGTTCCAGATGCCGAGCCGTCAGGCGATGATTGCCGATGTTGTCCCTGAGACCAAGCTGATGAACGCGATCTCGCTCAACAACTCGGGAATGAACATCTCGCGCATTGTGGGCCCCGCATTGGCTGGAGTCCTGATAATCTTCATCGACACGGCCGGCGTCTTCTTCATTGTTGGAGGCGTATACATGGTGTCGGTGGCGGCGATCATGAGGGTCGAGGGAGGGCAAATAGTCGTTGACCGCCCTCGGACGAGCGTGTTCAGCGACATTGGCGAGGGGTTGAGATACGTCGCCGTCGATCCGTTGCGCCGCGGGTTGATCATCATGGCTATCATTCCGGAGCTGTTCGGATTCTCATTCTTCGTGCTGTTGCCTGCCTGGGCTCGGGAGGCGTTGGACGTGCAGTCCGACGGTCTTGGAATGCTCCTGACGTTCATGGGAGTCGGCGCATTGGCCGGGACTCTGATTCTGGCGTCGCTGAACAATCTGAGCCGACGCGGACTGGTAGTTTTAGTTTCGTGCGTGCTTTGGGGCGTGGGTTTGACGTTTAGCTCACAGGTGACGTCGTATATCCTGGCCGTGCCGCTTTTGCTTTTCGTTGGGCTGGCCAGCGCACTGTTCATGTCACTCAGCGTGACGCTCATCCAACTCCATTCCGCTCCCGAAATGCGGGGCCGGATGATGAGCATCAGAATGATGACGCTCGGTTTCATGCCCGTGACCTCGGTGCCGTTCGGAGCGGTCGCGGAACGCATCGGAACGCCTGACGCGTTGCTTATCAGCGGGGCGCTGCTGGTGATAGCAACAGCGGTGTTCGCCCTGACCAACCCTGGCTTCCGGAAAATCGCCTAGGAGACTGTAGATGGCGCCCCTGAGATTGTTAAGCAGGGCTGCTGGGCGTCAGGGGCGCACGGGGAGCCCACCGACGGGGAGACCGGAACGCTTCGACCAAGGAATCAATCCGCGGGTTTCAAGGGGATCTCCACTGTAATGACGGAGCCCTTCCCTGGTTCGGCGTGAATCTCGAAGGAGCCCCCGAGCAGCGCAGTTCTCTCTTGCATGCTCAAGATTCCCATCCTCCCGGTCCGATGCGAATCGCGCAGGACCTGGCGAGGGTCGAACCCTTTCCCGCTATCAGCGACAACCATCCTGAAAGTTGACTCTGCGCTGTCGAGGGTGACGAGTATCTCACTCGCGTCGGCGTACTTGCCCGAGTTGCGCATCGCCTCTTGCGCAATCCTCCACAATAAAAGCTGTGCTTTTTGGCTGAGGACAGGGAGGCGGCCACGCAATTCCAATCTCGCGGCCGTTGCATAGCGTTTGGCGTGGTCATCAACCATCCATTCCAATGCGGGAACGAAACCCATGTCGCTGAGCACGTGAGGACGGAGGTCTTGGATCAAACGCCTCAGACCCGTCACCGTCTGCAATGCAGTTCCACGGATCTTCGACAACTCGGAAGCCGTCTTTGCGTCCATCCTCTCGTCGTCGTTGGAGGCCACACGGTCCAGACCTTGAGCGATGACGTAGAGAGATTGAACCGTGTCGTCGTGGAGTTCTCGGGCGATCCGCTGTTGCTTTCGTTCTTGAGCCATCAGTATCTGTTTGACCGTGCCTCCGGCAGTGTCCGCTCTCCTGCTCTCTGAAGCCAGCCACAGTACGAAAAGTCCTCCCGTCATCGTCACTCCGGCCGTTTGGAGGAGGGATTGGGGCGCCTGGTCAGTGGGCCCCATGGCAGCTCGTGCAATCATCACAGCAGCGGCAAAGATCAACGTGCCGCCGCCGCCACGAGACCCGAATGCGCCGGTTGCGTATGCAACGGGAGGTAGAAACAGAAGCCGCTCCAATGAGTGAAGATCGGCTTCGGACAGCGACATGCCTGCGGCGAATGAAGAGAGGCCAAACATCGCTGTGGCATCGCGCAGCAGAATGGCAGCCGCCAACAGGATGCCCAAGACACAGACTTGGCGACGGACCGTGCCGCGACTTCTATGAACTCGTCGCTGGCTCTTCAATCCTTGTAGCATGCCCAGCCGATTCCCGAGGATGCCCCTCAAATCCATGGCCTGGTCGACCTAGCTTTCTCCTGGGCTGCGACACTGCCAACGAGACGGTCACATATGTTTGGACGAATTGCGCGGACACGGGCTTGCGAGCGTAAGCGAGAGCCTGGTCCCGTCACGCAGACAGACCAACGAGACGTATTTCCGAGTCTTCAGGTTCCTGCGTTCCATCCTCTAGACCGATCCAGCCACGCCTGAGGGCTTCCAAGACCGCCTCGGTCCGTGAACTTGTTCCCATCTTGGTGAACACGTTCACTAGGTGCGACTTGACAGTCGGTGTGCGCAACGAGAGATCGGCGGCAATCTCCTTGTTGCTCAACCCTCTGGCTGCCAGCTTGAGCACTTCCATCTCGCGCGTCGTGAGGTTTTGCTCGGTTGAAACCGATGCCATCGCCGGCGTTCGGACGGCCCGGGCCAATACCTTAGCCGCCACTTGGGGGTTCAGCACAGACTCACCGGCGCTTACTGCCTTCAGCGCCTGTACGACGTCGTTGCCGGTCGAAGTCTTGAGCAGGTATCCCGCGGCGCCGGCCTCCAGGAGGCCCAGAATATACCGGTCATCTTCGTAGGCGGTGAGGACGACCACCGATGTCGCGGGACTCATCTTCTTGATTTTGCGCGTGGCTTCGATGCCGCTCATTCCCGGCATTACGACATCCATCAAGACGTGTTGGCTGTCAACAGAAATGGGACGGAAAGTTAATGGAGACTTTGAGCTGATATCGCGAGCTCTCTGAGTTGATGATTGTACA
>DCWO01000072.1:3464-76251 GCA_002328865.1 Dehalococcoidia bacterium UBA2160 | reverse complement strand
TTTGACGAAACTGGTTGCCGGCCGAACTTGATTCGTGCGGCGACCGTAAGGTGCGGCGGTTCGCAAGACGTCAGTTTACCTTCGGCGATGGACCGCGGCGGCGCCCTACCCGCCTTCAGGTTTGAGCACGCCTATGAACGGCAGGTTCCGGTACTTCTCCAGATAGTCCAACCCGTATCCCACCAAGAATTCGTCCGGCACTTCGAACCCGACGTATTTTATCGACACATCGACGATGCGGCGGGCGCGCTTGTCCAAGAGCGTGCACACTTCCACCGAGGCGGCCCCCTTGGACCGCAGATGGCTCATCAGGTAGTTCAGCGTCATGCCGGTGTCGACGATGTCTTCCACCAGGACGACGTCGTGTCCGTCGAGTTCGATGTCCAGGTCTTTTGTGATCCTCAGGCCGTCGCCGTCTGCTCCGCCGTAGTGAGAGATCGACATAAAGTCCATCATCACCGGCAGCGTTATCTTTCGCATCAAGTCCGCCATGAAGCACACCATGCCGCGTTGCACGCCGACCAGGACGGGCTGCCGCTGAGCGTAGTCTGCCGAAAGCATCTTTCCCAACTCTTCCACCTTCTGTTGAACCTGGTGGTCCGAGAGCAGCACTCTGTTGATGCCCGGAACCCCTGATTCGATTAGCGGGCCGAATCCGAATTTGGCCAGGAGGCGGTGGAAGTCTTTCCGATACAACAACCGGATATTGATGTCCGGATAGATCTCTCGAATCCTCCTGATCTTGCGGTTCTTCTGCGTGACGAGGCTCTGTTTCATCGTCGTCAATTCGAGATAGAGGTCAAGATCCGGCAAGTAGAAATCGGGAGTCAGCATCTCCGCGATAGAGTCTCCATCCCATCTGAGAGGGAACGAGTAGGGTTCATACGCCCATCGCAATCCGTAGAAATCCAAGATCTGCGCGAACTCTTTCTCGCTGGGGTGGGCGAACCGGGGGGGCGAATCGGAAGCGGCCGTCGGAACGGGCTCGAATCTGGGCTTGGCTTCCTGGTGGGTCATACAGTTGTCTCCCGAAGGCGGTCGCCTGGATCAAGGTGGCGCACGTCGGAAGTTTAACATAGCCGCCGCTGGAGTTCGCGATGCATTGGGCTGTCCTTGCGCCGATCTGTGGGGCGCCTGAACTTGCAATTGTCGAAGGGTTGAGCTAGATTACCAGCCAGCCTGGGCCCGATGGGCCGGCAATCGCGGCGGGAGCGGAAAATGACAGGCGCCAACTTGACTTCAACGGTGTTGGAATTCGACGACGAATCGGAGATTGCCGAAGAGTACCTGCGCAGAGGATGGACGGATGGCCTGCCAATCACGCCGCCCACGCCTGACCGCGTGCGGGCGTGCTTGGCCGCTGGCGGTCGTTCGCCATCCGATATCGTGGGCACGGAGCCGACCAAAGGCCGTGTGATCACCGCGGAAAAGGTGGCCGTAAATACGGTGATGGCCGGGTGTCTGCCCGAGTACTTCCCGGTGGTCGTCACCGCGGTCGAAGCCATGTGCGCACCCGAATTCAACCTGCACGCCATCACGGCATCGACGATGGGCGCTGCCGTGCTCACAGTCGTTAGCGGTCCTATCGCCAAGGAGCTCGAGATCAATTCAGGCGTTGGCGTGTTCGGCCCCGGACATCGCGCCAACTCGACTATCGGACGGGCGATCAGGCTCATCATCATCAACGCCACCGGATCGGCTTCGGGCGAAATCGACAAGGCGACGCTTGGCCACCCCGGCAAGTTCTCGTGGTGCATGGCCGAGGCCGACGAGGTCAGCCCCTGGCCGCCGATGCATGTCGATCGCGGATTCGACGCCGGCGACAGCACCGTCTCAATCTTCGCGGGGCTTTCCGGGACCCAGGTGGCCAATCACCATGCACAGGCGCCCGAGGAGATTCTGGTCAGTTTCCGGGATGCGATGTTCGCCGTCGGACCGACACAGAAAGAGCTCATCGCGGTGCTTTGTCCCGAACATATCGGGAATATTCGAGCCGCGGGTTGGTCGAAATCGCAAGTGCAACAGTTCCTGTTCGAAACATCCCAGCGCTCCGACGCGGACTGGCGAGCTGCCGGAGAGGTCGTGCCAGCCAGTCCTGACGGCAGTTCGAGGATGGTTCCCGTCGCCTCCGAACCGGATAACGTGACGATTCTGGTCGCGGGGGGTGCAGCTGGGGCATTTTCGAGTATAATACCGCTATGGGGCGGCGGCGCCGGTTCTCAGTCGGTGACCAAGAGGATGCAGTAGTAGATCCAAGGCGCAGGTCTCACAACTGAAAGGGAGGTTCGTTGATGGTACTCGGAACCAAGCTGGGCGTGCTCGACCCAACCGTGCAGCCGATACCGGCCCACGCGGTGGTCGCTGAGCGACCGACCACGTTGGACGGCAAAGTAGTCGGACTGCTTGCCAACGGCAAGATGAACTCGGAGGAGTTGTTGGCCGCGGTGAGTGACGTGCTGGCCGACAGCTACTCATTCCGGACGGTTGTCACGCGCAACAAAGGCAACGCCTCACGGCCGTGCCCTGCGCCGATCATCGAGGAGATGGCCAAGGAGTGCGATGTAATTATCACCGCATCGGGTGATTGAGGGTCCTGCTCGTCGTGCAGTGTGCACGACGGAATAACCTTCGAGCGCAAAGGCCTCCCGACCGCAGTGATTTGCACCGAGCCGTTTGTCAATAGCGCTGAGGCCATGGCGAAACTGGGCGGAATCCCCGACTACCCGTATGTGGTGCTTCCCCACCCGCTGGGCAGTCTGGACGAATCCGGACTCCGAGAACGCGCGATTCAAGCGGCGCCGGACGTTCTAGGGATACTTCTGACCAAGGGCTAATCGGAGCTGCTTTAGGCAACGCAAACCGGATCAGATTCGAAACACAAAGAGGCGGCCATTGTGCCGCCTCTTTTCGTTCGCTTGTTCTGGCATCCGGCGCCGGACAGTCCCGTTCGCGGCGAGGGCGGCTAAGCTCCCGTCCCCGCCTTGTCGTTACGCATCTGTCGGCGGGCGCGGCAGGTCGGGCATCCGCACTGCTTGTTATCGCGGAATATCCTGCCGAAGATGAGCTTGACGAGGTCCTTTTCGGTAAACCCATACGATCAGTGAGTTCGCGCAAAGCTGCCAGTCGGGTTTCCTTGTCTTCGGTCTCGTCCGCAGAAAGCTTCTGACCGTTCACGAGAACCCGCTGAGCGTACTCTTTGAGCTTGGCGAAGTGTTCACTGGCCGAATCAGTCGGTTCAGTCGTTGAGAAGTCGGTCATCCTGCCATCTCCTGGCCGAGCCGGGTTAGCCCGGGATATTCAGGTTGCAGATTCATGCAACGCGGCGTCGTCTCTGATTAATAGTTAAACGACGGCGGCCCATGAAAGGGTGGGTTATCTGCCGATATCACGGCGGTATCCTGCCGCTCGGTGACCGAGTTCCGTCCCGTCGCTGATACGTGCATCGCTGCGGAAGCAGCAATCTCGCGACAATGCAGGGACGAAGACATCCGACGAACGATTGTGCGAACGGTGATTTACGCAGGATAAAACGGCGCCTTCCAGCACGTTCATCGAAGAACGGCTGGCGGGAGCGAGAGGGAGTCGAACCCACCGCGCCAACCGCAGGGTTGCCGCCAACGGTGTTGAAGACCGCAGGAGCCACCAGGCCCCATCCGCTCCCGTGTGTGTCCTCGAGAGTAAAGTCTTGCAGCGGAGGCCGCAACGATTGGACGGCATGCTTGACGCCGCCTGACTGAGGACAAACGTTGACCTTTCGGGTCAACACGATAGGCCTGGCGCCCTGGGCTCCAGGCCTATCAGGTCTAAGTTACGAAGATCGGCAGTTGCGTGATGCTGGAGGCCGAAGCCCGCCCGCGAACCGCCAGCTTACGCGAGGGCCGCGTCGACTCGCTGCTTTAGCACCGACTTGGGCACCGCGCCGACCACCGTGTCGACGGGTTTGCCGTCGTTAAAGATCAGCAACGCAGGTATGCCGCGAATGCCGAAGTTCATGGCGGTTCGGGGGTTTGAGTCGACATCCAGCTTTGCGAATTTGACTTTGCCATCGTACTCTTCGGCGAGTTGCTCGACGATCGGCGCGATCATCTTGCAAGGGCCACACCATTCGGCCCAGAAGTCTACAACAACAGGTGTGTCAGACCCAACGACTTGCTCGTCGAACGTCGCATCGGTAATTTCAATAGGGTGAGCCATCAATTCCTCCAGCGGTTTTCTCATGGGTCCGCATACGTTGGACCTCATTATATCCGATGCGGCGTTTCCAGAACAGATTCACCGTTCCGTTTCGTCGCTGAACATGCACGTCGTTGCGGAGCCCGGATTGGTCGATGTCACTCCCCCGTCGCGTGGTGTTGCGCCGTGATTGCTCTGGGAGCAAGGTTACCCTCTGAAATAATCGATGAAGTCGACTACAACTTCATCGACCTCGTCCCAAAACATGGAGCCTAGGGTCAGTCCTTTGGGCACGTCGAAGATCATCCAACCTTGGACCTGCATCTGGCGCTCAAGAGATATCTCGCCCCACAAAAATGGCGTGAACTTGTCCTCATCGACGTCCGCCCCGGCGGCAGTCGCGGACGTTTCGAACGGGTCGACGGCTCGGATGCGTTCGCCCCGCCGGTCGCCAAGTCGAGCGGCGTCTGGTTCGACCAACAGCGGCATCACGGTGCTCGTCCGGTTGACGATTGTTACGTTAACAAGCGCAAGTTCGCGGTTGGAAGCGCTTGGCCGGACCACCCAATGCCCGCCCAGGCCGTCGGCGTAGGCAAGTTTGTCGGTGGTGACCGGATTGGTGGCGTGGATCTCGATGCTTCTTCCTTTGGCGTATTGTATGCCGTCATCGCCGCACCCGGTGATGGTCAGCACGATGAACGTGGCGAACACCGTTGCCAAATAGACCTTGCTTCGTACGGAGGTCAGCCGGTTCGGCGCTGTGCGCCTCGCCCGGTCAGTAAAGATTTGCATATGTGTGGCTTCCTGTCCGATGGTTTACTACACTTCCGATAGCGATGGCATATGGCGCAGTCGCACGACGAGGTCTGGCAACACCGACAACAGATAGTCTACGTCCTCCTCCGTGTTGTCGCGACCGAGAGTGACGCGCAAGCTGCTCTGTGCCAGGTTCGCGTCCAATCCGATCGCCAGCAACACGTGAGAAGGTTCGAGAGACGCTGACGAGCAGGCGCTCCCGCTGGACGCGCATATGCCCGCCAGATCCAAACCCAGCAGTATCGGTTCGCCTTCGACGTTCTCAAACGAGACGTTCACGTTGTTGGCCAGCCTTCGGGTCGAGTGGCCGTTGAGCCTGACCCGATCCAGATTCGCCCGAAGGCCGTCTATGATCCGGTCTCGCATCGGCGCCAACCGCGCCGAGAGTGACTCGCGTTCCTCGGTTGCCAGCCGGAGGGCCTGTGCGAGGCCAACGATGCCAGGGACGTTCTCAGTGCCCGACCGACGCTCTCTCTCTTGCCCTCCACCCATGATCTGAGGCTCGAATGGTGTGCCCCTTTTCACGTACAGCAGGCCGGCGCCCTTGGGCCCATGGAATTTGTGCGCAGACAGGCTCAGCAAATCGACGCCCAACCGACCGACGTCCAGGTCCAGGTAACCGGCCGCTTGGACCGCGTCGGTATGCAGCACGATCTTTTTGTTTCGCCGGTCCGATTCCTGTTTTACTGCGTTCGAGATACAACTCAAGGGCTGAATCGTTCCGATCTCGTTGTTAGCCAGCATGACGCTAACGAGGATTGTCCGGTCGGTGATTGCGTTCACAACGTCGTCCGGGTCGACCAACCCTTGCGAGTCCACCGGCAGGTAGGTGACCTCGAAACCGAACTGTTCGAGTTGATGGCAAGTGTGCAACACCGCATGATGCTCGATGCTGGTCGTGATTATGTGGTTGCCAACGTTTCGGAGGGCGAGCGCAACGCTTTTGATTGCGGCGTTGTCCGCTTCTGTGCCTCCGCTTGTGAATACAATCTCGCCGATGCGACAACCGAGGATGCGGGCGACTGTTTCTCGGGACTCATCTACGGCCTTCCTGGCCTCTTGCGCGACTGCGTGGATGCCCGATGGGTTGCCGAAGCTGACGCCGAAGTGCGGGTACATCGCATCCAACACTTCTTCCCGGACCGCGGTGGTAGCCGCATTGTCCAGGTAGATCAGCTTGTTCGGAGTCGCCATGACTCAATGCCTCTCGATTCTGATGCTTCGCGCAGCCTGCGTCTGACGCGCGGCCACAGGTCGCAGTAATCTTATCATGGGCTTACGTTTGGTCGAAAGCTAAAGAGTATCCCATGACTTTGTAAACCAACTTGGCAGCCGTGTACGCACAGGTAGGGGGACCGGCCCTCGGACACAACTCGACGACGTCGAATCCGACGATTCGGCGTCGTTGGCCCAACCTCCTGAGCAAGAGAGTGAGTTGGCGCCAGTCCATTCCGTCGGGCTCCGGGGTCCCGACCGCGGCCATGATCGAGGGATCGAGAACGTCCAGATCGATGCTCACGTACACGCTGGCGGCTAGCGCGTCGACGACCGCCTTCACGTAATCGTCTAAGCCAGTAATCGGTGGCCAGTAGTGGACTGGAAGGGCTTGCTCGTCGATGTACGAGCGCTCCTCCGCCGATATGCTCCGGACGCCGGCGTGCACCACCGGGCAGACGTCGAGCAACCGGCGCGCAACGGACGCGTGGCCCCAGCCAGTCCCCATGTAACTGTCCCTGAGGTCTCCGTGGGCGTCCAAATAGAGTACGGAGAGGTCGGTGTGGCGGCGCGACATCGCTTTGACCGCACCGACGGTCACCGTGTGTTCACCGCCGAGCAGCGCCGGAATCTTGCCTCCGGCCGCGACCCAGTCGACGACCTGATCGACCTGCTCTACGATCGCCTGAGGCGCGTGCAGATTCGGGACCAACGCCGGGGCCGTATGGATTCCCGCGATCGAGATGTCGGCGTCTAGCTCGAGGTCGTAGTCTTCGAGCTGCGCGGAGGCGTTGACGATCGCGGATGGGCCGTCTCGAGTCCCGGTCAAGAACGACGTCGTGGTCTCGTAAGGCGCCGGCAGCACAACGAACTTGGCGTCGTCAAAACGATCTTCGTCCGGAGGCGTGTCCAGGAACGTGTTCCACTGGTGCGTCCCCGGCGGCTGCGTGTCCCCCGGGTTGGTCACCCATCGCCTTCGCTGGCCTTGGCAACCAGCCCGACGCGTTCTCGCACCATGCTGCTGTAGGCTTGCCGTGCGCTCGAGTACTCCAGTCCCCTGTCCAACGTCCAGACATCAGTTCGGGTCAGGGAAAACGTGGTCCTGACGGAGTCCAACGACTCGGAGACGTCGAATGGTTTGCACGAGAAGACATCGATGTTGACGTGTCCTCGGTCCGGGAACGTGTGAACGCTTATGTGACTCTCGGCGATCAACACGAATCCCGAGACGCCCCAATCTTCCGCTTTCTTGCCATGATACGTGTAGACCTGAGGGGGGATGATCTTGGTCATCCCTATCTCGTCCGGATACGTGTCCAGAAAACGGAGAATGAGATCTTCGTCCCGGAGGGCATTTGGATCGGCGCCATAGCCGTCGACTGCGAGGTGCAAAAGAACGGTCCCCATGGATTTTGGATGCGTGGCTGGGCTTCTCTGCTGACGATAAAACAGCTTAGCACCGTTGCTGATCACGCACAACCGGAGCGCTGCGACGGAGCACTGTTTAATGGCCGTCAGACCATGGTGCGTTGAATGGTGAGACACCATCGAATTCGGCAATAGTTACGGCTTGTCGCCTACGCGGGTTCAAGGGTCCGGTTGAAACGTCGCAGATTGGGCGTGAAAACTCGGTCTTCGGGAGGCCAGCCAGGTTGACCCGCTTTCGCCGCCTCTTGTAGAATGTGTTGAATTTTCTAGGGTGGCGAAATTCACATGTTCGTTATTGGCCTCACAGGTGGCATAGGCACTGGCAAGACCCAAGTTTCGGAGATTCTGTCCGAACTGGGCGCAACAATCATAAACGCCGACTTGGTCGGTCACGAAGCCTATCTTCCCAATACTCAGACCTTCAACGATGTCGTTGACGCCTTCGGCAGCGACATCGTCTCAGAATCCGGGGAGATCGATCGGCGGAAACTCGGACCGATTGTCTTTGCGGACCCCAAGGCGATGGACCGGCTCAACGCCATTATGCATCCCCGCATCTTCGACATGATAAAGGAGCGAATCGGCGTGATGGCCGGCGAAGGCATCGACCGAATCGTCGTCGAGGCAGCGATACTGATCGAGGCCGGCTGGACTCCGCTGGCCGATGAAATTTGGGTGACCACATCGCCGGAGGACGCCGTAATTGCTCGCCTCCGCGAACGCAACAACATGGACGAGGAGACCGCACGATCCAGGATCGCGAGCCAGATGTCTCAGGAAGAGCGAGCTTCGCACGCGGACGCAGTAATCGTCAACGATCAGGGACTGGACGAGTTGAGGAAACACGTCGAGGACACCTGGCGCCAGAGGGCCCCGAGCCAGACCTAAGGAGAGCGAACACAGCAGATGACTTCACCTACAAGGACGCTTTATCGCAGCTATATCATCGAGGAATACCACATAACCGAAGAGCCGTACTACCTACCGGTCGGAGACGAGATCGAGCTCTTCGAAGCCGCCTATGCGCAGAAGATTCCACTCATATTTAAAGGCCCTACTGGTTGCGGCAAGACCAAGTTTGTCGAGTACATGTCTTATCGTCTTGCGCAGCCACTTACGCGCATTAGCCAAAATCCCGATGCGCAACCCGCCGAACCAACCAATGGAGATGACTCCGAACCGGACAACCTGCCGTTGATCACTATCGCGTGCCACGAGGACCTTACAGCCAGCGACCTCGTGGGCCGTTATCTTTTGGAAGGCGACAGGACGGTCTGGATCGACGGGCCTCTGAGTAGGGCCGTGAAAGCCGGGGGCATCTGCTACCTCGACGAAATCGTCGAAGCCCGCAAAGACACCACGGTCCTGATCCATCCGTTGACCGACCATCGGCGGATTCTGCCCGTGGAGAAGCGGGGCGAGTTGCTTGAGGCCGGAGAGGGCTTCCTGCTCATCTTGTCCTACAACCCCGGATATCAGAGCGCGTTGAAAGACCTCAAGCACAGCACGCGCCAGCGGTTCGTATCCATCGAGTTCGACTACCCTCCTCGGGACCTAGAAGCGGAGATAGTCGCCCACGAGTCCGGAGTCGACGCAGATATAGCGCTCCAGCTCGCGAAGCTTGGAGAGAAAGTCCGCAATCTGAAAGAACATGGCTTGGGCGAGGGCGCCAGCACCAGGTTGCTGATCTACGCCGGGCAGCTCATCAAGCAGGGCATCACACCTAGGCGCGCCTGCCAGGTCGCCGTAAACTGGGCGGTGACCGACGACCACACAGTCCAGCGGAGCATCGAGGAGCTGACATCATCCGTCTTCGAGTAGGCTCGACCTTCTTTCCCGATTGCTCAGACCGGGAGCGCCTCCCGCGCGGAGGCGCTTGTTGAGCGCATCACCCACGGAGGAGATCAGGCAAACCCTCGCCGGCAGCGACAGGGCGACTGTTGAGAACGGCGCTCTTCGGCCTGCCGGAGTCATGCTTGTCGTTTACCCCAAGAACGGGGAGTACTGCGTGTTGCTCAACAAACGCACCGAAATGGTTGAGCACCACAAAGGCGAGATCTCATTTCCTGGCGGCAGTATGGACCGCGAAGACGAATCGCTTCTCTTCACGGCTCTCAGAGAGACACACGAAGAGATGGGAATACTCCCCGGAGACGTGCAAGTCCTCGGCCGGCTCGACGACATGCCGACCATCTCCAACTTCCTCATCAGTGCGTTCGTCGGCACAATCCCGTATCCTTACAACTTCGCACCCAGCAGGTTCGAGGTGGCCGAAGTCATCGAAGCCCCGATCCACCATCTGCGCTGCCAGAGAAACCGGCGGGACGAGATTCGCATTAAAGACGGCAAACTTGAGAACTCCCCTTCGTTTGTCTACGAAGGACACGTGATATTCGGCGCCACCGCACGAGTGCTGGCCAATTTCCTGGATGTACTGGGGGACTGGACCGCCTAAGGAGACCGCGTGGAAAACACAGGAGCGACAACACTCGAAGAGATGCAGGAACATTTCCGGCGGTTTCCCGCGCCGGTGACCGACGAGTTTGAAAAGGCCCACGCACAGATGCCGGCCACCCTCGACGACGAATCGATTACACAATGGGCGACAGCCGGATTGAAGATCGCCGAACAGACCGTACGATCCTGGGAGGCGGCGGCCCAGTACTACCGCGTCAGTCCCCAAGTGCTGACGTACATGCCATTTAATTACTTCATGCGATGGACGGTCTGCGGGACCGAGCTTTGCGGCGAATCCCCTACCCTGGCCACCGCGTACTTCGAAGCCAGCCCGGAGGCGATGAGCCAACTCCGGTCGAGGCATATCGAGAGCTGGGCGAAGTTGGGAAGCAGCCTCTACAAAGGGACGTGGAAGTCCAGCACTTTGGCCTGCAAGTTCTTCGCCTACAGCCCCGCGCTAATGGAGAGTCTCTCTTTCCCGGAATTGGAGCGATTCGTGGGCTTCCTCGACGAGCTGTCGCGCCGGTCGTACGACCTCGCGGCGGAATGCCTCGCGCTTGGTCAACAGATATTCCCGCTCATCGGCGAGGACAAGACGGCGTTCATCGGCCTTGCCACCGCCCTGGTCGATTCCGGCTGGCGCGAGGTCAAAAGCTTCTTCGAGTCCGGCGCGAAGGCACTGCCGAAGATCGGTGAAGACCAGCGCTTCCGCTTCTTGAAGATCGCAGAGCGGCAGGTCCAGGCTGGCGGAACGAACATCCCCAACGTGATGCTCGAGACCTCGCAAGCGCTCTCCCAAGTGGCCTCGGAGCACCACGCCAGGATTCTGACCTTGGCCGAAGCCCTGATGGAAGAGTCGCCGATCGCGGTGCCCGAGTTCATCAAAGGCTGCTCGAAGATTATGGACCGACTGTCCATCAATCAGGTCGAGCGATGGTTCGACGAAGGGGTCAACCTCCTGAGACAGAACCCGGACGGTGGCCTCGCTTTCTTCAAGATCGAATCCGCCCACTCCGAGGCGACTCTCGCCGCGCTCTCGTCGGGTGTCGAGTTCGACCACATCAAGCCTGTGATGGAGATGTACTGCCGGGCTCTGGCTGGCACCGAGATCAAGCTCGCCGCCTCCGAGGACCTGGTCGACAAAAACATCGGCTGGGTGTCGGCGGAGTCTCCGTCTACCGAAGGATCGACCGTGTTTGTCCCGGGTGTCGTGGACCGGTACCAGAGCAAGCCCGAGAATTTCTCGTGGTTCAAGGTTGTGTCGACCCACCAGGTCGCTCACCTCGAGTTCGGCAGCTTTTTCTTCGAGTTTGACCGCCCGTCCGAAATCTTCACAGACCGACGGGCCGAGCTCGAGCAAAGCCGCACCCAGCCATCAAGCACCGCGGTGCAAGGCGAGACCGAAGGCGACGGCGAAGGACAGGGACTCGAACGCGCGTGGATCACGGACATGCAGCGGTTCTTCAACATGTTCGAGGACCGGAAGTTGGCGCTGGACGTGTTCACGGTCGTGGAAGACGGCCGGCTCGATTTTCGAGTCAAGTACGAATACCCCGGCATCCGCAGCGCCTACGACCGAGTCCAACAGGACTCGAACGATAACCGCCCTGAGATCCAGTCGCTCCCGATTCGGGAAGCGTTGGTTGAGTTTCTCGTCCGCCTCAGCCTGCAGCAGGAAAAGACCATCCCTGCCCCGCTGGAGTACGTCGATCAGGCGAAGCAGATAACAGCCATCGCTCGACGGGTGCTCAGCGCCGAAGCCGCGGTGGAAGACACCTCCGAGGCGACGATGCGCATCTACGCGATAATCGCCGCCATCCCCAACGAAGAAGTCCCTCCCGAAGACTGGGAGGACGTGGACGTCAACGAGGACCAAGACGACGATCAGTACATGGACCCCGCCGAGATGGAACAGCTTCTCCAACAGATGGCCGAAGGAATGGAGATGGAGATGCGGCCGGACTCGGAACAGGACTACGAGTCCACCGAAGACGTCGACTTCAGAGGCGACTTCAAACCCGAGCTCGTCCAATTGCTCAGCCAACTCAGGATGCAAGACCAGGACTCTGTCGGCGATGCGTCCGGCGACCCGATTACTCAAGAACAACTCGAAGAGCTGTTGCAAAACAGCGCCGAGTTGGACCTTCAGGCTGTTCAAGGCGACATCCAGAACTCGCAGGGTTTGTTCGCCGACAACCTGCTGAAAGAGGCTGGGTTGAACCTGCCGGACAACCCCGAGTTCGGCCAAGGACCGTTCACACACGTCGACGAGGAAGGCGCGGAGTTGGAGGCCAACGAGCCGCAAACCTTCGTCTATGACGAGTGGGACTTCCGGGCTGACGACTACAAGCCACGATGGTGCATTGTGCGCCAGAAGACGATGCAAGAAGGCGACCCAGCCTTCTATGGGGCCACGCTCCATGAATTCGGCGGACTCGTGACCCGAATCAGGCGGCAGTTCGAGATGATGGTGCCCGAGATGTTCCGGAGGGTCCGGAAACTGGAAGACGGCGAAGAGATCGACATCGACGAAGTCATCGAGGCCATGGTCGACATGAAGACCGGGGTCAGCCCAAGCGACAAGTTCTATTGGCGCAGAAACAAGGTGCAGCGCGACGTCGCGGCCGCGTTCCTGATCGACACCAGCGCCTCCACCGCCGAGGCCATCGACGAAGGCAAGCGCACGGCCGACGACTGGGACGCGCCGGACGACCCGGTGGAGTACATGGTATGGCTCCGAACGCGTCGCGGAGAGGCGGCCAGGCGTTCCTACAAGCGCATCATCGATGTCGAGAAAGAGGCCATCGTCCTCATCGTCAACGCGCTGGAAGCCATCGGAGACATCTACGGCATCTACGGCTTCTCGGGTTACGGTCGCGAGAACGTCGAGTTCTATACGATCAAAGAACTGGACGAAGCCTTCTCAGACCGTGTGAAGAAAAGGATCGATCGGGTGGCGCCCCTGCATGCCACCAGGATGGGCCCTGCGATTCGGCACGCAACGACCAAACTGGAGAAACAGGATGCACGAACCAAAATACTGTTCCTGGTCAGCGACGGCCGGCCCCAGGACCGAGGTTACAGCCGGGAAGGCGTCGAGAAAGAGTACGCGGTCCACGACACCCGAATGGCCCTGGACGAAGCGAAGCGCAAGGACATCAACGCTTTCTGCCTGACGGTGGACAAAAACGGACACGATTACTTGAAGACCATGACCGCCGATATGGGTTACGAGGTTTTGGACAGCATCTACGACCTGCCAGAGCGCCTGCTGTACCTGTACAAGCGCCTCACGATGTAGGCGGCGATGCCGCACCCCCTGACAGCCGTCTCATGATGAGAAGACCACCCCGGACGCCACGGCCCCGGGGTGGTTTTGCGTTTCGGTCAACCTCCACGGCCAGACAGGTGAAATTTCATGACGACGGAGTTGGCTGGCGCCCCTGCCCGGTCATCCTCGAAGGGTCCAGAATCTCGTCGAGTTCGTCGCTGGAGAGGTCGGTCCTGACCAGTGCCACTTCTTTGACGGTCTGGCCGGTTTCCCCCGCTTCGTGAGCGATTGCGGCTGACGCGTCGTAGCCGATGTGGGGGACAAGCGTCGTCACGATGGCGAGACCGCGGTCGACCATGTCCGGTCCAGCGCTGGTGGCCTTGAGTCCGCTGATGCACTGTTCGGCGAAGTTAGCCGAGGCGGTATTTGGACTCGCGCGTGACGAAGACCTCGCGGAGATTCAGGGCTGATCGAATACTCGGGAAGTCATCGAAGAGCGTCGCCCATGAACTCGGAGACGAGCCTTCCGATTTCGGCTTCGTGGCCCTTCATGCTGTGGTCGGCGCCCAACATTTCCGCGAATTTCACCGGCTGCCTCACCGCATCGAGTTCTCGCTGAAGCTCCAGAGACGGCGCCACTTTGTCGTTTTGACCGGCCACCACCAGCTTGGGCCGCTTGTCGCCGACAAACTTGGGATTTCTCAGCGACGCCACGGTTGGCGCCACCAGGGCGATGGCCTGGGCGCGCTTGAGTCGTTTCAGGTCATCGAGAATGATGGCCGCCCCTAGCGAATATCCGGCGATGGCCACTCGGTCGCCATCGATCCCTGGCCACTTGCGCAGCGTATCGAGCGCTGCCTTGACGTCGTGGCCCTCCTCTTCTCCGTTGGTGAACTTGCCTTCGCTTTCGCCTACGCCGCGAAAGTTGAACCTGAGCGTCGCCATGCCTGCTCCGTCAGCGGCCTGGCAGATCGCCATAACCACCGGGTCCGACATGCTGCCCCCCAGCGTCGGGTGGGAATGGCAGACGAGCACCGCCGCCGGATCGCCGTTCGATTGCTCCGGAGTGGAGAGCACACCGTCCAGTGTCAGGCGCTTGGAACGAAAAGAAATCGCGGCCTGCCGCAACTCAGTCCGCCTGATCGCCGGTCAGCCATCTGGTGAAGAAGCGAGTCGTCATTTCGCCAACGGCCGGTTCCACGCCACGAAAGAAGTGATCTGCCCCAACAACCACCGACACCTCTCGGGGTTGGGAGTATCGCTTGGTCAGAAACCGGAACTGCTCGACTGGAAAGTTGTGGTCGCTGTCGCCCATCACGAACAGCTTTGGCTGCAGGAGCTCGACGGAGCCCAACACCCTGAAGATCGGGGCCGGACACGCAATCGAAACGACTGCCTGGACCAGACTCGACTCGCCCGCGGCCTGAATGGCGATGGACGCGCCAAAGGAGTACCCTGCCACGCCGATTCGGCTCGGGTCGATTCGTTCGTGTAGTTCCAGCGTGTGCAGCGCCGACAGGGCGTCGTCGGTTTCGCCGTTGCCGCGGTCGAACTCCCCGTCGCTTGCGCCCACTCCCCGCATGTTGAACCGGAGAGCGGCGATGCCCGACTCAACGAGGACGCGCGCAAGTTCGACGACGACATCGTTGTGCATGTCTCCGCCATACCGCGGGTCGGGATGGCATAGCGCCACGCCCGGAACCTTGTCGCTGGAGTCAGGGACGTCGAGGACGGACTCCAAGCTCAGGTGGCCGCTATTCAATGTGAGAATTTGTTGTGTCATAGGCGTCAAATAGGGAGCGATAGGACGGCTCAATCTTAGGCGAGCCGATAGCGTTTTACAAGCGGGCTTTGATAGAATTGGCGCGTGATTGAATTTGGTTTCCAACATTGGAGGCACACGAATGCGAGAGGTCGATCTACGTAGCGATACGGTTACACATCCCACACCCGAGATGCGGCGGGCGATGGCCGAAGCGGAGGTGGGAGACGACGTATTCGGCGACGACCCAACCCTGAACAGGCTCGAGGCGATCGCCGCCAAACGCATGGGCAAAGAGGCGGCGGTGTTCGTGGCTAGCGGCACCATGGGCAATCTGGTGTCGGTGCTCTCGCACGCCGGTCGAGGCGACGAGATCATCCTCGGAAACAAGGCGCACATCTTCAGGAGCGAAGCCGGGGGCGCGTCAGTCCTAGGCGGGGTCTCGTTCCACACGATTCCCAACGACTCGCGCGGGATGCTGGACCCGGATGACGTTGTCGCGGCGTTCCGCCCCAACGACGTGCATCAGCCCCGGACCGCCGTTGTCGCGCTCGAGAACACCCAGAACGCCTGCGGGGGAGCAGTCCTCACGCCGGAGGACACCAAGGCAATCGCAGACATCGCCCACGACCGCGACACTCCCCTGCACATCGACGGCGCGCGGATTTTCAACGCGGCCGTCGCACTCGAAGCCCCTGTCGCCGAGTTGGCCAAGGACGCCGACTCGATTACTTTCTGCCTGTCGAAGGGGTTGAGTTGCCCCATAGGCTCGATAATCTGCGGGAGCGAAGATTTCATTTCCGAGGCCCGACGGTGGCGCAAGATCGTCGGCGGCAGCATGCGGCAAGTTGGCATCGTCGCCGCGGCAGGCATCGTAGCGATGGACTCGATGGTCGACCGTCTGGCCGAGGACCACGCAAACGCCCGGAAACTAGCCACAGGCTTGAAGGACATTCCCGGTGTCACGATCGACCCCGAGAGCCTGCCCACGAATCTGGTTTTCTTCGATTTGGACCATCCGGACAGGGCGGGTTTGGCGCGCAGACTCAACGAGCGCGGCATAAAGGGTGGCTCTCCGGCGCGGCGTTGGCGATACGTGACCCACTACGGCATTACGTCCGACGACATCGACTACGCCCTGGACGTCATCGATTCGACGATCAGAGAAGAGGCCGTCTGATCGCGATAGGACGCCGAATCAGTCTGGCGCCTTGTGCACCCGTTCTCCCTGTCAGAGCCCGGTTGGCCCGACCTGGCGCGGTGTGAAATCAGCACGATCAATTACTTGTGACACCGTCCTGGGCGTCATAACGGCTGCCCCTAGCGCCGCCGTAGAACAGAACGACGTGAACGCCGATCCGCCATCCTGAGAGCAGCGAAGGATTTCTGGGGTCCGCAGGGATGCAAGTGGTCCGGAACTCCACGAGGCGTCTCGTTCCCTGAGACGAGATGCTCCGCTATGCTCATCGTGGCGAATTGGCGGCGCGATATACTGAGCTCTCGCCGGGCGTTCGTAGGCGAACGGTCTGGCCTGACGAGCAGCGTGCGCACATCCCCGTCTGATCGCGGTTCATCAGTGCCATTGCGGCCGGATTCGCCGGCACCTACGAGTTGAGAACGTGTGGTCGCTCTTTAAGGATCGCCAGTTCAGGTTATTCTGGATCGCCAGCGTCTTCAGTGACATGGCGCTCATTACCTATTTCACCGTGCACGGGTGGCTTGCCTTGCAGGTCAGCGATTCGCCGCTATGGGTCGGGATCACAGCGGGCACGGGCGGCCTGGCTCTTACCCTGTTCGCAGTCGTGGGCGGAGTGCTTTCCGACCGGATTACGCGCCGCCAATTGGTGCTCACGACGTTGACTGTCAGGGGCCTGCTAGGACTGACGCTGGCGATCCTCATACTAACCGACAACATCCGCCTCTGGCACATCATCGTCGCGTCGTTTGCGGAGGGCATGGTCGCGTCGGCCCACGTACCGACGATGATGGCGATGACCATGGACATTGTCGGCCGCGAGAGGTTGCTCAGCGCGACGGCGGCTCGATTCGCTGGCATGACAATCGTGGGGATCGTCGCGCCGTTGCTGGCGGGAGCGATCGTGAGCCGTTTTGACATTGGCTACGCGTACGTTGTCATTGCGGCATGTTACGGCATAGCGCCGTTTCTTATCCTCGCGATGCGAAAGGTGGCACGAGAACCGAGGGAGCGGACGACGCCGTTGGAGGACTTCAAGCAGGGCCTCGCATACGTGATCAGCGACTCTCGTGTCCGTACTCTGATCCTGATGATCTTCGTAGTCGAGGGCTTCGGTTGGGCGCACGAGGCGATGATGCCTGTCATGGCCCGTGATGTACTGGACGCCGGCGCCTCGGGCCTAGGCTATCTTCTGGCGGCGGGCAGCGCTGGCGCGACGGTGTCGTCGATTGTGATGTCCAACGTCGGCGAGATCAACCGAAAGTCACTGCTCATAGTGGGAGGCAGTTTGGGCTTCGGTCTGTTCCTGGTGGTGTTTTCTTTCGTTCGATGGCTGCCCGTGTCGCTTGCGCTCATCGCCGCGGCCTACGCTTCGGTCGTGATGTACGAAACCACCGTCAACACGGTGTTGCAGACCAGCGTGCCCGACAGCCTGCGAGGCCGAGTGCTGAGCTTCCAGGCCATGATGTGGGGCGTCAGTGGGCTAGCGGGTTTCCACACCGGGGCTATCGCGAATGCGGTCGGGGCGCCAGTCGCCATCGCGATCGGAGGCGCCGTCGTCGTCGTGAACGCGGGATGGGTGCTCCGCAAGGTGGCCCGCTTCGACGCGGTTCAGCCAGAGCCTGCGACTGAGGTATAGCCACCCTGGACCCGCTCCCCAAGATCGGCGTCCATGGGGACCGAGTGTGACGGGCCCTGTCATCGACTTCTGCCGAGGCTGGTTCCCACGGGTCAGCCATAATGTGGCACGTCGCCCGCCGGAGGCCGCTCGAAAGCCTTGCGCAGACATCGATCCCACGAGTACCCGCGTTCTCCGTTCACCCTTTGGCCCCCTCGTCCTCCCATGCGACGCATATGGGCCTTGACCAGTCTTCCGTGGGCGATTCAAGATAACAACAAGATTGGTGCAGGAATGATCTTTCAGATTGCCGGCAAACGCTTTGAAATCGACAGGGATCGCATTGTCAGCGCCACCGAGCGTCTTCAACCGAACCCGACCGACAGGCGGAAAGGCGGAACAAACACTATGTCGAACTACATGGCGAAGAGTTTCCGATCAAACAACCCATACATGCGGTAACTTCCCTCCCCTATATCGCCTTCCAGGCCCAGCAAGCCCACCGGATTCTCGTCAATCTTGGCTTTGATGTCCGCCAATGGCATCAGCCAGCGTTGGCGCAGAGCGCGGAAACACCGTCCAAGGCAACAACCACGAGGTTCGCGGTGTTGTTTGAAACGGACGAGGATGGTTACGTCGTGGCCAGTTGTCCAGCCCTACCGGGCTGCCACTCCCAAGGCGTGACACGGCAAGAGGCAACCTCCAACATAAGAGAGGCCATTAGAGGGTACATCGCCAGCATGCGCAAACATGGCGAACCCATACCTACGACCGACATGCAAGAGATTGAAGTCGCGGTCTAGTGGCTCGACTTCCCGTCCTTTCGGGAGACGAGTTCGCACGAGTAATGCAACGTGCTGGATTCTTATGGGACCACACGCAAGGCAGCCACATGATTCTGATTGGTCCCGAGGGACGCAGGCTTTCGATCCCACGGCATCGAGAGTTGGGGCGAGGCATCATGAGGCCCCTCATCCGCGACGCAGGACTCACGAGAGATGACTTTCTGAGACTCGTCAGGCGCTAGCCGCGACATCGATGCCAATGCCCTACTCGGCGCTGATGCCGAGCTCCTGTTGCAGATCGACGATAGTCTCCATGCGGCTTCGGCTGGGCCTGCGCGTTCGAAGAGCGATCGGCAGATTCTGGACCTCGGGGTACACCTTGATCGCGACGAATACGGGACCGGTCTCTTTCATGATCGATTCGAGGTTTGTCACCAGCTCCTCGAGGTCGTCGAACTCATACGTCGAGGCGTAACCCGCTTCCCGAGCCATGCCCGCGTAGTTGATTTCCGAAGAGTTGGGAACCGGCTGCCCGCCTGTCGTGGCATAGCACTCGTTGTCCAACAGGAAATGGAAGAAGTTGGCTGGCTTCTTGCCCGCGACGGTCGCAAGCACCCCGAGGTTCATCAGCAGGGAACCCTCGGCGTCGAATAGCACGACCTTCTCGTCAGGCAAGCCCATCGCCAACCCGAAGGCGGCCGGCGCCGTGTGGCCCATGGCGCCGCCAAGGCTGATGTCTCGGTTCACGTTGGTGCTGAAATCTCTCCAGTGGCTGCCGGCGGTGCCTGTAGCCGATACGATGGCATCGCCTCGATGCGGAAGAAAAGCTTCAAATACATCCGTTGCTTCGATCAAGATGACCTCCGGTGATTACAGTCGCGATAGCGGTACGATGCACCCTCTGGCGGGCGGTCTTATCTGTTGAATCCGTGGTACTCGTCGCCGATCAACACGACCACCGGTCGTTTGGTTGACCTGGCCTCTTCAAAGGCTGACGAAATTCGAGACCCGTCGTCATCCGTCTCGACCAAGTAGTAGCTGATGTTAAACGCGTGGAGGAACGGCTCGGTGTACTTTGCGGCCGTGTCGATGGTGACGCCATGTCGCGTCCACCCCCGGTAGCCGATCACCATCACCAGCGGGAATCCGGCGTCCAGCGCCATTCCGCGTATCGAATCTCCGGCCTCCATCATGCCGGTGTTCTGGATCAGACATACCGGCACTTTGCCCGCGATGTTCAATCCCAGCGCGGTGCTCATGGTCTCTCCTTCGCGAGAGACCGGGATGACGTCCAACGACGGCTCTTTCACCATAAGTTCGTACAGGTAATTCGTCTCGCTGTCCGGGATCGTGATTATGTGGGTTACGCCGTTCTTTTTGAACTCCGATATCATCGTTTCCGGTCTTAAGATTTGGCCTTGCTGCTCAACCACAGGCGGACTCTCCTTCTGCTCTCCGAATCATGAATTCGGCACACCGGTTGAATCAATGCCGATGTGCTTTCGGCGGTGATTGGGCGATTATACCAACAAACGTCAGAATGTCGAGTTTCATGGGATTGAGCCCAGTGGAGGTCGTTCGTAGGCCGAGGGGTGAGGAGTCGCGGCGGACTTTAGCCGCATCGCGGATGCGCCGGGGTCGCCGCTCAAACGCCGGCTGCTGGCTTGGCTCTACTCTTCGTCGGACTCTGGTCGCGATTCTGACCCGCCCCACCATCGGCTCATACGCTTGGCGATCTCCGCCTCGTAGCCCTGGTCGGTCGGCTCGTAGTATTTCCGGTCCTTCAGGTTGTCGGGCAGGTTGTCGGTAGGCGTAAAGTGGCCTTCGTAGTCGTGGGTGTACTTGTAATCCTTGCCGTAGCCCATGTCCCGCATCATGCCGGTCACGGCGTTCCGAAGGTGCAACGGCACGGGCTCGTTGCGCGTTTCACGAGCGTCGTCCAGAGCGCCGCCGATAGCCATGTACGCCGCGTTGCTCTTGGGCGCCGTAGCGAGGTAGACGGTTGCCTCGGCCAATGGAATGCGGCCCTCGGGCATTCCGATGAAGTGGACGGCCTGCTGCGCCGCGACGGCCACCGTGAGGGCTTGGGGGTCCGCCATGCCAATGTCTTCAGCGGCCAGAACGACGATCCTGCGGGCGATGAACAGCGGGTCCTCCCCTGCCTCGATCATGCGTGCCAGCCAGTAGACGGCCGCGTTGGGGTCCGACGACCTGACGGACTTGATGAAGGCCGATATGGTGTCGTAGTGCTGGTCGCCGGACTTGTCGTATCGGGCGACTCGTTTCTGCATGGCCTCGCGCGCGGTCTCCCTGTCGATTACGCGTCCCCCGGTGGCGCTCATCGGCGACGACAAGACCGCCAACTCCAACCCGTTCAGGGCCGTCCGAGCATCTCCGTTGGACAGGTTGACGAGGATATCAAGGGCGTCTTCGTCCAACGAAACGTCCAGAGTTCCCATGCCTTTTTCGGTGTCACTTAAGGCGGCTTCGACGACCTGCTGAACCTCTTTCGGCTCCAGGGGATTGAGCGCATACACGGTCGACCTCGACAGCAGCGGCGACACGACTTCGAAGGACGGGTTCTCCGTCGTCGCCCCGATTAAGACGATAGTGCCGTCCTCGACCTGGGGCAGGATCACGTCCTGCTGCGCCTTGTTGAAGCGATGTATCTCGTCAACGAACAGGATTGTCCGCTGGCCGTGCATCCCGAGACGGTCGCTGGCATCCGACATGACCCGCCTGAGATCGGCCACGCCTGAGCCCACCGCGCTGATGCGCTCGAAGTAACTGGACGTCATCGACGCCAAGAGTATGGCCAGCGTGGTCTTGCCGGTTCCGGGCGGTCCCCAGAGGATCATCGACGGCACGTATCCCGCGTTCAGCGCGCGGCGCAGGGCCGTGTTTGGCCCGACGATGTGTGACTGGCCGACGTATTCGTCGAACGTGCGTGGCCGCATCCTGGCCGCCAGCGGGGCCAGCTTCTCCTTTTTCTGCGCGGCTTCGTGTTCGAACAGGGTCATTGTCGATCCTGAGGCAGCTATGTGCCAGCGCGCCGCCGGCGGTCGATTTTGGTCCGCGACCGCGGATTGACGGCAGTCTACGCCAGTTCCGCGATCGTGACGCCGCCGTTGCCTTCGGACGGGCTCGCGGGATATTGCCGGGCCACAAGTGGATGACCAGCCAAGAATTCGGCGACCGCTCTTTTCATCGTCCCAGTGCCTTTTCCATGCACGACCCGTACCCGAGGGAAGCCGGCCACAGCAGCGTCATTCAGATACCGGTCGAGCTTGTCGAGAGCCGCCCTCACTTTCATCTGTCGGAGGTGGACCTCGGTGGGCAGGTTCGCTTGCTTCATCAGCCGCGACGGTTGGTCTTGACGACGGTTAGAGGTCATCCGCTGCCCTCTGCCCCAACAACTCGCTTTAGTGCTTCCAACAACGCAGGCTCGTCATCGGATAGGACCGTTCTCGGGTCGACAAGGACTCTGTCTTCCTCGATGCGAGCGATTACCGGCGGCGTACTCTCCCGAAGCCCGCGCGCAACACCTTCGGCGCCAGTTTTCGCCTGCTCGGTCGGAAGGCTGACGACCCAGGTCGGAAGGGTCTCGCCCGGCAGGCTCCCTCCGCCGATGGCCGACGCGGACTCCAATATGGTCGCACCGCCGCCCGCGGCATCCGCCCAGAGCGATGCCTTTTGCTTGATCGCGTCAGACGACATCGAGATCATCTTCCAGATGGGAACCGTCGTCTCAGCCTCGCCGCGGATATAGTGCAACAGCGTGGCAGCCAGCGCCGCCATGTTGATCTTGTCGATCCGCATTGCCCTGGCAAGCGGGTGGCGTGATACTATGGCGACCGATTCGCGACTGCCTATGATTACACCGGCCTGCGGCCCTCCGAGCAGCTTGTCGCCGGAGAAGAATCCCAGGTCGATGCCGGCTCGCATGCTGTCCTGCGGCATCGGCTCAGGCGCAAGGCCGTAGCGGGCGGTCGGAAGCAGGCACCCGGATCCGAGGTCGTGCAACACCGGGACGTTGCGGCGGCGACCGACGTCGACCAACTCCTCGATGGTCGGTGAGTGAGTAAACCCAACCACTTTGAAATTCGATGCATGGACGGCCAGAATCGCGCCAGTGCGGTCCGTAATTGCCGCTTCGTAGTCGCCGGCGTAAGTGCGGTTCGTCGTGCCGACCTCGACCAGGTCAGCGCCGCTTTGCTTCAACACGTCGGGAATCCGGAATCCGCCGCCGATCTCGACGGCCTCGCCACGGGAGATTATGACCCCTCGATCGGTCGCGAGCGCGGCCAGGCCGAGCATGACGGCGGAGGCATTGTTGTTGACGACCATGGCCGCTTCCGCGCCGGTCGCCTCGCACACCAGACGCGATACGTGCTCCTGGCGGGAACCGCGTTTGCCGGACGCCAGGTCGTACTCCAGATCTCCGTAGCTGACTGCCGCCCTCTCCATGGCGCGGACGGCGTCGTCGCTCAACGGGGCGCGTCCCAGGTTGGTGTGCAGAATAACCCCGGTTGCATTGATGACACGCGATGGCCAAGGCCGCCATCGCTCTTCGCACTCGCGCTCGATACCGTCGACAATGCTGTCGATATCCGGCGCCGGAGCGCCTCCCGCGATGGTGGTTCTGACAACGTCCAGACGCCGCCGGACAAGGTCCACTACGGCATCTCTCGAATGCCGCAAAACGAGCTGCGCCACCCTGTCATCGGCAAGGAGTTCGTTCACCGGAGGGATGGATCTGAAACCCGTCGTCATCACTTCTGCCTCATACCCGACCGCGAATAACCGGGTTCTGGCGGTCGCCCATTTGTCACAACCTGGGGCACCGACCCCATTATACGCCCATGTATCAATCGAGGTGATTTGGAACGGATCGTACGCAGGTTCTGCGATTGAAGATTCGTTGAAGCCTTGAACGGCTTTGGCTAGATGGTTTAGAATCCCTAAGGTTTGCGGTGGGCATCCGCCCACGGCCTGCTGGTCTGCGTGATTGCGGAGTTCGAACGGAACGAATGGGATTCGACCCGGCCGGTTGACTGCGAAGTGTCGTCGAGAAATCTCATCAGTCAATTTGAACGTACATAGTTGGTAGCCTTCACGGAAGAAAGTGTTTCAGCGCCGTTGAACGCCCACTCGGCGATCGGACAGGAAATCGGGATGATTGAAGTCAACAACGTCAGCAAGATGTACGGGAACTACCCGGCGATAACGGACATCAACTTCCGCGTCGAAGCGGGAGAGGTGCTCGGTTTTCTGGGCCCCAACGGCGCGGGCAAGACGACCACGATGAAGATCATCACGGGTTTCATTCCGCCCACGTCAGGTGAGGTGACGATCGCGGGATACGACATCGTCACCGAATCGTTGGAAGCTCGCCGTCATATCGGATACCTTCCCGAGACCGTCCCTCTGTACTCGGAGATGAATGTCAAAGAGTACCTCAGTTTCATGGGAAAGTTGAGAGGAATGACGGGAGGCCGCATCGCCTCTCGCATCGACGATGTGGTGGATCTATGCCATCTGGAGGACTACTACACCACGATCATCGGCAAACTGTCCAAGGGGTTCAAGCAGCGCGTTGGCATTGCCCAGGCGATATTGCATGAACCCGATGTGCTAGTCCTGGATGAGCCGACAATCGGAATCGATCCGATTCAGGTCGTCGAGACCCGTCAACTCATCAAAGACCTTGGCGGAAACCAGACCCTCATTCTGAGCACCCACATCCTGCCCGAGGTCAGCCAGATCTGCGAACGCGTGATCATCATTCACGAAGGCCAGATCATCGCGGTCGACAGCCCCGAGAACCTGGCTCAGCGTCTTGTAGGTCGCGAGCGCGTCGACATCGAGGTCAAAGGCCCGCAACAGGACGTCATGAAAGCCCTGGGCGATGTAGAGGGCGTCCAGACCGTAGACCGCGTATCGGGTGAAGCCGGACAGGTCCCGACTTACAGGGTCCAGTCCGAATTAGGCGTCGAGATTAGGGCGGCGTTGGCCTCGACGGTCGTAAAATCCGGTTGGGACCTGCTCGGTTTGGAAGGCGTGATAATGTCGCTGGAAGAGATCTTCCTGCGGCTGACAACCGACGAAGGCATTGAGATCGAATGAACACCTTTACGGTCGCCTACAAAGAGAGCAAGATCTACTTCTCTACGCCTGGCGCCTACGTGGTGGGCGCTATGTTCCTGTCTCTGACCGGCATCTTCTTTGTCTTCGACGTCACTGCGCCGTTCGCTGAGGCGAGCGTACGGGGAATCATCGATTGGGCCAGCTTCTTCATAGTCTTCCTGGCGCCGATCCTCACCATGCGGTTGTTGGCGGAGGAGCAAAAACTGGGCACGCTAGAGCTGCTGGTAACCTCCCCGGTCCGCGACTGGGAAGTAGTAATCGGAAAGTACATTGCCAGCTATCTGATCTTCTTGATGACAATCGCGCTGACCTTGTATTACGTGCTGCTGTTGTATGTCTTCGGGCAGCCCGACACCGGTCCCCTGTTCACTTCGTACCTTGGCCTGCTGTTGCACGGGGCGGCGGCGTTGGCTATCGGCCTATTTGGCTCGTCCCTATCCAGCAACCAGATTGTAGCGGCCGTGGTTGGATCCGCGATCTTGCTGGTTTTGTCCTTCGTGGACCGCATAAGCGACATCGTGACAGGCACGGCTGCGCTCGTATTCTCCGGAATGTCGATGAGCGAACATGTGGAGGATTTCACGAGGGGCGTAATCGACACGGCGGACGTTGTCTATTTTGTTTCGATTGCGGCAGTGTTCATATTCTTCACGATCAGGTCCATGGAAACCCGAAGGTGGCGATGAGTTGACCGGACAACCCTCGAACAGAGACGTAATCCAAGACACCCTGAAGACGTCAGCCGCGTCGGCAGGATTCTGGAGCGCCATCAGCGCGGTCGTCGGTCTTGTCGCGAGCGTGGCGGGGATCATATTGGTCCTCACCATCGACGAGATTCGCGGTTTCGCGCTTACGGTGTTGATCATTGGCCTGGTGCTGTTGTTCGTGGCGCTTGTGCTCTCGCCGAGGGCCGTGGCCATATTCATGGTCGGAAGGCGAGGCCGTTACGGCGTCAACGCCATCGTGATGACACTCGCTTTTCTGGGCATCGCCATGTTGGTGAACTTCCAGTTCTTCCGAGATTCGACCCGAATCGATCTCACGTCCACCAGGGTGTTCTCGTTGTCCCCGCAAACCGAACAGATCCTCGACCGGCTGTCCTCTCCCGTCAGGGCCAATGCATTCTTCGTTCCGAACGACCCGCAAAATGCTTTCGCGCTGCAGCAGGCTGAAGACCTGCTCAACGAGTTCCATCGGCGAAGCTCGAACTTCACGTATCGGTTCGTCGACCCGCAACTCGAACGAGAGCGGGCGCTGCAATACGGCGTAGTGAATTACCCGACGATTGTTTTCGAGGACGTCGAGACCGGCAACCAAGAGGGCGTCTTCAACTACACCGAGCAGGACTTTTTGACCGGACTGCTCGTCGCGACCGGCATCCAACAAAAAAGAGTGTACTTCCTTACAGGGCATGGGGAGGCGTTTCTGACGCGAGACCCAGCAACCGGCGAAATCGATCCCAATGGGTTCGACTTTGCTCGTGAGGGGCTGTTGCGAGACAACTACCAGGTTTGGCCGCTCAACTTGAGGCAAGACCTTGCGGTCCCGGCCGACGCGGCAGTCCTGGTAATCGCGGGGCCGGACCAGGACCTGTCAATCGCAGAACTCGACGCCATCATGCAGTATATGCTCGACGGCGGTAAGCTGATAGCGCTGCTGGACACCGGAGCGCCCGACACCTATCGGCAATTCCTGATCCGATGGGGCATCCAGATATTCACTGAGAGCGTCGCCGACATCGTGAGCAACGTCGCCGGTGAGCAATTGACCCCTATGGTCCAGAAGTCGAACCTTCAGTTCACGACGAGCGGCATTTCGGGAATCCCGATCGCCGACCAGGTCAACGTGGCCTTTTTCCCTGGCGTGACTGCCTTGACCCTCGCGGTTCCGATCGAAGACCTTCCGCCATTCATAATCTACAATGGGCTGGCGGCTTCGACTCCGGCCAGTTGGTTGGAGACGGACCCGGACGAAGTCGAGTTCGACTCAGACATCGATCTCGGCGGACCGCTCGATCTGGCCGTGGTTGTGCAGGCCGGCGGCACACTGGACGGGCAGGTTGTCACCAACCCTGATTCACTGGCCAAGCTGGTGGTGTTCGGCGATGCCGATTTCGCGCGCAACGGTTTCTTCTTCAGCAGCGAGAATGCCGACCTGCTGTTGAACTCTGTCAACTGGTTGGCGGAAGATTTCGATCTCATCGCGGTGAGACCGAAATTGGTCCCTTTCAGGGAGCTCGTCGTCAATCAGCGCGAACGTAATTTCATTAAGTGGTCCAGTTGGTTGGTGCCGCCGGTGATAATGCTCTTCCTCGGCGTCTTCGTGTGGTGGAGGCGGAGGTAGGCAGGTGTTCGCATGAATTGGAAAGCTACCTTAGTCCTTGTTGTGGGTGTCGTGGTCGTTGGCGTTGTCGCGTATGTGAACCCCTTCGAAGACGAGGAGGAGTTGGTCGCCAAGCCGCCTTGGTTCTACCAGGTGTCCTTTGACGACATCAACACCATCAAGATCACGTCCGGTGATAACGTCGAAAGTTTCCACATGAACGAGGAAGGCATTTGGGTCTTCGACAACCTGGACGGCATACCTCCGGATCACAACCGCTGGGGAGGGATAGTCCTTTTGGTGAGCGGACCGAAGACCAAGCGGGATATCTCCGAGGTGCGCACAATCATTGAAGACCCTGCCGAGTACGGGCTCGACTTTCCGAAATTGATTGTCGACGTGGGCCTGACCGCTGGCAGGTCCATCGAGTTTCGTTTGGGCGCAGACACTCCCGAGGGCGATTTCAACTACGGCCAGGTGTCCGGTTTCACCCAACTGTTCCTGATCGCCGATTCCTGGGGTGAGGTGCTGGCTCGCATAGCCAACGATCCTCCCATACCTGAGTGGTTCGTAACGCGAACGCCGGAATCCATTGAAGAGGTCAACCTCTACATGGGTGATCCCGCCGCGGCGGGCAACCAGTACCTGACATTGCAGCAGGAAGACGGCAAGTGGTTCGGTCGCAGCAGGCCGGAGGACGTGAAGCCACGCCAACTCGATCCGGACAAGTTTGCGAAATACTCGCATCTCATGGTCGGGCCTCAGAACATACTGGTCGAGACCGCCAGAGTGTCAGGCGATGATTACAGCGAGTGGGGCATCGAACTCGAGGGACAATCTATCGAGATCAGATTTTTGGGCGTAACCGAGCGCGGCACGTCGTTCACCGACGGCGTACTTTTCCAACTTGGCGACAAGACTCCAGACGGCAATTACTACTTTGCCGCGCCCGCTTCCGATCAATTCACAACGCCGGTGCTCCGCCTGGAAGCGGAGTGGACCGAAGCCATGTTCGACTTGTTCGAGAACGTCCCGTTCAGTGACGAAGACGCCTCCGCTGGGTCAGGTTGATTTCATCCGCCCGACCTCGCGTCAGGGACCTCGGCGGGCGATTCGTGCGGCTCTGATCGGTTCTACTCAGCGACCCTTCGCGATTGCGGGTCTGCTTGCCCACCCATCGCCTCAACCGCGCACTCCGCTGCGACCGAGGCGGATCATCAGCAGGATGACCCAATGCACGCAGAAGTGATTTCCATCGGGACCGAGATTCTGATGGGCGAGATCGTCGACACGAACTCAGGCTATCTGGCGTCGGAGCTCGCGAAAATCGGCGTCGAGGTTCGCTGGGTCACCAAGGTTGGCGACGACCCAGAGCGGCTGTTTGAAGCGATAGACAGGGCTTGGAGCCGATCGGACGTAACGATCACGTCCGGCGGCCTGGGGCCGACCTCCGACGACCTCACTCGAGAGTCCATCGCTCGAGCCATGGGTGAAAAGATGGAGGTTCAAGACGATCTCCTGGCACACCTCGAGAGCCAGTTTGCGGGTCGCGGCTTCCCGATGCCAGCGACCAACGTCAAACAAGCCACGCTCATCGAGTCCGCGGACGCGATCCCGAACCCTCTCGGTACGGCGCCCGGATGGTGGGTGCATAAGAACGACAGAGTTATCGCCGCAATGCCCGGCCCGCCCCGCGAGCTGTATGGCATGTGGGCAAGCCAGGTTGGCCCCATGATCAGGTCAATGAACCCCGACGTGGCCATCGTAACCCGCACGCTGAAGACCTTCGGAATAACCGAAGGCGGACTCGACGAGATGCTGTCGCCGTTGTTCCGTAGCGTTAATCCGACTCTCGGCATCTACTCCAAAGAAGACGGGATCCATCTCCGAGCTATCGCCACCGCTCGCTCCGCGAAGGAAGCTCACGATCTGATTCAGCCGATGGAAAGCGAGATTCGCCAGATCGTCGGCCAGGCCGTGTGGGGCGTCGACGACGAGACCGCCGCTACGATGGCGATCGGGGCCCTCAAGACCTCAGGCAGCACGTTGGGAGTTATCGAAGGGTTCACCGGAGGTCTGTTTGCCAGCACACTTACCGATGCGGCCGGCAGCGCCGAGGTCTTCCGGGGCAGCTTGGTCGCGTCAGACGGGCAGATTCCAGGTAGCCCTGACATCGATCCGGACGAGCGTGCGGCCTCTTCCAGTCCCGAACCGGAGACCGCCGTGACGATGGCCGAAGCCGCGAGGGATCTGTTCAAAACCGAAGTCGGAGTCGGCATCACCGGCCTCGTCACCCAGCCCTCCCGTGCCAGCGGCGCCGTCGACTCCGCCCATATGGCATTTGCAATCGGCAGAAGCGTCACCACCCGGTCCGGCAGCTACCCTGCTCGACGGATGAGAATCAAAGCCAGAGCGGTCACCCATGCGCTGCTCGAGCTCACCCGTGCGCTGAACGGAACCTAAACCTCCGGGTCGAAGAACTCTTGCCCTGAAACCGCCCGTCTGACGAGGGCAACTTCCTCTTCTCGCGAGTCCAACTCTCCGTCGAGGCGCGCGTCTCGCAGCCGGGCCAGCACCTGGCCGACATACGGGCCTTGAGGCACGCCTATCGCGATTACTTCGTGGCCGTCCAGCGATTGCCGAACCCAACGGTAGGTGTCCAAGTAAATACTCAACCTTGCGCTCAGGTTGACGCCGTCCGTCGCCATGGCGTGGGCGGCGATGGCGTCGGGGTGATGCCGGTCGAGGGCTTTCACCAGCTCGCTGGGGCGCAAGCCGTCGGCGTCAAGATCGGGCAGTTCGACTTGCATCGCCAATGCAGACCGAACGACGGCCGCCGTCTCGGCGTCGAGCGCCAATCTTGCTTCGAGACTCGGACGAGGCTCGTCGATTCCGGAGATCGCGAACAGCGCGAAGGCCACCCGTCGCCGTCTATCGGGCTCCTCCGGCAAATCCTCCCACCATTTGGGCTCGAACTTCGTGCCCGGCAGGTACTCGGCAAACACCCCCCACTCGTCCAACAAACCCAGGATCGTTGGCGCGTCAGGCTCGTCGAACGCTCGTTGAAGGTCGTTTCGAAACCGGGCGGGAGAGATGGCTCGCAGATGCACCAACGCATCGCGGAGTTGCTCGCGTGACGACTCATCTAAAGCGAACTCGAACCGAGCCGCGTACCTCGCCGCCCGAATTATGCGCGTGGCGTCGTCATGGAAGCTGCGTTCGTGCAGGGTTCGCAGGACGGCATCCTCGAGGTCGGTCTGCCCGTTGTAGGGATCGATCAGGTCACCCCATGCGTCCGGAGAGAGGTCGACCGCCATCGCGTTGATCGAGAAGTCGCGCCGCGCCAGATCGTCCGACAGTGAGCCGGGCGCTATGTCCGGCAGAGCGCCCGGGCGGCGGTATGTCTCGGAGCGAGCAATGGTCAGGTCGAAGTCGACTCCATCGAATTCGAGGCGTCCTGTGGAGAATTGAGACGTCCTGAGCACCGTCCCGCCGATGCCCTTTGCGATGGCGTTGATCGCGTCCGGAGGGGCGTCAGCCACCATGATGTCGAGATCGCCGAATTCGATCCGGCCCATCAGGACGTCCCGTACGACACCCCCAACCAGGTACGCTCGCGCGCCGAGCCCGACGCATGCCTCGCCTACTCTCGCCGCCAATTCGATGTAGGCGTCGGGCATTACGCGGGCGAGGGACCTCGAGATGTTGGGCATGGCTAAGCGCCGTTCCGCATTATGATGTCCGGGAACGGGTCAACCGCCCACGGACGCGACTTTCTCCAGGAAAGCGCTGGAGCCGTTGGCAACCCAAGCCGGCCAGGCGATCATTAGGAACCTCGCACCTCTTTGGATATACGACTCGACGGACGCGTCCGACACCAGGGCGCCCGCCGTGCGCCCGGCCGCGGTGATCTGGGCCAGCGCCCGGTCGATGGTCGCCACCACCTCCGGATGAGAGATGTCGCCGACGTGTCCCATGCTCTGGGCAAGGTCGCTCGGGGCCACGAAGAACACGTCGATGTTGTCGACTTCGAGTATCTCGGTGAGGTTGTTCACAGCGACTATGTCTTCGATCAACACCACGACAAGCGTCTGATCGTTTGCCTGCCGCATATAGTCGGGAATGCCGTATCCCTGGCGGCTGCCGAACGCCCCGCGCGCGCCGATGGGGCCGAATTTAGCAGCTTCGACGACCGCCCGCGCCTCGTCGGCGGTGTTCACGTGGGGAACAACGATCCCCATGGCGCCGACATCCAGGGTGCGGTAGATAACGCCGGGCAGGTTCAGGTTCACGCGAACCACCGACGTCATCTCCCAGAGATCGCACGCTCTGGTCATGTCGGGGATGTCAGCGAAATCGATGGGACCGTGCTCACCTTCGATCCACGCGCCGTCGAAACCGAGCGGACCCATCATGTCGAGTAGGTCCGGAGTGGTTGGCCCCGCCAACACCACGGCAATCTCTCCCCGTTCGAGTTTTCGCTTGACCTTGTTCTCTCGTATTTGTGGCAACTGGTGACTCCTGTCGATGGGCTAGCTCGACAGACTGGCCCTAAATGAATGCGGCTAAGCCGTCGCCGCCATTATAGATTTGCTCCGTGTGAGCGTCAATTCACGGGTCTGTAGTGACCTCGTCGGAACACATCGACCGGAAGGTTATATAATCGACTGGATGTCCGCGGGGCAACGAAAGATTGTTGGCGCATGGGAGACGAATCAATCACGCAACAAGACAACAGATTCGACGACAACGCTTTTTGCGGCAGATGTGGCGGAAGCGTCAAAGGGCGATCCGATCCTGCTGTCTCGAGGCCGTATTGTTCAAGGTGCGGGCACGTGGTGTATCTGGATCCGAAACTTGCCGCTGTTGTCCTGGTGTGCCAGGACAACGCGTTGTTGATGGTCCAGCGAGCCATTGCGCCGATGCTGGGCCACTGGAGCTTTCCGTCTGGATACGTGGACAGGGGTGAGGTCGTCGAAGACGCCGCGGTCCGCGAGGTGCGAGAGGAGACCAACGTCGAGGTCGAACTCTTGGGCTTGATCGGCCTCTACTCCGGCGGCGAGCAACCCGTGGTCCTTGCCGCGTACGCCGCCCAGGTCACGGGGGGCGAGCTCACCGCGGGCCCCGAAACCCAGGACGTCGGCTACTTCTCCTTAGATCGCTTGCCTCCCCTGCCTTTTCCGCACGACCCGAGCATACTGGCGGATTGGCGGAGACAGTTCGGGTCGACGTGAGGAACTGCACAGGAACATATGATGACCCGCGAGGGCCTACTATGCCGGCGAATTTCCTTCGAAATGCCACTACAGCACGACGCCTGACTCTCGTGGCGCTTCCAGCCGATGACCGCGGCTGCCGAGACGAATAGCGTCTCAGCTTTCGCCAATCGCTTGACGACCGTGCCCAGTGGTCGTAGTATTCTCGTAGTCGTTGTTAATGAGCACTGACAATCCGACGGGGCGTGGCGTCGACTAGCAATCGGCGTGACCAAGGAGCCACGATGAAGACGGCATTAAGAGCCAGCCTAAAAGCGACGGATTCGCGTTGGACTGTATGGGTCGCGCTGGTCGTCGTTGTGTTGACCCTAACGTGGTCAGTGTCTTCGGTTCGAGCCATAGGTCCGAACGCGGTCCGCACAGGGTTTGACGCCAACACTTTGGCCGCGAATGACGACCTTTCCACTGGACCGGTTTCTCTTGGGTTCACGGCGAATTTCTTCGGAACCAACCAAACGTCGTTGTATGTGAACAACAACGGAAACGTGACGTTTGGGTCAAGCCTGTCGACTTACAGCGCATTTGATCTCGGCAACACGACGAAGGCCATAATCGCGCCGTTCTTTGGCGATGTCGACACGGCCGAGTCCGGCTCCGCCGTGGTGACCTACGGCTCTGGGTCTGTGGATGGAAACGCTGCGTTCGGCGTGAACTGGCCAGGCGTAGAGTGCTATCGCCCGCCGGCGCCGGGGCTCAATCACTTCCAACTCTTGCTGATCGACCGTTCGGACGTGGCGTCCGGGGACTTTGACATCGAGTTCAATTACGATCAGGTTCTGTGAGGCTCTCTCGACAGCTCAGGCGGTGATTGCCAGGGCGGCAGCGACGCCATCCGGGCGGGCTACGCCAATGGAAGCGGCACATTTTTCGAGATCGATGGCTCCGGAGTCAGCGACGCTTTCGTTGACGGCAATCCGACAACTGGCCTCGTCAACAACAGCCTGAACTCCAGTCAACTCGGACGGTATGTGTTCACCGTCCGCAGCGGCGTTCCGAGCGGCTCCGCGGCCGCCGTGCCCTCCGTGTCGACATGGGGGCTCCTGCCGATGGGCGTCGCACTAGCGGTGCTGGTCGCGGCCATGATTCGGCGCCAGGCCCGAACCCAGGGACTTACGTTTAACAAACGTTAGTTCGCCAAGGTCACCGCCGTCCAGGCAAGCAGATCAATCCTCGAGCACGAATGGATCAACCTCGCTGGCACGCGCCTGTGCAGTCAACTCTTCAAGTCCCCAGAGGCTCTTCAGGTAAGCGATGACTGCCTTGATCTCTCGTGGGTCGAGCCGATCTCCGAACGCGGGCATCGCGCTTTTGAATCCGGGCGAGTCAAAGGCGCCCCCGCCATCTCGCACGGTCCGGTAGAGGTGTCCGTCGCCGTGGTGCCAGGTGTGACCCGTTGGGTCGTGGGGAGGCGCGGGATAGGTTTTGTCGGCGTTCTGCTGCCGCCAGTTCACGGCGCCTTCGCCGCTCTTACCGTGGCACGCGGCGCAGTTCTCGCTGTAGATGGCGGCTCCCTGGGCCAAGGGTCCGTCCTCTGATGCAGGCGACGAGTCCGACCCGCAAGCGGCCAAAACCAAGACGGCACCCAAGAGGCCGGCAAGGATCGCGATCGACCGCACTGTCGTCAAACGGAGGTCCGAGCGCAGGTCAAATCCGGTGCGTCGCGGGTCGATGTCCACGGTTCGAAAACACCTCGCTTTGACGTGGTGGGGACGGCATCAAAGCCTGTGCTTGATCCGTCGACGTAAAGGCAGTCGGCGTACTCTCACCGCACCGTCTCATGCGGAAGGTCGGCGATCCTCTCCGCCACAGTGGAGTACTGGGCAAACGTCCGCTCGTAGAGGGTCGTGTCGGCCAGGTCGTCTCCCCACGTGTCTAGCAACACGTATTCAGCTCCGAGCTCTTCGAGCGCCGCGAGGTCTGAGCGCACCTGATCGACTGATCCTTCCCCCGCAAGCCTGGTGTCCTCAGGCAAGGGGCTGTCGGTGAGGCCTAGCCGTATCCGCGGGCACAGCGCTGGGACAGGTCGTTCGAGCCTTTCGGCGGTCTCGCGGAGCGCAGGCAATCCGGCGTCACGTAGCCAATCGACTCGGATTCGCATCGGATGCCAGCCGTCCCCGTATTTCACCGTCCTCCGCAGCGCTGCCGAGCTCGCGCCGCCGACCCATATCGGCGGATGAGGCGAACGGACCGGCATCGGCGCCGGGTCTATGTCCTGAAACGCGATGTGTCGGCCTTCGTAGGACGCCGGTTGTTGGGTCCAGAGGGTCTTGATCGCTTCGAGCCACTCGTCGGTCACCGCGCCGCGCTTGTGGTAGTCGGCGCCAACGGCGGCGAACTCCTGCTGCGCCCAGCCGATCCCCACGCCAAAAATGAACCTGCCGCCGCTGATCTGGTCGATGTTGGCCGTCAGGCGTGCGGTATGGATCGGGTTCCGGTACGGAAGCACGATGACTGTGGTGCCGAGTTCGACGCGCTTGGTCTCGCCCGCAAGCCACGCCAACGTTACGAACGGGTCGTAGAACGGCGCGGGATACCGTCCGCTGACGTCCGGAGTAATTGCGACGTGATCCGCGATCATCACGAAATGCAATCCGAGTGTTTCGGCGAGGACGGCCGACCGGCGCAGAGACTCCGCGGTGGCTCCCGGCCCGAAGTTGATCAGGTTCATGCCCAGTTTCATTGCATGCTCCAATTCCATCGCATATTTGTACCAGTTTCGAGAGACTTTTCACTGGCGTCTAATCACGGCATCCCGCCAGTTGTACGAAGCAGGATACTCCATTCTGAGCAACGCGAAGAATCTCGCCGGAAGTGGAATGACTCTCTCTGCGGGAGCGAGATGTTTCGCTTCGCTCAATTTGGAGAAGACTGTCGCCGCCAAGTGACAGGGAGGCAGTGAATGTTGACCCACGCAACGACGATCTTCACTCGCCGCCAAGTCGTCGCGCTGAACGTCCGATCGGAATGGACGCTACTCCTCGTAGTCCGGAACCCAGGAACGTTTGAAAACGCCATAGCGAGGATCTTCGGAGTCGTCGCCGGGCAGGATGTTGATCAGCTCCCACCCCTTCTCACCCATGCGGTTCAAGACCTCTGTTGAGTAGCTGATTCCGTTCACGCCGGACTCAGTGTTCAATTTGACCACGTCGTACTCCCAGGTGGGCAACCCCGGGGGGAGTTCGAGTTCCTCGATGTACTCCAGTTGTGAGAGTTCTTCTTCGGTGACGTCGGCCCAACTGTCATCCGGGAGCACTGCCTGACATTCGTCGCATTGGGATGCGGGACCCAAGGAGTACCCCCCGCATTCGGGGCAAAAATAGATTCTCATACGTCCACTTCTCGGCGTCGCGGCGTCTAAGATCGGCTTGGGTCGCACGCGAGGCCACGAGAGGTTATGTGATGGGGAATTGTCGTCTGAATTATAGTCCACAGACGACCCAAATCACAATTGCGGTAGGGCCGATCATGGCCCCCGGACAGTGGGTTTTGACGCCGTTGTGCTGTCTTACAACCGGCGCGAAACCGGGCGGACGGCAACCGATCCGGCGATGATGGATCAGCGGTCGGCCGATTGGCCCTGTTCACGCCTTGAGTCCGACGAGTGCGCGGGGCCGCCGGCAATGTCGCCGATGCGAAGCAGCACGGGGACGGCGATCAGGGCCAGTATTCCGATTGCCGAGAAACCCATGCCCCAATCAATGGAATCCGGGAATACGTCCAGGACTGCGCCTATCAAAATCGGCCCCAGCACCCCTGCCATGAATCCGGAGAACGCCTGCACTGCCATCGTCGACCCCAGGTCTCCCGCAGCCGCTGATTCGGTCACGGCGGTCGAGTAGATCGAAGAATCTGCTGAGATAGCCCACCCGTAGACGACGGCGACGCCGACCACGACGGGCCACGGGAAATCGCCGATCCAGCCGATCGTCCAAGAACATGCGCCGCTCAGCGCGAAAATGCCTGCCGCCGTCCTCGTGCGGCCCCATCGATCCGACATGGCTCCGCCCATCAGCGGGCCAACGGAACCGGCCGCCAGGGCAACGCCGCCGATGGTCGCCGACTTCACTGCCGCGTCCACGGGATCGACCCCGGAGGCCACGAGCACTGCCATGAGCAGTCCGGGCAGCCACACCCTCACGGCGTACAGCTCCATGGCGTGCAACGAGTAGCCGAGGATGAATGCCCCTGCCCTTCTGTTGCGGATCACTCTGAGGTTCAGGCGGCCAGTTGACCTGGGACCACGGGATATTTGGCGACCGGCCGTGACCAGATACGCCAAGGGGATGTTCACGGCTGAAATCACGGCAAGCACGAGAAACGCGTCTCTCCATTCGAGACGAGACATCAGCCCGCCGGTGGCCGCAAGCGAAATGGCGCTGGCCGAGTAGAAGGCGGTGACGTACAACCCCATCGCGGCGCCTTTTCCGGAATCGGCGAACCGCTCCGATATCAACCTCAATCCCGGCATGTAGATGCCCACCAAACCAACGCCCGCGGCCGCGCGCAACACCGATGCCGAAACGATGTCCTGAGCGACCAGCGGAAACAGGATGTTGGACAACACCGTCGTGGAGGCCGAAGCCAGGAATACGCGTGACACCGGGAGCCTGTCGGTCAACGGCACAACGAGGAGGGCCGCGACCGCGTAACCCGCAAGGTAGGCCGAGAAGATCGCTCCGGCCTGGGTGTTGTTGAGACCCCATTCCTCTTTGATGAAGGGCATTGCCGCGACGTAGCTGGAGAACGGCAAGAGCGTCGCGACAAGCACGATCGACAGCGCCAGCAGCCAAGCGATGTCCCTGGGTCGGACGGCGCCCGTCAACGTATTTGCAAGTGAGCAGGCCCGCGCCCAACGGTTGCTGTCGACGGCGTCATCTGATGAGGGCCAGCATCTGCCTGGCGACCTGAACCTGTTCCTCGTTCTTGCTCATGGCCAACACCTGCTCGAGATCGGCGGCCGCGTTGGCGGCGTTGCCGATCCGCAGGTGCAAGGCGGCCCGCTCCATGTAGATGTCGACGGCCTCGCTGTCAAGGGCTATCGCGGAGTCGAGGTCGGCCAATCCGGATTCAGGTTCTCTCTGCTCCACGTACAGCCGTGACCGCTGAACGAACGTCTCGACGTTCGACGGGTCCAGCTCGACGGATTTCGCGAATGCAAGGGACGCCTCGCTGGGCCGCTGAACTTTGGCCATGAAGATGCCCCGGTACAGGTAGGCGATGGCCAACTCCGGGTCGAGTTCGATGGCTCGGTTCAAATCGGCCAAGGCCGGGCTCATTTTCTCGAATCTCACGAACGAGTTCCCGCGTCGCGCATAGGCTTCCGCCAACCCAGGATCGAGATCGATGGCGACGTTGTACGCCTCGTGAGCGCGCTGGAAGTTGCTCGCCTCTTCGAGTTCGATGCCGTTGTCCAACTCGACAAGCGCGCGCACTTCGGCGGGCACGCCGGAGTCGCCACCGCATGAGGTTAGCCACATGCAAGCCACGAGCAACCACACGACCGCCACTCCTCTACGCACCTTCGACGAAAACAGCGCTTGGCCCCGAAGGGCCAGAGCACCGCCAAGGGTGATGGGGTCGGGCTTTAGGCCAACCTCCCAACGGTCCGGATTCTTACCAATGACATTACAGGCTCTGATATGCGCTCCTCAGAGAACCTGCCAGACGCGCCGACCGGATTCTCCTCTGACGAACTTGCCGAAACCCGGGTCTGGGAAGTGTCCGGTGGCGACCACTGAACCGTCGGATTCCAAACGGTCGATGATCGTGTGACGGGTCTGGCGCGCTGTCGGGCCGTCCAGGTCGAAGCCAGGGTTCCAGTCCGTGTAGTGAGCCTGGGCTGGGCTGTGCGCCACGTCCCCCAGGATGAAGCCCCGATGCCCGGCAGATGCGACGACGATGGAGATGTGCCCGGGCGTATGTCCGGGAGTGGCTATCGTTGTGAGCTCGTCGGTGATGCGGTAGTCGTCCCCCATCAGGTCCAGCACATTCAGCTTTTCGAGCGGCAATGCCTGGTTTTGAATGTGAGGTGAGTTCTCAACCACGGAAGGCTGAGTCCAGTAGTCCCAATCAGACTGCGGAACCAGGTATCGGGCGTTCGGGAAGGTCGGCTGCCCGCCCGTGAGGTTCCAGCCGACGTGGTCCGGATGCAGGTGCGTCGTCACCACTAGGTTTACCTCGTCCCTGTCGACGCCTTTGGCCTGCATGTCGTCCAGCAACGCCCCGTCGGGAGCTTGCATGCCGGTGTCGACGATGATGAGCTTTCCGCCGGATCGGACAGCAAGGCAGCCGTATCTGGGATGGATCATCCCTTCGGCGTCCAGAAGCTCCGGATATTCGGTTCGCCAGACATCTTCGGAGCTCTCCGGAAAGACGCCAGTCGGCGGGTCTGCGCCCTGGCCATCGGTCAGCGACACCAGTTCTACGTTGCCCACGGTTGTTCTGAAATCAGTCATCTGCCCCTCCGGAAGTTCACTTGTTTTCCGATGATTCGACAAGGGAATGGAAATTCCATTTTACCCCGAGCCGTCCGTCAACTCAATCAAGCCGAGCTTGACAGAGCACCGACCGAGCGTATGATACCAGCCAGACCGATGAGAGAGGAGCATTCAATGAGCAACGAAAAAGCCGACTACATCGTCGCCGGAGGGCTGGTGGTCCGAGGCACGGGGATCACGCGTGAAGATATCCTGGTCAAGGGAGAGACGATCACTGAGATCGGCCCCGACATCCCTCAGGATCGAGCTTCGATCGTGGTCGACGCCAGCGGAGCGTACGTGCTGCCGGGCGTGGTGGACGCTCACAACCATCCGGACAACGCGGATCGCATCGAGACGTTCTCGCTTAGCGCCGCGTTCGGCGGGATAACGACGGTCGTTCCGTTCGTGAGGAGCCAGCGGGCCACGGGCGCCGAGGACACCACCGTCGAAGCGGTAAATCGGTTCATCGACGAGGCCAACGAGACCTCGTATCTGGACTTCAGCGCTCATGCCATCCTCCTCGCCGCCGATGACGTGGAAGAGCAGGTTCCGGCGCTGATCGAGATGGGCGTGATCTCGTTCAAGATGTTCATGACCTACCCGAGGCGGGGCATGATGATGCCAGACGACCGGATGCTCAGAGCGATGGAGCTGGCTTCCCGAGACGGCGGAATCGCCATGGTCCACGCCGAAAACGGCTACTGCATCGACCACCTGGTCGACCAGTTCACCGCAGACGGCAACACCTCGGCGGAGTATTTCGCGCAGTCCCAGCCAAGGATACTGGAGATTGAAGCTGTCAATCGGGCAGCGACTTATGCCACGGTCGCCGGTTGCCCGCTCTACATCGTCCACCTCAGCGCCCGGGAGGTGCTCGAGGTCTTGACGCGATTCAAAGGCCAGGGACTGCGTCTGTTCGGTGAGACCTGCCCGCAGTATCTGGACCTGACCAACCAGGAGATGCTCGACCACGGAGCGCTTGCCAAGATCGGTCCGCCCCTCCGAGAACGGCCGGACAACGAAGCCATGTGGCATGGACTCGCTAGCGGACTGATCGACACGATAGGCAGCGACTTCTGCGGCTTCAAGCAGGAGCAGAAGTTCACCGGCGGACAGACCGCCGGACCGGTCGAGGACACTAACGCGGGAGTGGATTCGTCGATCTTCGACGCCAACTTCGGCGGCAACTGGGCCGAGCAAATGCTGTGCGTGGCCTTCGAGGAAGGCGTCAACCGCGGCAGGGTGACGCTGCCACGTCTGGTCCGGGTCATGTGCGAGAATCCAGCGAAGATCTTCGGCCTGTACCCGCAAAAAGGCGCCCTGGTCACGGGCTCCGACGCAGACCTGGTGATCTTCGACCCGTCAGTCTCACACACGCTCAGCGCTGATGCCCAGCACTGCAACGCTGACTTCACTATGTTCGAGGGCAAGCAAGTCCTAGGCAAGCCGGTGTTCACGATGCAACGAGGCGAAGTCGTGATCCAAGACGGCGAGATGAAGAGAGCACGCGGCCGGGCGAAGTTCTATCCGGGCAAGCGTGAAGACGCGGCGTACGCGCCGTCCGGCCACCGGCTGGTGGGCGTTTGATATACTGAGGTCCTGCATCGTTTTGGCGTGAAGAGGAGAGATGGACCGGCGCGGTCGGCGCCCGACGCAGATGTCGCAGCCTGGGGTGTTGCGGTCCGACTGTCGGGCGTGGATGCGAGTGAACGCCATGACACGACACCAGTCCCCTTCTGACAACTGCAAACGGCGTGCGCATTGGATGCGAATAATCCGGAGCGATAGATTTTGACAGAGATTCATGACCACGTGAGGCTCACTAGCCTCGCGTCCTGCGCCGGTTGAGCGGCCAAATTTAGTCCTGAGGACCTAGCGCAGGTTCTGCGCCAGCTACCGGCAGTCACCGATCCCAACCTCTTGGTCGGCATAAGCACAGGCGACGACGCCGCCGTGTACAGGTTGAACGACGACTTGGCTCTGGTGCAGACGGTCGACTTTTTCCCGCCCATCGTCGACGATCCAACCGCCTTCGGAGAGATCGCTGTCGCCAACGCTCTGAGCGATGTCTACGCGATGGGCGCCAAGCCGGTCATCGCGCTCAACATCGTCGGCTTCCCAGTCGAGCTCCCCAAAGACATCCTCGCCAACGTCCTCAAAGGCGGAGCCGCTAAGGCGAAGGAGGCTGGCGTCCTGATCGCAGGAGGACACACAGTCGACGACAGAGAGCCGAAGTACGGCCTGGCCGTCACCGGAGTCGTCAAACCGGGTGAGCAAGTCACCAACGCCGGCGCACAACCTGGCGACGCGCTGGTTCTTACGAAACCCATTGGCACCGGAATAATCACCACCGCGGGCCGTGATCAGGTGGTCGACGCCGAAGTCTTGTCGAACGCGATCGCGGTGATGGCCGAGTTGAACGCCGCGGCTTCCGAGGCCATGGTCAAAGTCGGAGTCAACGCCTGCGTCGACGTCACCGGATTCGGGCTGTTGGGCCACTTGCGAGGGATGCTGGACGCGAGCCACGTGTCCGCGGTCGTCTACTTCGGCGCCATCCCGCTGTTGCCCGGCGCAGTCGAGCTGGCGAGCGAAGGCGTCCTAACAGGAGGCGGCGCCCGCAACCTCCATGCCGTCGAGGCGTTGATCGACTGGGCCCCCAGCCTGTCTGACACCGCCGCCGACCTCCTGGTCGATCCCCAGACATCGGGCGGCCTACTGATCTCCTTGCCCGCTGACGATGCGCCCCGCTTGATCGCTGAACTCGAGTCCGCGGGAGTGGGAACGCATGTCATCGTGGGCGAGATTCACGAAGTGGACGCCCTGGGCGCCGGGAAGCTGATTCGTGTGACTGCCTGACGCCTGCCTGATCTCATCCAGTTTGGCATAGCCAACTTACGGCCGTCAGGCACTCGGATCCCGCGTAAAACCCGTCGATGCACATCCGCGTGCGTTGCGGTAGAATGCGTTTGATGCCCTTGACCTGCTGTCCAGACGATGGGCGCACGTCCGTGGTTGTCGCAGCGTGGTGGTTCGACAGGCTCACCACGAACGGGAAGAAACGTCGCCACTAATGGGGTGTCTTGCGGCAGATTGAGCGTTGAAGGGCCCCGTCCACTCGTCTTGCTCTTTGCATCGAGTGTCCGAGGCCGTATTCACCCTGCATTCGGTTGGTTCGGCTAGCGCCGCGTTCCGTTCGCCCTGAGCAACGTTATGTCCGTACTGCGAACAATGCACAGGGCAGCAACGGCGCTCCAAATGTCGCCATTCTGAAGGCCGCAGCCGAAGAATCTAGGGCCTCGCAGGCCGATACGTGTCGCGTCAGGCCAGTTCCTTCGCTGCGGCTCAGGATGGCGATGGGGAGCCGTTACTTGGAAGCAACGTTATGTCCGCGGGACGGACAATGCATTGGACAGTAACGGTCGTTTTGCAGACTGTCATGCTGAGACCGCAGGCGAAGCATCTGGGGCCCCACAGGGAGGCAATTGTCGCATTCAGCCAGATCCTTCGACTTCGCTCAGGATGGCATCGGGAGAGCCGTTACTTGGAAGCTTGTCGAAGGGTCTCCCGATGCACGATACTCGGTTAGGCGGGGCCAGAGATCGCATCGCGCGCCAATCATCTTAGCGCCAACGAATAGACCCCGATTTAGAGTCACCACACCGGAGGTTTTCTGCGATGATTATCAAAGAATTCAAGACGTACGTCGTCGCCAATCCGCCCCCCCATCACGGAGGGCCTTATTTCGTATTTGTGAAGTTGACGACGGACAACAATATCGACGGCATCGGCGAGGCATACGGCGTGCCGTTTTCGCCTCCTCGTGTGACCCAGTTAATTGAAGACGTGTGCGAGCGGCACGTCGTCGGCTGGGATCCGTTCAACACCGAGCGACTTTGGCGCATCATATATTCGAGCGGATATGCGCAGCACCCCGACCTGACTACACTGGGCGTTCTCAGCGCCATCGAGATGGCTTGCTGGGACATCGTTGGAAAGGCGCTGAACCAACCGGTCTACAACCTTCTCGGCGGACAGGTTCGCGAGAAGCTCCGCTCCTACACATATATCTACCCTAGCTCCGTGGGAACCGGCACCAAATATGATGACGGAGACCCGATTGTGGGCAACATTCACGGCGACGCGGAGAAAGCCCCGATCCGGGCCGCCCAGTACGTGGATATGGGTTTCACGGCCCTGAAGTTCGACCCGGTCGGGCCGATGACCGCATTCGACCCGAGGCAACTCTCGCTTGAAGCACTGGCCAACTCCGAGCTCGTCGTCAAGAACGTGCGCGAAGCCGTTGGCGACAAGTGCGACCTGCTCATCGGAACGCACGGCCAGATGACGACGTCAAGCGCCATCCGGCTCGCCAAGCGCATCGAGCCGTTCGACCCGCTTTGGTTCGAGGAGCCGGTGCCGCCGGAAAACCGGCGCGAAATGGCCCGGGTAGCCCACCACACGGGCATACCCGTGGCTTCCGGCGAGCGGCTGTCGACCAAGTACGAATTCGCCGAGTTGCTCGAGCAGCAGGCAGCCGTCATCCTGCAAATGGCGCTGGGACGCGTCGGCGGAATCATGGAAGCGAAGAAGATCGCGGGGATGGCCGAGGCGCATTACGCGCAGATCGCGCCGCACCTGTATTGCGGACCGGTCGAAGCGGCCGCCAACATCCAGATCGACACATGCAGTCCAAACTTCCTGATTCAGGAGAGCATCGAGACCTTCGGCGGGTTCTACAGCGACATCCTCGAAAAACCGATCCAATGGCAAGACGGGTACATCATCCCGCCGACCGAGCCCGGCCTGGGCGTGGTGCTCAACGAAGAAATGGCAGCCGCCCACCCGTTCGAAGGAAACGTATTCTCGCCGAACCAGGACCGCCCGCTGGACTGACGGGCGGAGAACTAACAATCCGTAGGGGCGGGTTTGCCAAACCCGCCCGCTCGTTTGTTGACGGATTTGAGTGGAAATAGACCTCCAGATTTGACCAAAATGTGACCAGTTTGTTTGACGATCGAACGTAACCGGTTGGGTTTCATCGTTTGAAGACGAAGCAAATTATACAAGTTGCCGTGCGGTTTGAAGCAACGTTTTAGGAAGGTTTCAGACCCCCCCCTACGTTTGCTAGCCGCACCTGACGTCGATAGCGATCGCAGATCGTACGATGCGATGAATACTTGAAACTGGGGTGTAATGAATCGTTAGCAATGTCGTCCTTCTAACATCTTGTCTTGCTACAGAATATGCGACGTATTCTAGGACCGTACTTGTGAAATCTGCCAGTTATTGTTGATTGGCAGATGCAACGATCCTTGTTGGCTATCGTCCTTGTTGTGTCGCATTTACGACACATTTGTATGTAGCAACTGACCTCGTAAATGCGCCAATTACACCACGGAGGGCGGCTTGAATCGACGGATTTCGATATCCTCTATCGACGAGGAAACGTACGGCTCGAGTGGCGCCATGTTGGTGGGCGACCGGTTGTTCGTCTCCGGCGTGTCGGGATCCGGGGTCACCGCCGGTGAGCAATTCGGCGATGGCGCCGGACGAATCAGAGACGTGATCGCCGAACTCGACGCCGCGCCGGAAGACATCGTTCGTACTCGGGTCTTCTACACCAATCCATCGGATCACGACGCGTTGGGTCTCGCCCACGGCGAGGCGTTCGGGTCCGTGCGCCCGGCGATGAGTTTGACGCAGGTGCATTTCCTGCCCGACGAAGCGAAGGTGGTTGTCGAAGCAGAGGCCATACGGAACTCGACGGCTACGGCCGTGCGCGTCGGCGGCGTGCCGAACGCTGAGGATTGGGGCTACGCTGGGGCCGTTCGTGCGGGCGCCGACATCTGGGTTTCCGGCGTCACTGCACAAGAACCAGGCGATGTCATCCACAACCCGGGAAACGTGGCGGCCCAAAGCCGTTGGGTGTCGAACAAGGTCATCGCAATGATCGGGGCCGTCGGCCACCGACCCGCTGACATCGTCAGTACACGACACTACACCGCCGTCGCCTACGCCGGAGTCAACACCGTGGACGAACGGCTGCGGATCATGCATCCGCACCACCCCACATCGGCGGGCATCACGGTTCAAGGCCTCGGCGACCGCAGGCTGGCCGAGATGAACGAGGTGGAGGCGGTCGTGGGCGCCGCGGAGTCCCGCGTCAATGTGAACTCAGGACGTCCCTACGAAGAAGACCACCACTACAGCCGTTCGGTGCGGGCCGGCGATGTCGTGTACGTCTCCGGGACCACCTCCGTTCAACTCGACGAAGAGGTCGGCTCGCCATTCGACGCGTACGGTCAGACGCTCGAAACACTAGCTTGGATACGCTGGGGCATCGAGCAGCAGGGGCTGTCGTTCCGGGACACGGTGCGGACCCGCTCGTACGGCGTCGGCCAGGAGAATCTGGCTCCGGTCGCACGAGGACTGCGAGAGATTCTCGGCGAGTTTCGGCCTGCGTCAACCGTTGTGGGCGGGCCGACGCTGGGCAGGCCGAGCATCTTAGTCGAGATCGAGGCTACTGCCGTCCGGGGCGCTTCACCCAATTAAAGCTGCTAGCAACTCATCTTGACGGGCTGGCGATGGTGACGCCGCCGTCCACGGGCAGGATCACGCCGGTGACCCATCTGGCTTCGTCGCTGGCCAGATACACGCCGGCCCAGCCGATGTCCCACGCCGTGCCTTCGACCTGAAGGGGCGAGGCGCGACGTCGGGCGTCGCGGCGCTCCTCGGTCATGTTGACGGCCACCATCGACGTGTAGACCGGACCGGGCATGATGCAGTTGACTCTCACCAGGTCCTTCGCGTGGTCGATGGCCATGGCTTGCGTGAGGGCGATGACGCCGCCCTTGGACACGCTGTATGCGGTCAGGCCCCGGGGCCTCACGGCGGATATCGACGAGACGTTCGTGATCGCTCCGCCGCCGCCCGCGACCATGTGCGGTATCGCGCACTTACTGGTCAGCATCATGCTCTTCACGTTGACCGCCATGACGCGGTCCCACACCTCTTCTGTGACCTCGAGCACGGTCCCCGCTCCGCCGATGCCGACGTTGTTGTGCAGGATGTCCAGCCGCCCATAACTCGCGACGGCCTGCTCGACCATCGCCTGGCAATCGGCGGCGTTGGTGACGTCGCCCGCGAACACCGACGCCGTTCCGCCCTCGGCGGCGATCGCGTCCAGCGTCTCGGCTGCGCGATCTTCGACGGCGTCCACGAGCAACACGCTGGCCCCTTCGCGCGCCATGAGAATCGCAGTCGCCTTCCCGTTGCCCATGATCTGCCCTTGGGAGCCGGCCCCGGCAACTATTGCGACCTTCCCTTCCAGACGCGGTTTGCGTTCGACCATCGGACATCCTCCAGCGATTCTGCGAAAGCACCCCGTCATGGGTGCATGGCAATCCTACCCCATCTGTTGCGACCGCGCAGGACCAGTGAGGTGAAGATCGCCGCGCGTGACTTTCCGATTGGAATCCGATTCGCGCAGGCGGCTATAATGGGTGACGCAACCGACTCAAGCCACCGATGAGACTGAGAAATCGCCCCGAGCAATAGGCAGCTCTGCTAATGACCACAGAATTACGCAACGACGTCGCCGAGATCGTCCTCCAGGGTCTTCGCCAAGCGCAAGTGAATGGCAGCTTGCCCGAAGCCGATGTCGAAGATCCCGGCATCGAACGGCCCAACAACCCTGAGCACGGAGACCTCTCCTGCACCCTACCCCTCAAGCTGGCCCGCCCGATGCGAATGGACCCGCTGGCTATCGCAGATAAAATCGCTGAGCACATCCCGTCCGGCGGCGTATTCGAGCGAGTGTGGACCGCCAGGCCGGGATTCATCAATTTTGCGATGAGCGACGGATGGCGCCAGGACCAGGTGGCGGCTGTGATCGCTCAGGGCGACCGCTACGGACACGGCGAGGTCGGGGCGGGACGCCGGGTGCAGGTCGAATTTGTGAGCGTAAACCCGACCGGCCCGCTTCACGTCGGACACGCTCGGGGAGCGGTCATCGGAAGCGCGCTGGCCAAGATACTCGACGCCGCGGGATACGACGTCCAACGCGAGTACTACGTCAACGACGCTGGCACGCAGATCGAGTTGTTCCACGAGAGCCTGTACGCTCGGTACCTCCAGCTTCACGGTCGAGACGCGCCCGTGCCCGAGGGCGGATACCAGGGCGAGTACATGTCACACCTGGCTTCGGAGATCAACGTAGCGGACGGCGAAGCATACCTGACGATGCCGCCGGCGGAAGCCGTGAACCGGATCGGCGCAGTCGGCGTGGAGCGAATGATCGACGCCCTCCGCGTAAACCTGGACCGGCTCGGAGTCTCCTACGATCTGTGGTTCAGCGAGCAGTCCCTGTTTGATTCGGGACGCTATGATCGGGTCATGAAGATCATCGAAGACGAAGGTCACATCGAGGAGCGCGACGGCGCCGTTTGGTTCGCATCCAGCGCTCTAGGTGAGGACAAGGACAACGTGCTCGTGCGGAGCAATGGAGCGCACACTTACTTCGCCTCCGACATCGCCTACCACCATGAAAAATTCGAAGGTCGGGGTTTCGACCGTGTCGTCAATATCTGGGGCGCGGACCATCAGGGACATGTCAACCGGATGAAGACCGCCGTCCGCGCCCTCGGCTTCGACCCGGACAACCTGGACCTGATCATCTACCAGATGGTGAGTTTCAAACGCGGCGACGAGTTGGTCCGGGCTTCGAAGCGCGCCGGCAACATCATCACCATCGACGAGCTCGTGGACGAGGTAGGGGTCGATGCTTGCCGCTTCTTCTTCCTGTCGCGAGCGGCTGAAACCCAGATGGAGTTCGATCTCGAACTCGCGAAACGAGAATCCAGCGACAACCCCGTCTACTATGTGCAGTACGCCCACGCGCGCATCGCCGGAATCCTGGCGAAAGCCGAAGATCAAGGCATCGACCACTCGAACGCCGATCTGTCGCTGCTGACGCACGAAGCCGAACTGGACCTCGTCCGCAAGATGACCGTGCTGCCCGAGCTCGTGCAGATGATGGCGGAGAATCTCGAACCTCACCATCTGCCTCACTATGCGCAAGAGCTGGCCTACGCGTTCCACACGTTCTACCAGCAGTGCCGTGTCGTATCCAACGTCGAGGGCCAAGAAGAATTGACCCGGGCACGCCTACAGCTATGCTCAGCAGCCAAGATCGTGCTTGCCAATTGCCTGGACCTCATGAGCATGAGCACCCCAGAGCAGATGTAAGGCCAAACCCGAAGGCCACCGTCCCCGCATAAACCACAACGACGTTCGGGACGGCCCCGCGAGAACACCCCAGGAGTGACTATCGCAGATGACTCAGCAACCGCTTTCACAGATGCCCAAACCCAGAGCCGACAGTTACGGCAGCGCCCGCAAACTGTTTCTGGTGCCCAACTACGTCTTCCCGCCCGGAGTGGGAGACGAGGCCGAGACGATGCTCCAACGCTACTGGTCGGAGGTGCGCGACGCAGTGGGCAACCTCGAGCGCACCCTGGGCCAGGTGAACCATGTCTTCCACGAGATGCTGTTCGAGGAAGGCGACGCCGCCATTCCGTTGATTGAGACCATGAACCCGATGGGGTGCGGATTCATTCAAGCCCTGGCCAGCTCTGACGCCAACTTGGTGGCGACCGAAGATGGCGAGATGGTCAACGAGCACACCGACTGGCAGCGTATCTTGTCCATGGGGCCTTCCTCGGAAAAAGTGATGACCATGGCGATGGAAGGTTTTCAGTCCACGCTCCAGGCACGATACTCGAAGATCGCCGAACGCATTCAAGAAACGCTGGGAGAGGGTGAGGTCGGAGTCCTGTTCGTCCGCGAGGACCACCGCGTGCAGTTCGCCGCCGACATCCAGGTTTTCTACGTCGCTCCCCCGGCCCTGGACGCCCTCAAACGCTGGATCGACAATCAGGTTCGCGCTATGCAGGCCGCGCAAATGGCAGCCGATCCGGACATTCCCTTCTCTGCCGACGATCCTGCGGATGAGGCCCCGGACGAGGAAAGCGCCGCCGGAGACGAACAGTCGGAGGGCGGGTAGCTTTCGCCTGCTAGGTCCGGGAATACCGGTGAGGTGCGGCGGCAATTGGAATTCGAAATACTGGTCGAACGACTGAAGGCGAACCCGCTGGTTGACGGGCTGATGCTGATGGGTTCGACTGGCAAACCGACGCAAAATCCGTACAGCGACCGTGATCTTCTCGTCGTACTGGCGGATCGGCCGCTGACGATCACTAATGGGACGGTGTTTTGCCAAGGTGTGCTGGTGGACCTCGTGTTTACAACACGCCAGGAAATCGTGGCTCAGGCCCAGGTCGATCCAGGCGCCCTATCGTGGTCCGATCCCCGATCCATCTACTGCAATTGGATGCCGTCCGGAACCATTGTCCTGGACAGGAGCGGTTGCCTGGCGACGCTTCGAGACAAGGTTGTCGAGGGTGCTGGCCCGCCAAGTTTCGGAGACGGGGAATCGAATTCGCGCGCCGATAAGGCGCTGTACAATCTGGCGCAAACGGAGCGTATGCTGGACTCTCCCGACCAGGTGTACCAACAAGCTATCGACCTGCGCATGTTGTACCAGCTCGCAAATCTCATGGTGGACTATTTCTGGGTACGGGGCATGCCATGGAAGGGCGAAAAGGACGCTGTTCGCCACTGGCAAGCCAACGATTCTGACTACCTCGCCCTGTTCATGGACTGCTGCCGGGAGACAAGCCGGCCCGAGCGAATCCGGCTGTACCGGCGACTCGTTGAGGCGACCGTGGAACCGGTGGGATTAGACTGGAGTGACCGGCCGGCGTTTGTGTTGTCGCCGCCTGCGGACATGACGCGCGCAAACATTGATGCAGCGCGAGCTTTCTGGCAAACGCTCTTGGCTTAACCAAATGCCAGGACGGCGCCGATTGGCGGCGTTGGATGCGGGATGTCCCGAGGAGCGCTACCGGGCGACTGTCCTGCGACATCACAGCCGTCCGACGCCCACAACTTCTCAACGCGACTTCATACACCGTAGTATCATGGTCGCTGGTCGACTAGCGACAACGAAAGCCAGGAGCACGGTTACATGGAGCAACGCACCGACAATCTCAGAAGCCGGGAGTGGTTCGACACGCCTGAGTTGTATGGCTGGCTTCGGCGCGCCGCGTTCATGGCCGAAGGGCACACACACGACGCTTTCGAGGGCAAACCGGTCATCGGCATCTGCAACACCTGGAGTGAGCTCACGCATTGCAACTCCCACCTTCGGGGGCTTGCCGAGGCGGTGAAGCGCGGGGTGTGGCAAGCCGGCGGCTTCCCGATGGAGTTCCCGGTGATGTCGCTGGGCGAGTACAACATGCGGCCCACGACCATGCTCTTTCGCAACCTGATGAGCATGGACGTCGAAGAGTCCATCCGGGCCAACCCGCTCGACGGCGTCATTCTCCTGGGCGGCTGCGACAAGACCACCCCTGCCCTGCTGATGGGCGCAGCCAGCGCGGACATACCGGCCATACTCGTGACCGGCGGTCCGCAGCTCAAAGCCAACTGGCGCGGTGAGGAACTTGGCTCCTGCACCGACTGCCGGCGCTACGAAATCGAGCTCCGGGCCGGGCGAATCACCGAGGAGGACTGGTCCGAGCTTCAGACCTGCATCGTCCGCAGCCCCGGCCACTGCATGGTCATGGGCACTGCATCCACCATGGCGTCCGTGGTCGAGGCCATGGGCATCGCGCCGCCCGGCAACGCGGCCATCCCCGCCGTGGACTCGCGCCGCCTGCGGCTTGCGGAGTCGGCGGGCCGTCAGATCCTTCGCCTGATCGAAGACGACATGCGTCCGTCGCGGATCATGACTCGCGAGTCGTTCGAGAACGGGATCCGGACGCTGCATGCCATCGGCGGCTCCACCAACGCGATCATCCACCTGATGGCGATCGCGGGCAGGTTGGGCGTCGATCTTCCTCTGTCGTTGTTCGACGAGCTCGCGCGGACAACGCCGTTCCTCCTGAACTTGAAGCCCTCGGGCGAGTTTCTGATGGAGGATTTCTACTACGCCGGCGGACTGTCCGCACTGCTGAAGGAGATCGAACCGCTGCTCGACACCAGCCTTCCGACCGTGACCGGACGGACGCTCGGCGAGAACATCGAGGGCGCCGTCAACTACAAACCAGAGCTTCTCCGCTCCATGGACAACCCGATGGACCCCGAAGGCGGGCTAGCCGTTGTCCGGGGCAACCTCGCGCCCACCGGAGCGATCATCAAACCCACGGCGGCGTCTCAGAGCCTCCTGACGCACCAGGGACGGGCTCTCGTATTCGAAGACCATGACGATCTGCTGGCCCGCATCGACGACCCCGACCTCGACGTGCGGCCCGAGGACGTGCTTGTCATGCGCAACGGAGGCCCAATCGGCGCGCCGGGGATGCCGGAGTGGGGCTTCTTGCCGCTCCCGAAGAAGATTCTCGCCACCGGCGTCCGGGACATGGTCCGTCTCAGCGACGCGCGCATGAGTGGAACGGCTTTCGGCACCGTGGTCGTGCACGTCACCCCGGAATCGGCGGCAGGCGGTCCGTTGGCAGCCGTCCGCACCGGCGACCAGATCCTGCTCGACGTCCCGAACCGGAAACTCGATCTGCTGGTCGAGGAACGAGAGATCCGAAGCCGTTTGGTCGGCACGCCGCCGGTCGCCCCACGCTACAACCGCGGCTACGGATGGATGTACGCTCAACACGCGCAGCAGGCCGATCAGGGATGCGACTTCGACTTTCTCCGCTCGGACTTCACCGGCGGTTGAAGCCGGTGCGTACAAGGCAAGCGTGCCGACGACGCCAGGCCGCGCCGTTTCCCCTTAGCAATGTTGTATCTGTGCAATCGATCAGGTTTGCGGAACCAACCGTGAACTCTACCAATAGGCCGATACTGTGACTGACGCGAAACACTCCAATCTCCTGATACGAGAAGCGAAAGCCGGCGATGCCGCTCAGTTGGCGTCCGCGCTCGAGCCTGAAGTGAGTCACTGGCAGATCGCCAATCGGTGGCAGGAGCACCTCGACGGCCATCGTGTCCTGCTCGTAGCGGAGATCGACGGGCATCCGGTCGGGTCCGTGAGCATCGGCGGCGCCCGTCGCGAGCGACCAGGTTCGCTGCGGTGCTTTGCCCTCGACGTCGGACAGTCGTATCGTCGACTCGGCATCGGCACGGCGCTGGTGGCAGCCGTCGAAGATCAAGCACGGCGCCGAAACCTGGCGGCAGTCCATCTGGAAGTCGCCGTGGACAATATCAACGCGATTCGCCTGTACGAACGGCTGGGTTACGAGAAGGAACCGGAATTGATCGTGGATCGTTGGTAACGTATTACTGACAACGGCGATCGGCTGCCGGTCGAAGAGCCATCGTACGAGATGGTGAAGCAGGTGTGATCGCTATTCTGTCGGCGGTTGTGCATAATCGGATTTCCATTCGACTCTACCACCGACTCAAATCGTCGTAGACGCTCCCTTGAGTCCCTGCTGTCCCTTCCGGGGCGATAATCCGCTCCGCAAGTGAAGGGCTCTCAGGAACATGGTGAGGCGCCCACAGTCGATAACTAAGCGCTGGTTCCGTCTCTGATAGCGTCTGCGATCCCCTGGAACAGTTCTGCCTGCTCCTGCCGTGTCCTCCCAACGGAGATGCCCGAGTCGATGACCAGGTCGTGGCCGGTGACAAAACTGCCTTCGTCGCTTGCCAGGTACAACGCCCCATACGCGATGTCGTCGGTTAATCCGGACCGTTTGAGCGGCAACGATTTGTCGAAGTGTTTGATTACGGCGTCCACCGAGGCGTCCGCGGCGGCGGCGTCCATTCCGAACGCGCTCGCGAATATGGGCGTGGCGATGGCGCCTGGAGAGATGCTGTTGACGCGGATGCCGAACGACGCCAGTTCCATGGCGACACACTTCGTGAGCTGGTTCACGGCTGCTTTGGCGGCGCTGTACGTCGTGCCGCCGAAACCGACCCGCGACCCGGCAATGCTCGAATCGTTGATGATGCTTCCGCTCCGTTGCTTCTTCATCACGGGAGCGGCGTACTTGATGCCGAGGAAAACGCCTCCGACGAGCACCGAGAATCCCGCCTCGAAATCCGCCAACGTCACGTCTTCGATTCTGCCGCCCGGTCCGCCTGAACCGGCGTTGTTGAACAGGCAGTCGATCCGTCCGAAGCGCCCGACTGCGCTGTCGATCATCGCCTTGACGTCGGCCTCGACCGTGACGTCAGTGCGGACGAAGATCGCGTTTTCGCCCAAGCGGTCCGCCAACGCCTCGCCCTTGTCGACCGAGCGTCCCGCGATGACCACGTTGGCGCCGTGCTCGACGAACACCACCGCCGTCCGTGCGCCGATGCCGCTCGTCCCGCCGGTCACGACTGCAACCTTGCCATCCATACGCCTCGCCATAATTCAGCGCCCTCCCGCGAAAACTGGTTGCTGTTGCTCGTAATCGGCTCCGAACGTCTACCTTGTCACAATCGCTCTGATCTCATCGCGTTCCGCCGGTGACATCTCCCATTCGGCGGCTTTGACGTTCTGCTCGATCTCTTCCGGCTTCCGGGTCCCGACCAGCGCTACGCTCACGACTTCCTCGGCGATCACCCAGGAGAGCGCGAGCTGGGCCACGGTCATGCCCTTGGACGCGGCCAGTTCCTTGAGCGTGTCCACCTTGCGTAGATTCTCGAGGAACGTTTCTCCTTCGAAGATCGGCTGACCGAAAGCCCTCAGGCTCCGACGCCAGTCGTCATCCTCGAAGGTGGTTTCCGGAGTCATCGCTCCGGTAAGGAGACCGTGGGCCAGCGGTCCGTACGCCATGATGCCGAGTCCGTTCTCACGACAGAAAGGCATGATCTCTGCTTCGGTCCGGAAATCGAAGAGGTGGTAGCCTACCTGGTTGGTGACGATCGGGAACGTGTCGAGGGCGTCGCGCATCTGCTCGGGGCTGAAGTTGCTGACGCCGCCGTGACGGATTTTGCCGTCGCGCTGGAAATCGGTGAACGTCTCCATCGGCTCGGAGAACGGCCGTGATTCGTCCGGCCAGTGGATCAGGTACAGGTCGAGGTAGTCTGTCTGCAGATTGCGGAGGCTCTCTTCCAGGCCGCTGGTCAAGTGCTCCCGCGAGCTGTTCCGCCCGGACGCTGCGCCCGAGTCTTCCCAATCGAGGCCTCCTTTGCTGACCAGCGCCACCTGGTCGCGTTTGCCTTTCAGAGCTCGGCCAAGCAGCTTCTCGCCCTCGCCCCAGCCGTAAACCGCGGCGGTGTCAAACAGCGTGACGCCCATGTCGATGGCTGCGTGGATCGCTCGAATCACCTCGTCCTCGTCGAACGAGCCGTAGTGACCGCGGCCCATGGGCCATCCGCCGAAACCGATTATCGACGTGGTCAGATCTGAGTTTCCGAATGTGCGTTGTTTCATGGTTCTCCTCTTTGGATGATGCTCAGTTGGCGACCGGTGCGAAAGGGATCGAAAGGACAAAAGTGCGTCGCCGGACCCGCAAGCGCGGTTGCCCCGTTGTTACAGCGGATCCGCGTCGATCAGGACCGCGGCAAGGACGGCTGTTTCCGTTCCGTGGTTGACCCAGGCGTGGTTCGTGCCACGCTGGACGACGACGTCGAACGGCTTGAGATCGACCTGATCTTCGTCAAGGAGCATCGTCACCTCTCCGCTCAGAAGAATGATGTAGTCCACGGTCAGCGTCTCGTGCATGCCGGGATGCCGAGTGGTGTCGCGACGAATGCGGACGGCGTCCGCGCGGTCGTCTTCGTTCATCGTGTCCAACCTGGCCGCCTGCTGGGCGTTGCGCTCTTCGAAGGACGGCAGCGTGCTCTCCGGCGCCACTCGGAAGAATCGGAACTTCGATCCTTCCGCCGACGGCTCCAGACGAACCGGACGATCTGCGGCGTCGCCCGGGATCGAGTTGTCAGCGGGCGTCGAATCCGTGGCCCACATCTCGAGCAGCGTTCCTCGGGCGTCCTCGGGTCCGGGCGGACCGTCAATCGCGACGATCGACCGGCCGTTTTCGTCGAATCCGGTGACGACGCGCCTGTATTGATCAGCCATAGGTTCGTGCATCCTCTCGTGCTATGGGTCAAGTCAGGTGGGCAGACGCGACTAGCTCAGTCCAAACCCGCGGGCCGGCGTTCAAAGAGCCGTGCGCTCTGTTCGTACGTGTACGCTGCTCGGAACACCGACGGTTCGTCGAAAGGCTTGCCCGCGATCTGCAGGCCGACCGGCAGGCCCGCCGGGGTGAAACCGCACGGGACCGATATGGCCGGCATCCCCGTAAGATTGTAGGGACCGGTAAAGCTGGGTGTGCGAGTCGTGGTCCACGTGCTGGTCCCGTCGAACCGTGTCGGCGGGTTGGACATCGTCGGCGAGGCGATTACGTCGACGTTCTGCAGCACCGGGGCGAATTCGCTCTTGAGCGCCTTGCGTACTCGTTGCGCTTGCACATAGTCTGCTCCGCTGTACAGGCCGCCCATCCGGAACCGGGCCCGCACCATGTCTCCGAATTCCTCGGGCCGTGCGAGCAGGTTCGTCCTGTGATAGGCAAACGCCTCACTCAACATGATCGTCTGTTGCGCGGCGCCCGCGTGCGCAAGCATGGGGATTTCGACATCAACCAGCACTGCGCCGAGCTCTTCGAGCGTCCCAAGCGCCGCCTCCACAGTGGCCAGGACGTCGTTGTCGATGGACTCGTCGGCGGCGAAGAAGAAGTGCCGCGGCACTCCGACGGTCATGCCTGCAATGTCTTCGACTAGCGATTCCGAGTAATCGGAAACAGGCGCCCGGCTGCTTGTCGGGTCCAGAGGATCGTACCCGGCAATCGCCTGAAGCATCAGCGCGGCGTCCTCGACCGTCCAGGTCAATGGGCCGGCGTGGTCCAGCGTCCAGCTCAAAGGCAGCACCCCGAACCTGCTCACGCGTCCGTACGTCGCCTTGATCCCGACGACGCTGCAGTGCGAAGCCGGCCCGCGTATCGAGCCGCCGGTGCAGGACCCGAGCGTGCCCATCGCGAGCCCCGCGGCGACTGAGGCGCCCGAGCCCGAGCTTGAGCCGCCGGGGATGTAGTCGAGGTTCCAGGGATTGCGAGCCATCGGGAATCCGTTGCTGGGGTCGGGGCCGCCCAGGGCGAACTCGTGCATCGCTAGCTTTCCGAGCAGCACCGTTCCCGCCGCGGCCAGCCTGCTGGTCGTGGTGGCGTCCACATCCGGCACACGATCCGCCAGCACCTTGGAACTGCCGGTGGTGCGGACGCCTTTGGTGTCGTACAAGTCTTTGAGAGCTATCGGAATGCCATGGAGCGGACCCCGGTAGTCTCCGCGCAGTATTTCAGCCTCGGCTTTACGGGCGTCGCTCATCGCTCTCTCTGGCATCAATGTGATGTAGGCCTGGAGGGTCGCATCAAGATGCTCGATGCGGTCCAGGAACGCTCGCGTCAGCTCCACGGGCGAGAGCTCGCCCTCGCGCAACAGTTCGGCGGCTTCGCCGATGCTCAGATAGCACAGATCGGTCGCATCCACCATCACAGCGCCTCCGTATCGGGGTCCCAGCTTGGCTCGAACGAGACGGCCAGATCCCCTTCGCCCAGATCGACAGCGTGGAGCGCGGCCAAGTCCGGCAGCACTCGCTCCCACATGCCTTTCAGGTCTCGCGCCTCCTCATCGGTCAAGACGAATCCCGCTCGGGCGCAAAGCACTCCGAACTCCTCCATCGGCAACTCGGTTGGATCTGACATGTCTAATCCTCCTGCTGTTTGCCGTCCCGCGAATCCAGGCCTACGGTAAACGGTTATGGACCTTCTTCGTGATACTGCCTCGGTGAGCGTGCGTCGAACGGACGGTACGGGTACGCCGCGAGCTTGTCCTCGTCGAGCTCGATTCCGATGCCGGGTTGGTCGGGCACGTCGATATACCCGTCTTCGACTTTGAACGGGTTGATCGCGATGTCCTCTCCGAACTCCTCGAGATTGACGAAGTATTCTGTGATCAGGAAATTCGGGATTGCGGCCGACACCTGCATCGTGGCAGCCAACCCGACGGTTGTGCTGTTGAAGTTGTGAGGCGAGACCACGACGAAGTACGGCTCCGCCATGGCGGCGATCTCCTTCAATTCGAGGATTCCGCCGACGTTGCAGACATCGGGATTGATGATGTCCGCCGCCTGTTTCTCGAAGATCTCTCGGAACTCGAACTTGGTGTACAGCTCCTCGCCCGTGACCACCGGCAGGTTGATGTCGCGTTTGACCGCCGCCAGCGCATCGACGTTTTCGGCCAAGATCGGCTCTTCGTACCAGAACGGACGATATCGTTCGATTTCGCGCCCGATCCGGCGAGCGTGCATCGGCGCGAGTCTGCGGTGCATCTCGATCAAGAGATCGACATCCCACCCGACGGCCTCGCGGACCGCCCTGACGTTTTCGATGGCCGCGTCTTCGACGTCCTTGCTCACGTAGGTGCGCCACGGTCCGGGAATCGGGTCGAATTTCATCGCCGTGAAGCCCATCTCGACCACCTGCTGGGCTTTTTCGGCCAGCGCCTCGGGCCCCTGGCTTCCTCCGCCCCATCCGTTGGCGTACACCCTGATCTTGCTCCGGCAGGCGCCGCCGAGCAGCATATGCACCGGCATGCCTGCTTTTTTGGCCGTGATGTCCCACATGGCGTGTTCGATGCCGCTCACGGCGCACCAGAGGTCCATGGCGCCGCGACGTCCGGCGAAGTCGTCATACACCATCTGCATGAAGTGTTTGATGTTCCGGGGATCGCGCCCGATCAGGTAGCGTTTGAGCTGGTCGATATGCGCGACGACCTGTAGATCGCGGTCTGCCTGCGTGTACGACTCGCCCCACCCGTGAATCCCTTCATCGGTTTCGACCTTCACGAAACAAAGGTTCTTGCCCCTGCCTGGGTGGGTGAGGAAGTGTTTGACGTCCGTTACCTGCATTTGAGTGCCTCCATGTGGGATATGGCTATCGACTATTAGCTGTCAGCTATCAGCTATCAGGGGGCAGCATTCAGCATTCACATCTCAGCGTACGCGGTCGCTCCGAATGCGTCGGATAAATGCGGTCAGCATCTTCTTGACTTCGATGACCTTGGATGACAATCTCTCGTGTTCATCACGAGAGAGGTATCTCAGTTCTCCGGCCAACAGCAACTGGTACTCAAGCTCGCTGGCCGACCCCAACGCGATCTGACAAAAACGCGCGAACTCTGCATCTCCCCCTCGGCCACAACCCTCGGCGATGTTCGACGGGATCGAGAAAGCCGATCTTCGTGCCTGGCTAGTCAGACCGTATTGTTCGCTCGGAGGGAACCCAGACGTGGCTTTGTACACAACCAAGGCCAATTCGTGGCTCTTCCGCCAAACATCGAGGCCTCTGAAATCTCTGGGGCTGGCCCGGTTCAATATCTCATCCGCGAATCAATACACCAAGAATTCGCCACTTGGACCTCAAATGACTGCCAATCGACATCTGAAAGCGGACGGCTGATAGCTGACGGCTACGCTACTGCGCCGTCCAACCGCCGTCCACCACGAGTTCGCTGCCGGTAACGAATGACGCCTCGTCCGACGCAAGGTACAAGACCGCGTTGGCGATCTCGATAGGTTGGCCGTATCGGCCCATCGGTATCGCCGCCAGCATTTGGCCGTACACCTCAGGGTCCGCTCGCCGAGGCTCGGTCATCTTCGTGAAGATCGGGCCGGGGTGCACCGAGTTGCATCGGATGCCTTCCTTGGCGTACTGAACGGCCGTGGTTTTGGTCAACAGTCGCACGGCAGCCTTCGAGGACTGGTACTGCGGGCTGGACATCGGCGAACCGACGATCCCCATCTGCGATGATATGTTGACAATCGACCCGCCGCCCGCTTTTCGCAACTCGGGGATGGCGGTCTTGATGCCGAGGAACACGCCCTTGGCGTTGATGTCGAGGACTCGATCCCACTCTTCGACCGAGGTGTCCTCTACAAGTCCGTAGCCGCTGACCCCGGCGTTGTTGACGATCACGTTCAGGCTTCCGAATCGATCCACGGTCGCGGCGATGGCTTGCTGCCAATCCGATTCGCTGGTGACGTCCAGCCTAACGAACATCGCGTCGCCTCCGCCTTCCTGGATGTCCGCGACGACCTGACGCCCTTCTCCCTCCAGTAAATCGCCTAACGCGACCTTGGCGCCTTCGGAGGCAAGCAGGCGGGCGTGCGCCTCCCCGAGCCCCCTGGCTCCGCCGCTGATGAACGCCGTTTTGCCCGCCATTCTCATGGTCTGATCCTCCAGAACAGTCGTCCTTCCGAGACGCGTCGCCAGTGTAGCACAGCGACTTTACTGACGCGGCTTTCGGACCGTCGCAAGCGACCGATTGACGGACGCCGAACGCTGTTGCTAGACTCGGCTCATCATCAACTTGGGGAGCGATTTTGCTATGACGACAAAGTTTGACCTCGAAGCGCTTTATTCAGAACCCAACCTGGGCGTTCTGGCCACGGTCAACCCCGACGGACAGGCGCACGGCATGCCTATTTGGTACCTGTACGAAAACGGAGTGTTCATCATCAGCGCTGGCCGGACTGCGCAGAAGGTACGCAACATCGAACGACAGGGCAAGGCCACCCTGATCATCGATCGGCGCGACCTGCCGTACCACGCCGCAATGATCCAGGGCCGCGCAGAGATCGGCCCCGGGCTCGACGACGCTGCAAGACTTCGCCTGGCGACACGCTACTTGGGTGAAGAGCGCGGCCGCGCATACAGCGCTAGTTCGTCCGGCTCCGACTCCGCGACGATCACCCTGCATCCCGACAAGGTGATCGAATTCAAGGGCGCCGCTGGAAGCTAGCTGGATACGCCCGAAGCGCCTCTTTTGTTGGAGTCCTCACGGTAGGATCGGAGCCAAGCCATCGGTCGGGCGGTCGGCATCGCCGGCATCACGTTGACGTTTGACGGGCTCTGGTGTTCGAGCCTGAATCGAAAAGGATAAGGTGCATGATATACGACATGAGGACCTACGATCTGCAACTTGGCGCCGTGCCCCAGTACATGGCGGCGGTACGCGAGTTGGCTTTGCCGATCAGGAGAGATCACGGGGTAAAGCTTGCGGGCTGGTACTACACCGACGTGGGAACGTTGAACAGGGTCGTGCACATTTGGGCCTACGAGAGCTACGACCACTTCGAGAACGCCCGAAAAGCCGTCCAGGCAGACCCTCGATGGGTCAACGAGTACGTGCCCCGAGTACGCGGACTTATCGTGAAGCAGCAGGACATGATCATGCAAGGCGCCGATTTCTTCGCCGGCCCGGAGTAGGCGACTCGCAGGCAGAAGGCGCGACATGGTTGTAGATTGCCACGTGCATGTCTTCCCTCCGATGGGCGGGCCTTCAGGGTTCCGATCGACCGCCGATCACATGCGTTTCGTCCAGTGGCTGATGTTCCACCGGTCCGAGGGACGACGCCTGGACGACAACAGCGTTGTGACGGGGGCCGACTGGCACGAAGACGACGACCCGGACGAACTTCAGTTCAGAGGCGGCACGTACGGTAGATTCCTTTGGACCGCCCGCGGGATCGATTACTCCAGGCAATACCTGCCGGTGTCGATGTCGAATCTCGAATCGACTCCGGAGATGATTGCCGCCCACATGGATTACGTGGGTGTCGACAAGGCCGTGATTCAAACGGGGCACACCTATGGACGGCTCAACCGGTTTATCTCAGACGCCGTTCGCACAGACCCCGACAGGTTCTGGGGCTTGGCGATGGTCGATGAATGGCGAATCGACCAGCCCGATCAGGTCCGCGAGCTGGAAACAGCGATCCGGGAGCTAGGCTTGCACGGCCTCTTTTTCAACACCGGAAACTTGGGGCGCCAAGGCCGCAAGGAAACGGTGGACGATCCCATTTTCGACCCGTTCTGGGACCGCGTGCGGCAACTTGGCATTCCCGTGTTCTGGAACATCACCTCAGACCTGCGAGGCAACGAAGGTTACTTTGCCGGGCACGCCGCCTTTGGGAGATGGCTGAAACGGCGCCCTGACATCCCATCGGTCTACACACACGGTTTGCCTTTGTACCGTTTCATGGACAGCAGCGGCAGCATCGTGATTTCAGAGGATGTGTGGGAACCGCTCGAAGCTCCAAACGTGCTGACAGAAGTGTTGATGCCGATCTTGCAAGGTCACCTCTGGGAGTACCCCTTCGAAGAAGGACAAGCCATCATCCGCCAGTACTACGAGCGCCTTGGGCCGGATCATTTGATTTGGGGTTCAGATCTGCCCAACGTGGAGCGCTTCTGCACGTATAAGCAATCGCTGGACTACCTGCGACTCCATTGTGATTTCATCTCAAAGGCGGACATGGACAAGATCTGCGGCGGCAACACAGCCCGGTTGCTGCAGGGATGAAATCGAGGGTTACGCCTGGTTCAGCCCTGCCAGAACGGCGAACACTTCATCGCGATACGGCATGCCGGTGAGGGCGCCGCGGCCCCGCAGTTTGAGACCGGCCGTCACCGTGCCGAGCCGGGCGGCGTCTTCCAGGCTCATTCCGGACAGCGTGCCGTGGACGAACCCGCCCTTGAACGCGTCGCCGGCGGCGGTCGTATCGATTGGGCCGTCGGGCCTGTAGGCGGGCACTTCGAAGACGCCGTCCCCCGAACCGACCACCGCGCCCAGTTCCCCTCGGGTGACAGCCACGACTGGGACGCCCCGGTCTCGAAAGTAGCGGACCGTTTCGTGCGCGTCGTCCGTGCCAAGGAGTACGCTGGAGTCGGCTGGCGCCCCAGGCAGCATGTAGTCGACGTAGGGCAAGACTTCCTCCATTGCCTCCCGGGCGTCATCGTGGCTCCAGAGTTGGTGGCGATAGTTGGGGTCGTACGAAACGGCCACGCCTTTGTCTTTCGCGATCTGCGCAGCCTTCAGCACCGTCGCCCTTGCGCTGGAGGAAATGGCCTGAGTGATCCCGCTGAGATGCTGGATCTTCGCGGCGCCTATGTATTCGGGATCGAGATCGTCCGGATGCATGGTGCTCGGGGCGCTGCCCTTGCGATAGTAGACGAACTCGCGCTCTCCGCCCTGCAGCAAGGCCACGAAGTGCATCGCGTTGAATCCGGCGACGGTCTTTACCGCCGCCGTGTCGATGCCCTCACTCTGCCACGTGTTGAGGAGATATCCGGCGAAGGGGTCATCGCCTAGCCTCGTGATGTAGCCGGTGCTGGTTCCCAGTCGTTGGGCGGCCACCAACAGGTTGAAGCTGTCGCCCGCCAGCGAACGCGTGAAGGTGTCGGCTTCCTCGATCGGCTGGTCCGAGAACAGCTCGACCATGCACTCGCCGATGCTCAACAGATCAGGCATCAGGGCCGTCCTTCACTGGCGCGCTCAATCTTTCATCGGCGTCCGCGTGCCGGCGGTTTTCATTTCGAGGCTGTAGACAGAGGTTCGCGCGGTGAAGAGCATCGTCTTGTTGTCCGGCCCTCCCCAGGCGCAGTTCGCTGGAAGCTCAGGCAGGCGAATAGTTCCGATGTGGGCGCCGTCGGAATCGAATACCCAGTGGCCGCCCGGTCCGGTGCAGTACACCCTGCCGTCCACGTCCACTTTCATGCCGTCCGGGACGCCGTCCGGCTCGTCGGAAGCAAATTCCGCGAACAGTCGGCCGCCCGAGACCGAACCGTCTGCCGCTACGTCGAACGCCCGGATCTCCATGGCCGCCCGGGTGTTGGCGACGTACAGCGTCGTCTCGTCAGGCGAGAACGCGAGTCCGTTGGGCAACTCGAAGTCGTCGATCAGCAACGACACGCTGCCGTCCGGCGACACGGAGTAGACGCCGTTGCAATCGATCTCGCGTTCGGGCGCTTCGAGCCTGCCGCCGGGGTCGGTGAAGTACAACGTGCCGTCGGAGCGGCCTATGACGTCGTTTGGGCGGTTAAGCCGCTTGCCGTCGTATCGATCGGCCACGACCGTGATCGAGCCGTCCGGCTCTCTTCGGGTCACTCGACGGGCGCCGCCTTCGCACATGACCAAGCGCCCTTGCAGGTCGAAGGTGAGGCCGTTGGATTCGTTGCTGTCCTCGCGCTCGTGCGCCGGTTGTCCGCCAGGCGCCAGTCGGATGATCAGGCTTTGTCGGATATCGACGAACAGCCAGTATCCGTCCGGATGCCACAACGGCCCCTCGGTGAACACGTACCCCGTGGCGAGTTGTTGCGGCTCCGATCCTTCGACGATGTCAGATAAGCTGTTGACCATGCTCTCCTCCGTACCTTCAGACGCGGATGTACTTCACCAACCGTCGGCCCTCTCCGCCGGGCACGGGTTGGACGAAGTAGATGCTGCCCTCTGAATCCACGGCGGCCCCGTGGCAACTGCGGTACTCCGGGCCGCCCCATCGAGCCAGCGTCTCCCCGTCCAACGTCAGGATGCTGAAGAAACCGCCATTGTGCTCGGCGACATAGACGATGTCGTCATCGTCAACGTATACGACGGCAGGACCGTCGAGCTCGGCCGGCCACTGCTCCAGGAATTCGCCCTTCTGCGAGAACGCCTGAATGCGGTTGTTCTCGCGGTCCGCCACCAGCACACGGTCCCTGGAGTCGATCCAGATGCCGTGTGGCAGCATGAACTGGCCGGGTCCGGAACCAGGTTGGCCCCAGGACATCAGATGCTCGCCTCCGGGTGTGAACTTGTGCACCTGGCAGTTGGCGTATCCGTCGGCCACGAATATCTCGCCGGACGGCCCCACCGCGACGCCCGCAGGCAGGTTGAACGGACCACCCGGGTGGGTCACCTCCCGGTAGCCGGCCGAACTGAAAACGGAGTTGTCGGCGCCGGTGTCCGACCGATAGCCTTTCTTGCCAAGAGAAAGCAAAGGTTCACCTTTGGAGGTGAACTTGAGGACCTGTCCGCCATTGCGATCGACGATCCAGATGTTGTCCTGGCGGTCGGCGTAGATGGCGTGAGGGAAGGCGAAATCCGTCTCGCTCCAATCCGACACGCGAGTGCCGTTTCTGTCGAAGACAATCACGCCGCGACTGCCGCGGTTGAAGCCGTAGACTCGGTCCTGCGAATCGACGGTTACGGCAGCCATGGGCGCGCTCAACCCCTCTGGGACCTTGGCCCAATTCGGCACGACCTCGTAGGTGTGCGACCCTGACCCAACTCGTTGTGCGCTCATCGCCCGGCTCCTGTGATTGTTACCAGCATTGGCGTTGGTCGGCTTGGCTCCGATACAATCGGGGCCAGAGCACCGGCAGGCTGAGGCGTTGGCCTCGGCTCGCCTTGGGCGAATCTGCCTCAGGCATGATCTGAAGACCGGGCCCTCCCCTCCTCATGCCGCCGCCACCTTGTCCGGACTGCAAGCTGTCATGACGGCCCTGACCGAATCGATGTTCGGCCTGGCGGCAACGACGCGAACGATCGACGTGTCTAAACCTTCCGACAGCCGTTTGAAATGCGCCGCCGCGCCATCGGCCTTGCCGAAGTAGCCCACCGCCAACAGTAAGTCAGCGGGGAACGCAGCCGCGACTTCGTCCGCCGAGGCGCCGCGAGTCCGCATCTGGTCCAGTTCCGCCAGTTGCTCGGTGTAGCCCATGCGCTCGAAGTGGCCGCGATAACCGAGTTGGCGTTCGCGCTCCGTCGGCACGGTCTGGCCCAGCGCGTAGGTCATCGTCGCCTTGGCCAGTGCGATCCGCGCGGCATCGACGTCGTCGTCGACGCAGATGCGGATGTACTCGGTCATATTGATTTCGGACGGCTGACGACCGGCTTTCGCCGCGCCGTCGGCGACGCGCTCCCGGCTCCACGCGATTTGCTCCGGAGTGCACCAGTTCAGCGACGCTCCGTCGGCGAGTTCGCCGGCGAGCTCCAGCATTCGCGGTCCCAGGGCGCCGAGATACACCGGAGTTTTGGGGGCGGGTGAAATGCCAAGCGACATTCCGCGAAGGGTCACGGTCTCGCCTTCGTAGTTCACCTCGTCTCCGTTGACCAATCCCCTGACCACGGTTACGTAGTCACGCATCAGGGCGAGTGTGGACAGCCGGCCGAGGCCCACCACACGCCTGGACTTTGGCCGGTACGACGCACCTGAGCCGATTCCCATGACGAACTTGCCGCCGGTGATCTGGCTGACCGTCCCCCCTGCCATCGCAAACGACAGCGGCGTTCGGTACATCACTGGCGAGACGCCGATTCCGGTGCCGAGCCCTTCGGCCACCGTTGATCTAGTCGCCTGCCAGCGCTGGACGCACAAGTGGAACGAATCGACGCCGTTGCCCTCCGGTGTCCATATGCTTTTATATCCCAGCTTGGCCGATTCGTCAGACAGCTCCGTTTGGTCTGCCCACGTCATGCCCAACGACGCATCTAGCCCGATCCCTATCTCCATAGCCTCACCTCGATCTCCATCGCGAATACTTGTTGACGAGCGGAATTATATTTCGAGTGAGAGAGGGTGGCAAGTGCACTCGCTGGCCAGGCGTGACGATTGTTCGAATCTGCCGATGTTTCTGACTCGATTGATAGCTCGGCCTTCTGGACGGCGACTTGTGTGACGCGGGACTCTTCGATGGCTCGCGAACGCAACGCCCGCGTCAAGTGGGGACCACGCGATGCGGCAGCGGTTGACGCGCGTGATGGTCGTTGCTAGACTCGCCCCACGATTAGCCCCGGAGGCCCTCCTCTTCCCGATGCTCTGCTCGAGTTGCGAACGCGAAAACGCTGACGACGCAGCCTTTTGCAACGGATGCGGCGCCGCCTCCATCTGGGATGTCCCAAATGCCAGAGAGTCAACGTCCCTGACGCCAATTTCTGCAACGGCTGCGGGACCCGCCTGTCCGACGACTCTTCGGCAACCATCGCTCCTGTCCCTCCCGTCGTCAGTTCGAGTTTGCCCGTGATTCCTGGGCTTCGGCCTTCATCATTCTCCAAAGGCCGTTACGTGGTCAAGCGATTCCTGGGCGAAGGCGGCAAGAAGCGAGTTTACCTGGCGCACGACGAGTTGCTGGACCGCGACGTTGCCTTCGCCCTGATCAAGGTCGAAGGACTGGACGAGGTCGGTCGCAGGCGGATACTGAGACAAGCCCAGACCATGGGCAGGTTGGGAGAGCACCCTAACATCGTGCCGCTTCACGACCTCGGGAACCAGGACAGCCAGCCGTTCTTGGTAATGCCGGTCATGGCTGGTGGAGACGTGAACACTCTCTTGCGCCAAGGAGACCAGCGACAGTTGTCGCTCGAGCAGGCAGTCGCAATCGCCAAAGATGTCAGTCGAGGGTTGGACTTTGCCCATGGAAGCGGCGTCGTTCATCGAGACTTGAAGCCCGGCAATGTATGGATTGCATCCGACGGCGCCGCCAGAATTGGCGACTTCGGACTCGCGGTGACCATCGACCGGTCTCAGTTGACGTCCGAGGGAATGATGTTGGGCACGGCCGGCTACATTCCCCCTGAGCAAGCCATGGGACAGCCTGCCGATGACCGCAGCGATCTGTACTCGCTCGGCGCCATGATCTACGAGATGGTTTGCGGCCGCCCGCCGTTTTTGGGCGACGACTCGGTGGCGATCATCGGTCAGCACATCAATACGCCACCCGTGGCGCCCACGTGGCGCCGCTCTGACTGCCCTCGGCCTCTGGAGGCGCTCATCATGCGCCTGCTTGCCAAGGATCCGTCGGAGCGACCGAAAAGCGCCGCAGACGTGCTCGCTGCCCTGGAGTCCATCGACCTGTCGATGTCCGACGAACCCGCCCAAGGCGCCAAGGATAAAGCCAACGTCCTCGACAGCCTAGCTGGCGATGTTTTCGTAGGACGCCAAGCTGAGATGGGCCAGCTAAAAGCCGCTTTGGAAGACGCATTGGGCGGCAAAGGACGGATGGTCACTCTCGTCGGAGAACCAGGCATCGGAAAGACCAGAACGGCGCAGGAGCTAGCGACGTACGCCAGACTCCGGGGATGTCAGGTGCTGTGGGGCCGGTGCTACGAGGAGCAAGGCGTGCCGCCCTATTGGCCCTGGGTGCAGTCGATCCGGTTATATGTGCGCGACTGCGAGCCAGAGCGGCTCAACTCCGAGTTGGGCGCGGGCGCCGCCGATGTCGCCGAGATCGTGTCCGAAGTTCGAAGCCGCCTGCCAGACCTGCCGATGGCTGTCCAGCTAGAAAAACCGGAACAGGCGCGATTCAGACTGTTCGACTCTATCGTGGCGTTCTTGAAAGCCGCATCGCAGAATCGACCGTTGGCGCTTGTGCTGGATGATTTGCACTGGTCCGACGTGCCGTCACTCATGCTCCTCCAGTTCTTGGCCCGCGAGATATCCGGATCGCGGCTTTTGCTGATCGGGACTTATCGCGACGTGGACCTGAACCGTCAGCACCCGCTGGCCGAGACCCTGGCGGAGTTGACGCGTGAAAGGCGCTTCGAGCGTGTCGTTCTCAGAGGTCTGTCCTTCGACGACGTGGGTCGATTCATCGAAGTTGCCTCTGGCATGGAATCGCCGCGCAGCCTTGCCCAGGCCGTTTATAGTCAGACCGAGGGCAACCCGCTCTTTGGCACCGAAGTGGTACGACTCCTGGTCCAGGAAGGCGAGTTGACCGCGCAGAACGTCCGAGAACGAGATTCGTGGGAGATTCGTGTCCCTGAGGGCGTTCGAGAAGTGCTGGGCCGCGGGTTAAACCGTCTGTCGGGAAAGTGCAACGAAACGCTTACGATCGCCTCCGTGATAGGCCGCGAGTTTACGTTGGAACAGCTCGATGGGTTGATCGACGACCTGAACCAGGACATGCTGCTGGACGTGCTGGAGGAAGGGCTGACTGCACGAGTCATCGAGGAGACGCCCACGGCCGTCGGGCTCTACCAGTTCACGCATGCGCTCATCCAGGAGACGCTGACACAGGAGATTTCGTTGACCCGGCGTGTGCGTCTCCACGCCCGCATCGCCGTGACTCTTGAGGAGCTGTATGCGAGTGATCCGGAGTCTCACGCTGCTGAGCTCGCCCACCATTTCGCTCAAGCCGAAACCATCCACGGTACAGATAAACTTGTCCGCTACTCCGGCATGGCCGGATACAAGGCGCTGGCCAACTACGCCTACGAGGAGGCGGCCAATCGCTTCCGAACGGCCCTGTCCGCCTTGGACGACACTCCGATGAACGGGGACAAAGCCGACTTGATGTTCGGGATGGGACCTCCCAACTCGCGCTGTTTGACGTACAGTCAGGCTGGCAATTCCTGAAACCGGCGTTCGACTACTACGCCGATGTCGGAGACAACGACAAAGCGATTCAGGTCGCGCAGTATCCGTTCGCTCCTGTCACGGGTGTGTTCCCTCCCGACTTGGAGGACGTGCTGACGAGGGCGCTCGATATTGTTACGAAAGGGTCGATCGATTCGGTGCGGATCCTCTCGACATATGGACGGCTGCTTTCCAATGTCAACGGCGACTATGAAAAGGCGCGCGAAGTTTTCGGCAAGGCGATCGACATTAGTCGCCGAGAGCAGGATCACGATCTGGAAATCATCAGCCTGGCTGCCGCCGCGGCAGGCGACTCCTACGACAACAACTGGCAGCGTTGCGTGGAGTGGTGTTTGGAAGTGTTGGAGTTGCGCGACAAGTCCAACGACCTTTTCGCGTTGACCTCCGCCACCGCGTTTCTGATCAGAGGTCTGATCGCCACCGGCCACCCTGAACAAGCGTCTCAGCATGCACTAGAATTCCTTTCATTGGCTGAGAGATTCCGCGATCACGGGGTCTTGTCTACTGCCTACTGGCTGAACGGCGTAATCGCTCGGATGAAAGGAGATTGGGATGAAGCCAGACGCTTCACCGACATCGCATTTGACTGGAGTCCCGGTGACGGCCGGGTCCTGGGAACTCGCATAGTAATGGAGTTCGACCTGGGAGAGAATGCGGATGGGGAGTCGTTCCTGAATGAAAGCGTGTCTGATGACAATATCGGTCCGTATTACGTCCATCCGCCGGTTTTCGCAAGCCAGGGTATTGATGTTGGCATTGAAGCGTCGACGGCATTCTACGAAGAATTGCTGGCCCAACCCCATCCTCCACCGATGAGCGTTTGCGTAGCGACCACCGCCCTTGGTCTCACTGCCGTGGCGGAAGGAGACATTGGGGCAATCCGACGTCACCGCCAGACCATGTCGTCTTTCGACGGTGGTTTCGTGTGGTTCGCCTTCGTCTGTGTGGACAGAATTTCGGGCATTTTGGCGTCGGCCCTCGGCGAATTCGAGCTGGCCAATGGTCATTTCTCCGATGCGGAAGCTTTCTACCGCAAGGCCGGTTACAGCCCCGAGCTCGCGTGGTCGCTTTCCTGCCATGCGGACATGCTTCTGACGCGTGACGGCGACGCCGACCGCGATAGAGCGACCACATTGCTGGATGAGTCGCTGCAAATCTCCAGCGACCTCGGCATGCGGCCGCTCATGGAGCGAGTGCTGTCGCGGCGCGAGATACTGAAGGCATGACCGCACGCGACACGAACGAAGAACATGGCCACAGATCGGCGCCGACCCGTTACCGGCTGCTCAACGAGGCCGACCTAGATGGCGTCCGAGATTTCGACCGCAGCGACTACTCGGAGTCCAGCTACAAAATGGTCGACGGCGAATTGGCCTTGACTCAGGAGCCGTTCGATCACCGGGGTTGGAACGACCGGCAACGGGCAGAGGTTGTCGCCGGCCTCGAGGCGAGCTACGCGGCGGGCGGCGTCTTCTTCGGCGCGTTCGATGGCGATGCGCTCGTCGGGATCTGCGGCATCGAGAACAAGTGGCGAGGAAGCCGACGCGACACACTCAACCTCGGTCCGCTGTGGGTCACCAAGGGCTCCAGAGGACGAGGCGTCGGCCGAAAGTTGGTCGAACTCTCGATGGAGAAAGCCGCAACGATGGGAGCGGGTCGCCTGTACGTCTCGGCGGCGCACTCGGTGAACACCGTGCGTTTCTGGCTGGGCGTGGGTTGCACGTTGACCGACGAGATCGACGAGGAGTTGTTCCGTCTCGAGCCGGCCGACATCCACATGGAGCTGATGCCGGCGCCAGGCGACGACCCCGCTGCGAATCGAGGGTAGCCGTCAGCGCGCTCGGACTTTTCGCCCACAGCGCGTTGGCCCTTCGTCGGCGCCGCCTGCGGTCGGGAATGCAGAACGATTCAGCTCACGATCTGGAACGGCGGCATCATGTTGGGGACTTCGACCTCCAGCAGCACCGGCGCGTTGGCGTCCAGCGCCTTCGTGAGCGCGTCGCCGAACCCGTCCGGGTTGGTCCGCATGCCCACGGCGCCGAAGGATTCGGCCAGCTTCACGAAGTCCGGGTTTGCCAGGTCGGTCCCGATGAAGCGCTCGCCGTAGCGGTGGGTCTGGTCCCAGCGGGAGGCGCCGTACATGCCGTTGTTGAACACGACGGTCACCACGTTGATGCCGTATCGAACAGCCGTCGACAACTCCTGCGGGCTGTACATGAACCCGCCGTCCCCTGCCAGCGCCACCACCTGCTTGTCGGGGGCGCCGACCTTGCTGCCGAGAGCCGTCGGGAAGGCGTACCCCAGTGTGCCGAAGTACCCTGACGTGACGTATGTCCTAGGCTGGCGCACCTCGTAGGCCAAAGTGCTCCAGTAGCCCACCGTGGTCGAACCGCTCACCAGAATCGCGTCGTCGTCGAGGCGTTCGCGGACGGTGTCGATCATGGCCGTCTGCTCCGGCGCCAGCTCGCGAATCTCGGCCTGGAACGCATTACGGTAGCCCTCTATCTGCTCCAGGCGCGGAGGTTTCGACACGCCGGAGGACCTGAGTTGAGCGGTCAGTTGGCTCAACGCGACCTTGGCGTCGGCCACGATGCCCAATTCGGCCTCCATGTTCCTGCCGATCTCATCGGGGTCGGCGTCGATCTGGATGATCCGCGGAGGTTTCTCTACCGATCCTTGCCGGAAGGCCAGGCGTGTGCCGACGGCGAGCAAGACATCGGTCTCGGCCAGAACGCGAGCGCCCGGTCCGATGCCCACGTAGTTCGTGCCCACGTAGTGCGGGTCGCTCTCGTCGATCACGCCTTTTGACGTCTGGGTCGTCATGATCGGCGCTTGGACGATGCGGGCGAGCTCTAGAAGTTCTGCGCCCACCTCCGCGGACAACGCCCCGCCGCCCGCGATGATGGTGGGACTCTTGGCCTCGGTCAACATCTGGACAGCGTGTGCTATGTCGCGCGCTCGCACGGCCGCCGGCGGGTACTCCTCCGGCTCGATGATGTCGGCGTCGCCCAGGTTCGCCAGGGTGTCGGGGGGCACCTCCAACTCGACCGGCCTCGGTCTGCCGGTGGTCAGTTGACGGAAGGCTTCGTGAACCGCGTCCGGCACTTCCTCGACACGCGTGACCCGGTGAGCCCATTTGGTGATAGGTTTGAAAACGTCGAGTTGATCCTCGACCTCGTGTAGTTGGCCCTGCCGCTTGCCCAGCGACTCAGTCGGTATCTGCCCCGAGATCAGCAATACAGGTGAGCCGCTGGCGTACGCGGTGCCGAGGCCCGCGGTCGCGTTCAAGGCGCCCGGTCCCGGCACCACCATGGCGACGCCGGGCTTTCCAGTTGCTCTGGAGTATCCGTCCGCCATGTAGGTCGTGGCCTGCTCGTGGCGCACGTGGACCATCCGGATGTCGGCTCGCGCCTCGTACAGCGCGTCAAACGCCGCCATGATCTGAACGCCCGGCAGCGCGAACACCGTATCGACACCCTCGGCCCGAAGCTGCCGCACCAGGGCCTGTCCTCCGCTCATCTGTTGCATATGCGTGTCCTCGCGGTCTGTGGTTTAGCCCTTCTCTTGTGACTGATGCGGCTTTATCCGCCCACCGAGCTCAGCGGGTTGACGGTGACCCGGCTCAGCGTGGTCGAGCCGGTGTTCCTGAACTGGTGATCGCTGTCCGGGGGCACGAGCACAGCGTCGCCCGCCTTGATGGGGAACTCTTTGCCGTCGCACCACAGCACGCCCTCTCCTTCGACGATGAAAGCCTGATGCTCCCAGGCGTGGGTGTGATGGGGGCTAGATGCGCCGGGGGCATGCTGGACGTAGAGCATCACGTAGTTGGGGACTCCGTCTGACGGCCCCAGGACGGGATTCTTCGAGCCTTCCGCTTTGCGGATAACAGGGTCCATGTCGTCTCCTGTGTAGGTTTCCGGTATTACTGGACCGCCAGTGGAATCGTGGCGATAACGCACGGTTCGTCGCCGTAAACGGCGGTCGTGTGGCCTTGGCCGGTCACGTCCTCGACGAGCCGAGCGTCGCCGGCGCCGAATACGTGCAGCGAACCGTCACCTAAGCCGATCCGGAGCTGGCCGGAGACGATCATCACGAACTGACGGCGAGGCGCGGGATGCCAGTCTTGAAAATGGCCCGCGGGATCGGCGCGGAACACGATATGCGTCGTTGCTTGGGGCGCGGTCCACGTTGGCGTCGCGTCCAGAGCGATCTCGTCGATGTGCGATTGGCCGTCGTCTCCGGTGTACAGGCGGTATGTTCCCAAGGTGCGTCTCCATGTAGGTTAGTCGGTTTGTGGATTGCTTTGTGGATGCGACGGGCGTGAATCCCTGCGAGGCCCTAGATGCTTCACTCCGTTCAGCTTGGCGACGTCATGCTCTCGTACGTAACTATTGGAGGTCGAAATCGCGGGCGACGCCCATGGGCGGCTGCCCCTCCCACACGCCCTTCATGTTGCGGTAGGCGAACTCGGCTCGGCGTGGCCAGGTGTCCCAGGTCGTTCCGGCGCTGTGCGGAGTGACCACGACGTTTTCCATGGCGAGGAGCGGATTGTCCTGATCGACAGGCTCCTTCTCGAAGACATCGAGCCC
>DCWO01000072.1:0-3082 GCA_002328865.1 Dehalococcoidia bacterium UBA2160 | reverse complement strand
GACGGGACCACGGCTCGTGTTGACCAACACTGCGGTTGGCTTCATCGTGGCGATCCGTTCCCGATTCACTATGTGCCGCGTCTGCGGAGTCAACGGCGTGTGGCACGTGATGATGTCTGACGTCGAGAACAACTCGTCGAGTCCCACTCCGGTCAATCCGAGCTCTTGCTCCGTCTCGTCGGGCAGCGGGAACAAATCGTAGTATTGGGTCTTGGCGTCGAAACCCTGGACGCGTCGGGCCACCTGTCTGCCAATGTTCCCTATCCCGAGGACTCCGACCAACTTGCCGGCCATCTCGAATGTGTTGGCGCCGGTGATCGGTTCGTTCCATCGGCCCTCGCGCGTGGCAACATCGCTGGCGATCAGCTTTCGGTAGACCGCCAGCATCAGGAGCACGGCATGGTCAGCAACGGCCCAGGAGTTGGCGCCGCCATTGTTGCAGCAGGCGACGCCGAGTTCGGCCATCAGCCCGTGGTTCATCCGATCGTACCCGGCTGCCAACGTCTGGACGACGCGAGCCTTGGGCGCTGCCCGAAGCACGTCGTCCGCCAACTCGGCGCCGTACACCATGATGAAATTAGCGTCGGCGACGGCCCGCTTCTGCTCGTCGATTGACGTGTCTCGGCGGACGACCTGAGTATCGAACCCATCTGGGTTGAGACTCAGGATCACGTCCACCGTCTTCTGAGGCAGTCCGGTCAGGAAGATAACTTTCGCGTTCGGCATTGCGTCTTGGTTGTCCTCGATTTAAGTTCTGGCGCCGAGAGCGGCCTTGAGTTTTTCGATGGAGAAGTCAGGCGACTTGCAGAGGCCGATGATCTCCTGCTCTCGGTCTTCAACTGCCTTGACCGCCGCCGGGAGGTCTGCCGCGAGCTCGGGCGGGATGCTGATCACGCCATGCTTGTCGCCCAGGATGATGTCACCAGACGACACTTCCAGTCCGCCGACGTTTACCGGCTGCCCGGCGTCGGTGAGGTGGATGTACGCGTGTGACACCAAGATCGCGGCTGCGAAGGCATTGAAGCCCATTTCTTCCATCTCGTCGAGGTCGCGGACGCCGCCGTTGGTCACCGTGCCAACGCACCCCAGTTTGGTGTGAACGTTCCCTTGAACCTCGCCCCAGAACGACCCGATCGGGTTGGGGTAGTCCAGGTCTTCCAGAACGATGACTCGCGGCGCCGGTATCTTCAAGATCTCGTCGATCCAATCCACTCGCTTCACGCTCATCCGGTCCGATGGCTGCGCGTTCGCCCTGATGTGCCCGGTTACGGCGTACCCGATCATGCCGCCCATGTCGGGGAAGATCGAATTGATCTCCGGTCCCATGAATCCCTGGTTTCGCGGCTTGAAGTTAAAGGTTTCGATCGCGTTGGCTATCGCGGGCGTCGGTATGTCTCGCAGCGCCTCTAGCTGTTCCGGTGTCACGTTGGTCAACTCTGTGCCTCCTGTTTCGACAGTTGCGGAGCGGTGGGAGACCCATCGCCCAGCCCGTCGCATTATTTGTGTGATCTCGTGTTGTCGAGCGTCGGTCAAGGCAATGTTATCCGCGCGTTCTTGCGCAGTCAATCCCTGTCGACAGTCACGGACGCAGGCTTGAGGGCGAAGGCATTCGGTGGACGGATTCACTTGCCATCCCTGTGGATTCCCTATATCTTGTGACTTGGATTCAGGCCGTCGTGAAGCCGTGTTTCGTACTAGGCTTCGGAAGCCTGAGACCCACCATTCGCCATCGCTCCCGAGCAGACGAACTCGCGGCGCGAATCGAGGCGGCGCCGCGCAAATCGCATTGAGCCCGGTCAAAGCCGGGCCACCCGAAAACAGAGAGGAGACACCAACATGCCTACAGGAGATATCGGTCTCGTTGGACTGGGAATCATGGGCAAACCAATGGCCCGGAACATGATGAAAGCAGGTTATTCGGTCACCGTCTACGACATCGTCGGCGCGGCGGTCGAAGAGGTCGTCACTGACGGCGCGTCCTCAGCGTCGTCGGCGCGCGAGGTCGCCGAAAAGGCGCCGGTGGTCATCACGATGGTCCCCGACTCAGCGGATTCCGAGGCCGCGATCCTCGGACCCAACGGCGTGCTCGCAGGGGCCTCAGCCGGTCACGTCGTCATAGACATGAGCTCCATCGCCCCCGGCTCGTCGCAGAAGATCGCGGCCGCTTGCGAAGCGCAGGGCGTCGCCTTTCTCGATGCACCGGTCAGCGGCGGCGAGCCCGGCGCGGTCGCGGGCACTCTAGCGATCATGGTCGGCGGCAAAAAGGACGTTTTCGACGCCCAGTATGCTCTCATGGAATCGATGGGCGGGAGCATCGTGCTGTGTGGCGACTACGGGGCCGGCAACACCACGAAGCTGGCGAACCAGATCATCGTCGCCGCCAACATCGAGGCCGTGGGCGAGGCGCTAACGCTGGCCAAGAAGGCGGGCCTCGACCCCAATGTCGTCCTCGAAGCGATTCAAGGCGGACTCGCCGGTTCGACTGTGCTGAACGCCAAGGGCCCTATGATGATCGAAGGCAACTTCACACCTGGATTCCGCATTCGTTTGCACCACAAAGACCTGAACAACGCACTCATCACCGCCAAAGAACTCGGCGTGGGCCTGCCTGTGACGGGTTTGGTTCAGCAGATGATCGTGTCGCTCATGAATGCCGGGAAAGCCGACGAGGACCATTCGGCAATCGCCAACTTCATCGAAGACATGTCCGGAGCAACCATCAGCGGGAAGTAGGCCCGGCCAACCTTCGAGTCGCGACATGCAATCCGTAGAGGAGGGTTTGGACCCTCCCGCGGGTTATGCACCTATGTACGCTCGATTTGCGCAGACAACGACCGTTGGTTTGCGAAACGCTACGTGTTTCGTAATCAACGTGGACGGGAGGGTTTGAAACCCTCCCCTGCGGACCTCAGGCCGTCGATCAATCAATGATTCGATCTTCACGAGCAACCGCCACATCCGCGGAGGAACAGCCATGCTAGTGTCCTGTCTCTGAATTGAGTTGCATAATTAATTGAGCCTCTTTATCCTTATCGTCGTGACAATTCGGGTATGGAGGTAATAAATGCGCCCTGGTCGACCG
>DCWO01000041.1 GCA_002328865.1 Dehalococcoidia bacterium UBA2160 | reverse complement strand
AAACGCGGGCCAGCTTCAGGCGGAGATGGAGCGTCTGCCCGAGTTCCGAGACCGCACCGACACCCCCGTCTGGCGCGACCTGATCGATCTCGCCGCCCAGCTCAACGGCTTCCCCAAGTACCTGGCCCAGCATCCGGGGGGCATGGTCATCGGCTCGTCGCCCCTGACCGAGATCGTACCCGTGCAGCAGAGCGCGATCGACGACCGCTTCATATGCCACTGGGACAAGGACTCCGTGGGCGACGCCGGATTCGTGAAGATAGACTTCTTGGCCCTTGGCGCCCTGTCCCAGTTGCAGGACGCCCTCCAGCTCATCGAGCAGCGCACGGGGAGCTACATCGATCTTAGCCGTGTGGACTTTGAAGACCCGGCCGTGTACGACATGCTGCATCGCGCCGACACCATCGGCGTGTTCCAGGTGGAGTCGGCCGCCCAGATCCAGACGATCACGCGAATCAAGCCTCGAAATCTGGTCGACATGGCCTACGAGGTCGCCGCCGTGCGCCCTGGCGTGGGCGCCAACGACGGCGTGACCCAGTTCATCCGCCGCCGTCTGGGCGAGCCATGGGATTACGACCACCCCTTGGAGCGTCGAGCTCTGGAGCGCACCCTGGGCGTCATCCTGTTTCAGGACCAGGTCAACCAGGTGGCGATCGAGGTAGCGGGATTCGGCTCGCTGGAGGCCGACCAGCTTCGCCGCGCCTTCCGCCGCCGCAACAACACAACGCTCATCGACCAGTACTGGGTGAAGTTTCGGGACAAATCAGGCGAAAAGGGAGTGTCCGAGGACGTCGCGGCGAAGATATTCGAGAAATTCAACGGCCAGTACATGTTTCCGGAATCCCATGCCTTTGCCTTTGGCGTCACCGCATTCCACATGACATGGCTGAAGCACTACTACCCCCTGGAGTTCTTCGTGGGCCTCTTCAACCAGCAGCCGATGGGCTTCTACAACCTGGAAACCCTGAAAGAGGACGCTCGACGTCACGGCGTGCGGGTGTTCAACCCCGACATCAACGTCAGCGTCGAAAAGTGCACCATCGCCTCTCGACCTCCTGACTCAGACGGCCTCGCGGAGCAGCTCGACGATGGGGTGCTCCTGGGGTTCCTGAACATCAAGGGCTTGGGCAAAGCGGCGGCAGAGGCCATCGTGAATGCCCGGGAGCGCGGCGGACCCTTCGCCGACATGGCCGACGCAATGCTGCGCACCGGCCTTCAGCGCGAGACCGTCGAGCACCTGGTGCTGGCCGGCGCCTTCGACTCACTGGCCTCGGACCGACGCTATGCGCTCTGGGAGGTGGGCCTGCGCTACAGGCCGGTTCCTCTCGGCCAAGGCGTGGCAAGTGACGGGACGCGGGAGGGCTTCAAACCCTCCCCTACGACGACGAGCATGTCCGGAGAAGAGCAGCATGTTCCGATGCAATCGGGATTCGGGACGGATGGGCGGGCCGAATCATCCCAGGGAGAGAGTTTGCGGACAGATGGCTCAGCGGTTCGGCGACAGCCTCCGAAACCCACCCCCGCGACAAATGGCAAGTCGCAAGGCAATGGAAAAGGCAAACCCTACGCCTGGCAAGCGCCTCTCGATCTGCCCGTCGACCAGGACATGGCCGAACTCGAACCCATGACAAGCTGGGAGCGGATGGCAGGCGAGTACCAGACCATGAGGCTGTACCCAGAAGGTCACCTGATGGCCCACGTCCGCCCGAACCTGGCCGCGCACATATTGCCCTCGGACGAGATCCCGCACTTGAAGGAGGGCATGGAGGTGTGGACCGCGGGTCTGGTGGTGCGACGTCAGCGGCCAAGCGGCAAGGCGGTCTTCATCACGCTCGAGGACGAGTTCGGCCACATACCGTTGATCGTGTGGCCGGCGGTCTACGCCGAATATCGCCTGGTCTTGCGGGAGCCGGTGCTGCTGGTGCGGGGCAAGATATCCCGTCGAGAGGGCACGCTGAACCTGGTGGTCGAGCACGCCGAGAACCTGCCGTCGGTCAGACACACGCCAAAAGCGATGAACTTCAGGTAGGCGCCGCCGCACTCTCCCAGGGTGACGTCGTTGTGTCCACCGTTCGCTCAGGTGTCGGGCTGGTACACGACTTTGAAGCGTTCGCAGACTACCGGCATACGCGGGGCCGGCGTCCTGCCTATCCGCGAACACTCCCTCGAGAACGCATCCCAGTGAACTTCCCGCCAATGCCGCAGCGAGCCGTCTCCCTCGCCCTCCACGGCGGCGTAGGCTTCGGTCACGTCTCCATAAGGACAGATATCCACCTGGGCTGTCTCGATGACGCACAGTGGCTGCCCATCCCAACTGGTGACCACACTAAAGTCGCCGGGTTTTGGTATGGGATCGTTGTCCGCCCCGTAAGCCCAAAACAGCGACGTGGTAGCTCGTTTTGTGCCGCTTAGCACTAATTCGGCGAGTGCGTTTGCATCGCGTTCATTGTCACCGAAGAAAAACGCTTCGCTAAACACAGGCGACGTGTGAAGGTCAGCGGCAGCGACGAAGCTGTCCCAGAAGGGTTGAACGACACTCGGGATGTCTGACGCCGTCAACTCGACACCTCCGATCAGATAGCAACGGATTCAGCGAGAAGGGAACGCCACCGCGATCGAGAGTGAGTTGATGCCCATCCCCAATCGACGGGAGCGATTGTGTCGGCGGAAGGCGGCAAGCGCAGAACTGATCGGTTTCCGGAAAGCGGCCGCGCCTAGTGGTCCAGCATCTCCCTGACTTTGCGGGCGAGTTCGACCATGGTAACCGGTTTTTGAAGGAACCCGCCGTCGAGATTGACGTCGCCCTGCCTCGATATCATGGAATCCGGGTACCCGGACATGTAGAGGACTTTGCCGTCAGGACGGGATGTCCTGAACCGTTGGGCCAGTTCCCTGCCACCCATCGCCGGCATCACCACGTCAGTAACCAATAGATCAATGCGGTGTCCGGGGTCGTCTTCCATCACGCCGACGGCTTCGACGCCGTTGGTCGCTTCGAGCACCCTGTAGCCCTGGTTTTGGAGCACCTCGGATGTCAGCTTCCTAACGGCAGGCTCGTCCTCGACCAACAACACGGTCTCGGAGCCGGTTAACGGGCCTTCCGCACGTTCTGAATCGTCCGCCTGCAGAACTTCGGGCGTCTCGGCTAACCGGGGCAAGAAGATCTTGAACGTCGTGCCTTCGTTCAATTCGCTTTCGACTGCAATGTGCCCGCCGTTCTGTTTGACGATTCCGTAGCAGGTGGAAAGGCCCAGTCCTGTGCCCTCGCCGACCCCTTTCGTCGTGAAAAACGGCTCGAATATATGAGCGGCTACGTCTGGCTTCATTCCGAGACCATTGTCGCTTACGGTCACCCTCACATATTTGCCGGGCTCAAGTTCCGGATCTATCCGTGCACTCTCGTCGTCCAGGTCCACGTTTTCCGTACGGATCGTGAGTGTGCCGCCTTCGCCCATAGCGTCGCGGGCGTTAACGACGAGGTTCGTGAGGACCTGCTCCATCTGGCCCAGGTCCACTCTGACCGCTCCCAACTCGGCGGCGGTAAGCGTTATCAGTTCCACATGCTCCCCGATCAAGCGACGCAGCATCCTGTCGAGGTTGACGATAAGGTCGTTCAGGTTGAGCACCTTTGGTTCGGTGACCTGGCGTCGGGAGAAGGCGAGAAGCTGGCGGGTCAGTTGCGCACCACGCTCCGCCGCCTGTTGAATCTCGTCCAGGTGGCTGCTTTCCACCGTCCCTCGCGTTTCCAGTTGCAGGTTGGCCAATTGGGCGAATCCGATCACGGCCGACAACAGGTTGTTGAAGTCGTGAGCAATCCCGCCCGCGAGTTGTCCGACCGCCTCCATTTTCTGCGCCAGGATTAGCTGCTCTTCAAGGTGCTTGCGTTCGGTGACGTTGCGCATCACCAGCATGGTTGCTGGCTTGCCATCGTATTCGACGATGCGGGGCCGTACGTCCATGGACACCCGCAGCCCTTCGGCGGTCATGAGTTCGAGTTCGTATTGGTCAGGCGGCGTGCCTCCGGCCATCCGTATCTCGTAGTATTCCAGGATGCGATCACGATGCTCCGGCGCCACGGCGCTCATGAAGCTGCAGCCCTCAGATCCCTCTCGCTCATGGCCCAGCAGCGTTTCGTACGCCGGGTTGCGGTACACGGCTTCGCCGCCAGACAGGACGACGATGGAGTCGTTGGCGTTCTCCACCAATGTGCGATAGTTCTGTTCGGCCTCGCGAAGAGCGGTCTCAGTCTTCTCACGTTCAGCGTACATGAGAGCAATTGCAATGGCGCCGGCAATCTGGTTTCCGACACGTTCCGCCAGCATCGAGTAGTGACTCGTGTACGACGCCGGTTCGAACGACCGCATCTCCAGCACTGCCACGACGTCATCGCGGTGCACCAACGGAACGGTCAAAAACGATCGATAACCGTCATTGTAGGCTGCCCGCAACGCAGGCAACTCGTTGTCGATTTGCTCGCGGGTAACGCTGTCTACCGTGGCGGGTGAACGTTTCCGGACCACGATTCCGGCCAACGATCCCTGAAGCGGAGTCGATTCGCCCGGTTTGGCGCTGTCGGATTCGCTGGTCCCGGCCACGTAGGACGAGACCGTGATCCCCTGCTGCGTATCGACAATGCTTATCGCGAGTTGGTCGAACGGGATGATCGTGCGGAGCCGCTCAGCAAAGTGATCGTAGACTTCCTCCATATCCAGAGAGGAACTCATCACTTTGCCTATGTTGGCGAGCACCTCTCTGTACATGGCCTCCCGTTGGGCGGAGGCGACATACGTGAAGGCTGCGCCGGCGGCAAGCCCGACGGCGGCATAGAGCGCCCACGTTGACAGCACCGGGCCAGCCGAAGCTTGAGTGATGACGGCGCCATCTGTCATCAGTTGAACGTTCGACTGGAGGACTATGGCGATGCCGGCGCCGGCGAGACCGCTCTT
>DCWO01000124.1:29979-32090 GCA_002328865.1 Dehalococcoidia bacterium UBA2160 | reverse complement strand
AGACCAGGTTGTCGCACTTGACATCGATGAGCGCTCACGGATAGACTTGCCGCATCACGACATAATATCGCCCGGGGGGAGCTTGGGAAGCCAGGCTGAGAGGGCAGCCGAAATGCTGTCGACCCCGAGAACCTGATCTGGGTAATGCCAGCGTAGGGACGAGGTTTTCCCGGAATCGCAAGGCCGCCCAGATAGCAGGGGCGGCTTTTTTGTTTGTTGGCGGCTCGGCGCCCCGAATGGCGTGGGGCCGGTGTTTCAGGCAAAGCGATCCGGCGGGGACTGAATGTTGGCAGCATCCCGAAAGCAAGTCGACGATGTCAGCGCCTCCCAAGACATCAAGGAGCAGGCTGCGCCGATGCCGGAGCGACTCGCGCCCATCATCGAGGTTCGCGGCCTGGGCAAAGCGTTCGTCCAGGGCGATCATCGGCTGTCGGTGCTCGATGGGGTCGACTTCTACGCAGAAGAAGGCGAGTTCGTCAGCATCATCGGTCCCAGCGGATGCGGGAAGAGCACCCTGCTCAACATCATCGCCGGCCTCGACGAACCGACGTCTGGGACTCTAGAGATTCACGGCGCCGAGGCGCCGGACCGGCTTGGAACGGTCGGTTACATGCAGCAGAAAGACCTGTTGCTCCCGTGGCGAAACGTCATGGGCAACGCCGTTCTTGGACTTGAATTGCAGGGAGTCTCAAAACGCGAGGCCCGGCTGCGAGCGGACAGCTTGATGGACCAGTTCGGATTGCGCGGCTTCGAGGACCAGTACCCGAATGCATTGTCCGGCGGCATGAGACAGCGAGCGGCTTTCCTCCGCACAGTGTTGGCGGACCAAGAAGTGTTCCTTCTGGACGAACCGTTCGGCGCCCTCGACGCCTTGAATCGCTCTCAGATACACGAGTGGCTTCTGGGGCTGTGGCAGGAACTCAACAAAACCATCGTGATGGTGACCCATGACGTCGACGAGGCGATTTTCCTTTCGGACCGGGTCTACGTCATGACGGCTCGCCCCGGCGCAATGAAGCTGGTGGCGCCGACCGAACTCCCGCGGCCGAGACGTCTCGAGATGGTGACCTCTCCGGCATTCGTCAGCCTGAAAGCCAAGCTGCTGTCCACTATCCGTGAAGAGAGTGATCAGGGGATGTCGGGAGGTTCGGCGTGAGCGCGGCGCCGGGAGCAGATGTGGCCGCGTCGACGGCGCACGAGACGTGGCATTCGACGGTTCGCGGATTCGGCGCGCGATGGCTGCCGTCCCTGGCAATCGTTGCGGGCATCATCGTTGTTTGGGAGGGCTACGTACGCGTTTTCGACATCGAGAAGTGGCTGTTGCCCGCGCCGTCAGCCGTGGTCGCGACGATTGGCGACAGCGCCGGCATGCTGGCGCGCCACTCCTGGGTCACGTTGGAGGAGATCGCCGTCGGTTTCGCCCTGGCGCTGGCGGCGGGCGTCGTTCTGGCGTCGGCGATCGGATTGTCTCGGACCGTCGAACGGGCTTTGTACCCGTTTGTGATCGCGTCGCAGACCATCCCGATTATCGTCATCGCGCCGATGCTGCTGATCTGGGTCGGCTACGGCCTGGCTCCGAAGGTGATAGTCGTGGCGCTGATCAGCTTCTTCCCCATCGTGGTCAACATGGCAGACGGGCTGAAGTCGGCGGATCCGGATGTCGTCGCGCTGATGCGGACACTCGGAGCGAACCGCTGGCAGGTGTTCGTCAAGATTCAGGCGCCCACTTCGTTGCCATACTTGTTCTCGGGCATGCGAGTGGCGATCGCGGTGAGCGTCATCGGCGCCGTGATAGGCGAATGGGTTGGATCCAGCGAAGGCCTGGGCTACCTGATGATCCGGTCCAAGCCGCAATTCCTGACCGAGCGGGTGTTTGCGGCAATCGTAATACTGTCGGCGATGGGTGTAGGGTTGTTTGCATTGGTGGGAATAGTGGAACGCTTCGCGTTGCCGTGGCAGCGCGGAACGCGGGGCCAGCAGGGGATCTGATCGAGATCGATGAGGTGTTTATCGTGATCAACAGAATCGTACGCGGATCGATAGTGACGCTGGCTGTTGCAGCAGTCATGGCGCTGATGGCGGCTTGTGGCTCAGACGAGTCGGAGCGGGCA
>DCWO01000124.1:19141-29642 GCA_002328865.1 Dehalococcoidia bacterium UBA2160 | reverse complement strand
TCGGTTAAGCTGGCGTTGGACTGGTATCCGAACGCCAACCATCTTGGGCTGTACATCGCCCAGGACAAAGGCTACTTCGAAGACGAGAACCTCGACGTCGAGTTGTACACGCCAGTCGACCCGTCGACCGTGCTTCAGACGGTGGGCGCGGGTTCGGACGATTTTGGCATCAGCTATCAGCCGGACGTACTGCTCGCCCGAGCCCAGGGCGTCCCGGTCGTGTCGATTGTCGGGATGGTGCAATACCCGCTGAACTCGGTGATGGCGCTGGAGTCGTCCGGCATCACGCGTCCCGGCGATCTGGTTGGCAAGAAGGTCGGATATCCCGGGATTCCGACCAATGAGCCGCTGCTCGACACCATGCTGAAGTTCGACGGCTCTCAGGGCCTGGTGGACGTAGAGTTGGTTAACGTTGGCTTCAACTTGGCCGAATCGTTGATAAGCGGGACCGTGGACGCGGTGGTCGGAGCCTACTGGACCCATGAGAGCATCCTGCTTGAGAACCAGGGCCATCCCGTTAACATCATGCGCATGGACGAATGGGGCGTCCCGGCCTACTATGAGCTAGTGCTCGTGACCAGCGAGGACATGATCGATTCAAACCCGAAGGTGATCGAAAGGTTCGTTCGAGCTATCAAGAAAGGCTACGCCGACGCCATCAGCGATCCCCAGGCGGGTGTGGACATCCTGGTGAAGGCGAACAAGGACGAGATAGACGAGGGCATCGACCGGCCGGGCGCCGATCTTCTAGTCTCCGCCTGGAAAACTGCCGACGCGGACTTCGGCCAGCAAGACTCCGCCCGCTGGGAGAGTTTTGTGAAGTGGATGCAAGAAGCCGGCCTGTTGACCGGCGAGCTAAAGTCATCGGAGGCATTCTCGAACGAGTACGCAAAATAACGGTCAGCCCAACGTCGAGAAACCGTCGAGCAATCTCGGCGCTGACCACCGGTAGGGGAGGGTTTGCAACCCTCCCGCTGGCTTCGCTCCGCAATTCACGCTCCGAACGCCCAAATGCATAACCCGTCCAAAAGCCAAGCGCAATGTACGCAATTGGTGCGCCGAACATGCCGCTAACGCAGCAGCTCAAGCTCAAATACGAAAATCTCTGGCGCCGGATGGTCTTCCACCCGTTCGTCGTCGAGATGGGCGACGGCACGCTGCCGCCGGAGAAGTTCAAACGCTACTTCCTTCAGGACTATGTGTTCGTGCGAGACCTCGTCAGCATGACCTCAATGGGCATGGCCAAAGCCCCGGACCTGGACTCGGCGAGCAGGTTGCATGCCTTCCTGACCGGAATTCTCGACCCTGAAAACGACCTGTTCATGCGCGCATTCGACGAGCTCGGGGCGTCAGAAGAGGAGTACTCGTCGGCCAGCGCATCTCCGACAACCCGTGGCTTTGGCGACTTCCTGGTGCGCACGGGTCTTGAGGGCGATTTCGCGGACGTGCTCACCGTCCTGTACGTCACCGAGGGAACATATCTCGACTGGGGTACGCGGCTGCTGACCGAGGGCAAGCGCCCGGAGAACCCGATCTACCGCGAATGGATCGACATCCATGGACCGGATGTACTTGGCGATCTGGTCGGGTGGATGGGTCGGTTCCTAGACGGTGCCGATCTGAGCGCGAGGCACGATCGGATAGACGAACTGTTCCACACGGCGTTGAGGTACGAGGACCTGTTTTGGCAGGCGGCCTACGACGGCGACGCTTGGAACGACGATTGAGGCCAAGGTGCGCAGATGGAAGAACAAGAACGGCCGACTAAAGGCGAACGGCGGGAGCGCAAACGCAGAAAACGCCGCAAAATGGGCGTCAGCGGTCAGGGCGTTCGGACGCTGCTCAACATCATTCGCAAACGCAGCGACGACGCGAAGCGCAAGTAAGCGGCGGTGTTGGGTATAGCGAATACTCCGCCCTGTTTCGCCAAGTCGCTACTTTCTCCCAAGGTCGTATTCCTGATGAAATGTGCGCGTTCGGTTGGGCAAGAGCAAGACCGCACCGCGCACGCTCCCAACACATTCACCAAGTCTACGACATCTTCGCTGACGGAGGTTGATAACGATGCCTGACGCACAGACGGTGAGCAGGGCGATGACCATCGCAGGGTCCGACTCCGGCGCAGGGGCCGGTATACAGGCCGACCTGAAAACCTTTGCCGCGTTGGGCGTTTACGGGACATCGGCTGTCACCGCCGTCACCGCTCAGAACACCCTCGGAGTCACTGACGTCCACGAGCTGCCGACCTCTCTCATCCAATCCCAGATCGACGCGATAATCAGCGACATCGGCGTGGACGCGGTCAAGACCGGGATGCTGTCGAGTCCGGAGATCATCGAGGCGGTTGCGGCGAAGATTCGCGAGTATGACCTGACTCCGCTGGTCGTCGATCCGGTCATGGTGGCCAAGGGTGGCGACAGATTGCTACAGGAGCGGGCGGTCGATACGCTGAGAGACGTTCTCGTGCCTCTCGCATTCGTTGTGACTCCGAACGCTCCGGAGGCTGAAGTGCTCACTGGAAGACCGATCAGCACCGTCGGCGATGCGCGAGCCGCGGCCAAAGCGCTGGTGGAGGACCTGGGAGCCATGAGCGCTGTCGTCAAAGGCGGGCATCTCGACGGCCCCGCGACCGACGTTCTGTATGTCGACGGCGGCTTCACCGAGTTCACGCAACCTCGCATCGACACCAAGAACACCCATGGCACTGGCTGCACGTTCGCTTCGGCGGTGGCGGCCGGTTTGGCCAAGGGACTCACCGTTCACGAGGCCGTGGCGCAGGCCAAGGAGTACGTCACAGAGGCAATACGCACTACCTTCCCGATGGGAGGCGGTCACGGTCCGTTGAACCACTTCCACCGATTCTGGGAGCGATAACCTGTGCCTCTCTACCTGACTGAAGACAATGTCACAAGCCTGCTCACCATGAGCGACGCCATAGATACTGTGGAGGCCGGATTCAAAGCCCTGGCGGAGGGACAGGCGTCCAATGTCCCGAGGACACGCCTTCGGTTGCCAAATGGCGCGTTCAACATGATGTCCGCGGCGGCGCCTGGTTTGGGCGTCATGGGGCTCAAGGCGTACGGAGCCGGTGGAGGCAGGCGCGGAGGGTTTCACGTGCAGCTCTCCAGCACCGAGACCGGAGAACTCCTTGCCATCATGGAGGCGTCCGCGCTGGGCCAGATCCGTACCGGCGCGGCGAGCGGCGTTGCGACCAGGCACATGGCCCGCGACGACGCCTCGACCGTGGGCGTTATTGGCGCGGGATATCAGTCTCGAAGCCAGCTCGAGGCCGTGTGCGGCGTGCGAGACGTCGGTCGCGTCAAGGTGTTTAGCCCAACGAAAGCGCGGCGTGATGCCTATGCTTCGGAGATGGGCGAACGACTCGGCGTCGAAGTCGTTCCTGTCGGCGACGCTGAGTTGTTCGTGGGCGATTCGGACATCGTCCTGGTCATGACCAACGCGTCGGAACCGGTGATCCAGGGCGAATGGATCGGTCCAGGAACCCACGTAAACGCCGCCGGAGCCAACAGCCAGAACCGCCGCGAGCTGGACATCGAAGCCGTGCGACGAGCGGATGTTGTCGCCGTCGACGACATCGCCCAGGCTAAGACCGAGTGCGGCGATCTCCTTTCCGCGGTCGATGCGGGCGTGATCCGTTGGGAGCATGTTCGAGGCTTGGCTGACGTCATCGGAGGCGTGACGCCCGGTCGCAAGTCTCCGAACGACGTGACGCTGTTCGAGTCGCAAGGCATCGCCATCGAAGACATCGCCGTCGCCAAGCACGTCTACGAGCAAGCCAAGCTACAAGGCGTCGGCGTCGAGCTCTGACTGCCAAGTCACCTGGACCCGAGACCAAGATAGCCCGCCATGAGACTGTTCTCCTTTTGACGCTCGTCGCCTGGCGTCGCGTTCGTTTCGGATGCCACCTGGGTCCGATGGGGCGCCTCAACTCGCGCTGATTGATGGTGCGTACCATCGATGATTGGGTCATCTGCAACTGTGCTCCGCCTTTCGCTTCTGCCACAATCGCGGCATACGGTGCTCGAAAGGCCTCATCGCGCCCGTCGGTGCAGGCTTGAGCAAGCGAAAGGAGGCGTCATGCTGCAGGATCTCATACCCGAACACAATCGTACGGTTGACCTGGCCCAAGGTCAGTTGGTCGTTATTGCCGCTCGCTGGGTGTTGGTGGTGGCGGGTCTGCTCCTGGCTTTGTGGGACCCGCAAGGAATGGGCGTGCTGCGGGTGCAGATCGTCCTCATTCTCGGTCTTGCGGTTTCGAACTTCTTCCTTCAGGGACAGTTCCTGAAGAAGCGTCCGGTGCTGACGAACATCCTGTACGGCGCCAGCGCAGCGGACATCGCTGTCATATCGGCGATCGTGATGGCCCAAGGCGGCTTTGAATCGCACGTCTACGTCTTCTATTTCCCAGCACTGTTGGCGATATCGGTGGCGTTCCCGCCTTTCGTTACGTTAGGTTTTGCCGCGTCCGCCATGGGCGCGTACGGCCTGATATCGACTGCTACGATCACCGCCGGCGACGAGGTCACGTTGGTCGCTCGGTTGATCATGATGGCTGCCGTGGCGATGTGCGGCGCCGTGTACCAAAACGTTCAGCAAAAGCGCTGGGGGGTGGCCGAAGAGACCCAAACCGCTACGCCTGAAGCGGTCGTCGACAGCAGGTCCGATATCAACGGCCAATCCGATGAAGAGACGCCCAGGGAGTCGATCCTGTTCCAGACGGCGGAAGGAGTCTAACGATGCAGAACTCAAACTTCGCAAAACGAGAATTAGCGGAAGATATCTTCTACGGTCAGGTCGTCATTAACTGGGCGAGATGGTTCATCGTGGCCGCTGGAATCGTACTGATCCTGTGGACGGCGGAAGAGGAATCCCTAGCAGTTCTTGGGGTCATACCCGTCGTCGCGATCATGGGAATCAACTTCTACCTGCACGGGCGATTGCTTGCCGATCGACCAGCCAATACGGCCCTGGTGGCGATCACGAGCTTTTTGGACTTGGCGGTCATAACAACGCTGGTTTTGGTCTGGTCCGAGCAGAACGGACTTGCGAGTCCATTCTTCATTCTGTATTACCCGGTCGTTCTCGCATTCGCATTCGTGATGCCGCCGAAGATCTCGATTCCGTTCACGGTCGTAACCGTTGCAACGTACGGGGCCGCGTGCATTCTTGCCGACCCGGAGATGCTCAACAGCGTCGCCTACGTCAAGGCGCTGGTGCTGAGAGCGATAACGCTCGGAGCGATGGGCGGACTAGCGGCATACTACTGGCGGACCGAAAGCGGTCGCCCTCGGTTGAATGTCCGCACAGAAAACGCCAGCCGAGACGAGACGACGGTCGCTTAGCGCCCCTCTATGCGGGTCAGCTGCTCCAGCGGAGGCGGTCGACCCGCGGTCGAAAGGGTTGTTGATTTGCACGCCTAGAGAGGAGGCATGAGGCGATGACCAGCATCCTTCGTCGAGTCAGGCTGCTGCTGAAGACCTGGCTGGGCGCGTTGTTCGCTCCAGCGGAAGACCCGCGGCAGGTATTGGAAGACTCGTCCCACCAGCACCGGGCTCTGCTCGCCCGTGTGGAGCAAGCTCAACAGAACATCGCTTCGTCTCGGTCCGAATTGGAGGACAAGACTTCACAAGTTCGCGAGAGATTGCCCCAGTTGGAGGAACGGGCGCGTCAGGCGCTGACCAGCGGCAGGGAAGACCTGGCGCGACTGGCATTGCAGCTTCGCCAGGTTGCGTCCGAGGAGGTTCAAACTTTGGAAGGGCAGGTCAGAGAACTCGAGCACGAGGAACAAGCAATCGTCCTGGTCAAAGAGCGATTAGAGTCCGAGATCGGGGCGTTTGAAGTCCGGCAACACATGCTTCGGGCCCGATACGACACCGCGGAAGCGCAGGTGCGGGTCAGAGAGGCCATGACGGGCGTATCCGATGATCTGACCGGGCTGGGCGCCGCGCTGGAGCTGACCGAGCAACGCACCGAGTCAATGCAAGCCCAGGCGTCGGCCATCGACGAATTGATTCAACTAGGCGTGTTGGACATGCCTGGCGAGATTGACGGCGAACCCCTGATGCAACCGCTCCGTGACGACGAATCGACTGTGGCGGTAGAGGAGCGCCTCGCAGCGCTGAAGAGCGAGGTTGGTGGAGTTTAGCGATCCACAACTAAGCGCCTGATGTCGGCAGGCGATGCCTCGGGTTCGGATGCGTGAGGACGGCCGGATTGACGAGGTTGTCGGGCATCTGCCCATTCAGGACCCGGCAGACTTCGCGGGCCGCGCGCTGCTCCAATTCGAGGGTCGCCTCCTGCGAGAAGAACGCGGTGTGGGGCGTCACCAAGATGTTGTCGAGCCCTAGTAGAGGAGTCTCGGGAGGCGGCGCCGCGTCCACCATGACGTCGAGGCCAGCGCCAGCTATTTGACCTGACGTCAGCCCGTCGTAAAGGGCGCTCTCGTCGATCAGCGGTCCGCGGGCGCAGTTCACCAGGAACGCGTCGGGTTTCATCAATTCAAGCTCTCGGGCGCCGATCAGGTTCTGTGTTTCGTCAGTCAACGGCGAATGTAGTGACACGAACTCGGACTCACGGAGTAGCGTGTCCATGTCCACCATGCGCGCGCCATGTTCGGCGGCCGTCTCGTCGGACACGTATGGATCAGCGGTCAGGACTTCGAGTCCGAACGCCCGAGCCTTCTCGCAGACCGACTTGCCGATCCTGCCGAATCCGACTATCCCCAGAGTCTTGCCCCGTAACCGCATGATCCTCATCGTGAGTGGAACGCTGCCCCACCCGGTTGTCTTGACCGAGTTGTCAAGCAACGCCACCCGCCGGTTCCAGGTCAGCAGCAGGGCCATGACGTGGTCGGAAACCTCGTCCACGCAGTAGTCGGGGACGTAGGTCACCGCCATGCCGAGCTCGGTGGCCGTGTCGACCGCGATGTTGTCGAATCCGACTCCGAACCTGCCGACCGCGACGCAGTTTTTGGCCGCGCGAAGAACAGCCGGCGTGACCTGCGCGAAACAAGTCATGATCGCATCGACGTCCGCGGCCAGAGAAACAAGCGTGGCCTCGCTCGCATCCGGGGCAACGACGGCATCGGCGCCCGCCTCGTCCCTCAACACGGCCTCTTCAGGCTCGGTGGTCGGCCAGACGTGGTCTGTGATCAGGACTTTGAACGACATGTTGACTCTCCTCGTTCGAGCAATGGCGCTGAAGACGGTGATCGATCGGTAGAGCGGACCTTGATGAGCGCTGGGGTGCAGATACGCGCAGTCCAAGGTGATGTACACTTTGAGGCCTTGATCTATTTCTCGGCTACATCGCCATTGGCTTGAACATGCAGCCTTCTACAAAGATCTCGAAAAAATCGGGAGTGGATTCAAGCTCCACGTGAGTGATGTCTCGGGCCAGATCCTCGGCTCGCCGCCTGAGTGCTTTCGACAGCAGCATGATCGTCGCGCCTTCCAGGGCCGCGTTGCCGACTTTGGAGATGATCGCGGGCGGGAAATTCGCGATGAACCCGATGCCCAGGGCGTTCTCGACGTTGATGTAGTTGGCGAAGCCCCCAGCCAGATAGAGGCGAGAGACCTGTTCGATGGGCGTCTGGTACTCCCGCAAGAGGATGAACTGCCCGGCGTAATTGGCGGACTTTGCCTGCGCCAGCGAGCTGATATCGGCCCGGCTCAGCGACATCTGCCGTTCGGGCGCGAAGACGAACTCGTTTTGCCCGTTTGTAAATGCGCCCAGTTCGGTGATCATCTCGTTTCGTCGAAGCTCCGCCAGCAGGTCCACCAGTCCCGATCCGCAGATGCCCTGGGCTTCTGCGTGGCCGATCGTATCGATAGTCGCCGAGCCGTCGTCGATGCGAACCGATTCCACTGCGCCGTCGTAGCCCGGCATTCCGTAAGCGATCTGCCCTCCCTCGAAAGCCGGACCCGCGGGACATGACGCAGCTATCAACCGATGGCGATTGCCGATGACGACCTCGGTGTTGGTCCCAACGTCGACCATCATCACGGTGTCTTCTTGCTCGTCGATGCCGATGGCAAGCAGGTCGGCGGTGACGTCGGCGCCCACATGGCATCCGATCAACGGACCGCCGTATACGCGCGCGTCGGGAAACACCCTCAGTTCCATCTCCCGGGCCGTGGTCGAGAGCGACGTCGTATCTCGCTCGCCGTTCAGCAACTCAGTCTCGGAAACCGACCTGTACGGTTTCTCGCCGATCGGTTGAACGTCGAGACCGAACAGAAGGTCTCGCATCGTGGAGTTGCCCACGATGACGACTTCGTAGATGTTTCTGCGGTGGAACCCGAGGGTGCGGGCCATGTCGCCGATCTCGAAGTTGATCGACGACAGCATCACCTGTCGGAGCTCACCGTTGTAGCTTCCGCCGTCGTAGGAGATGCGGTGCATGATGTCGCTGCCGCCGAAGCGCTGTGGGTTCTCGAACGACGCTGTGTGCAAGATTGCGCCGCTTTCAAGATCGACCATGTTCATCACGACGGTCGTGGTGCCCGCGTCGATCGCGAGGCCGTAGACCTTACCGCGGTAGGCGTCGATCCGCTGGCCGTCGTAGCAAACGTCGTCTCCGGACCGGGTTGTGTGCGGGTCGAGTTCGATCTCCCGCCGAATCGAATCGGTCAGAATTCGCGGCTGGCGACGCAGAACCGCGAACTCGATGTCGGCCTGGGCGTCCACAATGCGCGCTTGACACGCAAGGCGGTAGTTGTCGCGCAAAAACCGCTCGGACTCGGTAGGCGGCTCGAGGGCTTCCATCCCGCGCTTGATCTCGACGATGCACTCGTGACACTCACCGGTGCGCGCGCAGGATGTCGGGACGCGCAGCTTGAGATTGTCCGCGTAGTCGAACAGCGACTTTCCGGCGGCTAGCTCCAGTTCTTGCCCGGAGTGGTGCAGCGGCGACATAGGGCTAGACTGCCGTGTTGCAGGTCAAGGCGTCAGCCCTCCTGTCCCGATTCGAGCAACCGCTTCAGGTTTTTGTGGTCGCTCTCGAGTTGCTTCTTGATCTTCACATTCATCAGCGGCGCCGCCAAAGCCATGATCCCGCCTGGCGCGGCCTCTGTGACCGTGTGGAGTTTGGCGCCGTGTCCGACTTCCTCCACGTTGTAGGTCATCATCATTGGAAATGGCCCGGATGTGCTGCGGACGGTGTAACGCTTGCCAGGATCGAACTCGGTTACCTCGAACTCGTGCTCCAGGCTCTTGCCCATGGCTCGGTTTACGATCCGACAAGTCGTGCCGACGCCGACAGGACCTTCCGAGGTTTGGACCGCTTCCACCGCGTTCTCGGCCCACTGAGTGAACTTCGAGATATCCGTTATGAAATCCAGCACTACGTCCACCGGACGATCGATTGTTATCTCGAGTTCAACTCTCAACGACTGTTCCCTCTGAATTTTGCTGTGACAAGTGTATTACTTCCGTGCCCTCGTTTCCACCTGAGACCGGTGAGCGTCGATCGTGCGTGTTGGGTCGGTTGACAGGCGAGCGGCGAGCGCTATGAGCAAATGTGCGATTCTACCCAATGCGTTAGTCGTCCGTGTTGAATTGTGCTCGAAAATCGCTTCGACTTGGTCGAACTTCATGATATCATTAAGGGTTAGTCAAAGCTTGGACGGCGAAGAGGAAGCATGACATCTTTCAGTTGTGGTGAGTTGACCCGTCTTTAACTATCGGTGTCCGGACTGAGGGTCTTGACGACATGACGACACAGTTTGGGAATGCGGCGTTGTTCCATGTTGAGAGAGAGCCGCACCAAGACATGTTCATGTTCGTCGAAGCGGCAAGCCCTCCCAGGGTCGCTCAGCAATTCAGTGTGGTTCCATTCAATATAGACATTGCCAATCGCGCGACGGACCGAAGACGGGCGTTTGTTGGCGTTGGGTATGAAAATGGTATGGATGAGAGTTTTGTGCGTGCTGAACGTTTGAGGAACCGCATCGGTTTTGGTATGCTGAATGAGCGGTAATTCTCGGATATGACGGGGTTGATCGCGTTAATCTGGAACGATTGTGTGGATGTGCCCAGATCGCAACAGCACCGACAAAACGAGTCTTTCGCGTTTCGTTGACAGAATTCGTAACAATCCGATATAGTGTGGCTGAATCACTTAAGAATCGAGGGATATTCGATGGACCAACTTGATGTTAGAATAATTACCCATCTACAGGAAGACGGCACCGCCACAAACGCCGGCATCGCCAGGCAAGTTGGCGTGAGCGAAGAGACGGTCCGCCGAAGGCTCAAGAGGCTTATGGCCGACAAGTTCATCAAAGTCGTCGCGGTGCCCGATGCCGTTCGCATGGGGTATCAGTCGCAGGTGATAATCGGCCTCCAAGTCGATGCCGACAAAGTCGACGCCGTTGCCGACGAGCTTGCCACGATGGACGAAGTCACGTGGGTCTCGGTTACCACCGGGTCCTTCGACATCTTCGCTTGGGCCACGCTCAAGTCATCCGAGGCCCTGAGC
>DCWO01000124.1:0-18737 GCA_002328865.1 Dehalococcoidia bacterium UBA2160 | reverse complement strand
GAAGAGTTCGGCATCAACATGGGAGCCGTGACGCTCTAGCGTCGACTTCCTTTGAAGTCGTCTTCCCCTCTTCTCTTCGGTTGTCTTCATGAGGCAACCGGCAGGGTATTGTTGTCCGGTCATCGTTGAATCTACAGCGGCCCGGCCGCTGTAGATTCAACGATATGTATGTCCTTGTGTGACCCTTGACGACGGAAGACGTCATGCGTGTCTAAACGAGGGATCCGCGTGGCGTCCGGTCGCAACGATCGCATCCGCCGTGAGCCAAATCTTGGTTCGCGTCACTCGCTCCGATCAATCGGATCACCCCGTCGTGCGTCGTCTTTGGTTCGTTTGACATGCGCTCCGAATTGAACGTACCATGGTTGTGCGAATGCTGCTGAGGGGTGACAACACTGTGGAGTTGAACGAGCCAACGACGCTCTTATCAGCCGTGGGCGTCTACGTTGGGTCGCTCAAAGACACCGATGACGCGGTTCACAACGAACTGAGCAGATTCGTCGGTTGGTGTGGCCCCGAGCGAGACCTCGCTGGAATCACTCCTTCCGTAATCGGCGGCTACGCCGACAGCGTCGCCGGTACAGGCACCACCCCGTTGGCCGCCGAACGGCTCCAAGTCGTACGCAAGTTCCTCACCTACGCCAAGAAAAAGGGCATGATTGAAATCAATCTTGCCCAACACGTGCGGATTCGCAAACCGCGAGTCAGAAAAACCCAAGGCGGTCAGGCTGTAGACAGGGACGAGGTTGGGTTGACCCCCGAAGGGCACGCCCAACTTGTCACCCAACTTGACGAGCTGAAAAGCCAACGGGCGCCACTTGCGGTGGAAATCCAGAAAGCGGCTGCCGATAAAGACGTTCGCGAAAACTCACCTCTCGAGGCCGCACGTGAACAACTCGGTCAAGTCGAAGCCCGCATTCGCGAGATCGAAGCAACGTTGCTCAAAGCGGTCATCTTATACCCCAAGGCTGCGAAGGATGCGGTCGTTGTTGGCCTGGGCACCGTGGTATGGGTGCAAGACGTGGACTCGGGGCGCAAGTCGCGCTACACAGTAGTGAGCGCATCAGAAGCCAACCCAATGGACTCGAAGATTTCAGACGTGTCTCCTCTTGGCAAAGCCTTCTTGGGGAAACTCAAAGGCGGTGAGGCGCAAGCGGAAACCCCGAGAGGCACGGTCCGGTATAAGATTCTGGGCGTCTCCTGAATCGGACCCCTTCCCCTTGAATACTCGATGAAAGGCCGCGTTAGCGGCCTTTGTTTTTTGAGGCGGCATTGCTAAGGTCAAGATCAGTTACGCAGACGCTTGGATGTCCAGGATTCACTCTACAAGCAGCGTTGGATCCGCCCGGACACCGCTTGACAGACTCCCAACCCTATGGAGCGTGAGACAACATGACAGCTCAGGTCGCTGAATCCGACACAAGGGCGCTGATTGAGATTCTGAAACGCCGTGTTGAGGGCGAGGTGCGTTTTGACAAGATGACGCGCATCCTGTACGGCACGGATGCCAGCATCTACCAGATCGAGCCCGTCGGTGTAGTGATTCCGCGCACCGCCGACGATGTCATCGCCGTGGTTGACGCCGCGGCGCAACACGGCGTCACGGTCCTCCCCAGGGGAGGAGGCACAAGCCTGGCCGGACAAACCGTCGGCCACTCCATCGTCATGGATTTCTCGAAGTACATGCGCGACGTCGTCGAGGTGAACTCAGAGGAACGCTGGGTTCGCACTCAACCCGGCATCGTGCTCGACACGCTCAACCGCCACGTGGCGCGTCATGGCCTTCAATTCGCGCCCGACCCGAGCACGTCCAGTCGAGGCGCCGTCGGCGGCGCGATCGGCAACAACTCCTGCGGCGCTCACTCGATCATGTGGGGAAAGACCGTCGACAACGTCCACGAACTCGACGTCGTGTTGTCCGACGGGCAGACCGCGCACTTCGCGGAGCTCGACGGAGCCCAGCTCGAGACGAGGATGCGTGCCTCCGGGTTGGAAGGCGACATCTACCGGACGCTGTTCAACATCGGCGAAGAGAATCGAGAAGAGGTGCTGAAACGCTATCCGAAGATTCAGCGCCGCGTCTCCGGCTACAACCTGGACGAGTTCGTGGGCGGCAGCGACTTCAACATGGCACGGTTCGTCGTGGGTTCCGAGGGTACGCTGGTCACCATCACCGAGGCAAAACTTCGCCTCGTTCCCAAACCGAAAGTGGCCGCCCTGGGTGTCGTGCACTGCGCTGAATTGAACGAATCCATGGAAGCGACCGTGGCCGCACTCGAACTCGGTCCCGCCGCCGTCGAACTGATTGGCAGCATGGTCCTGCGTCAAGCCAAATCCAACCTGGCCTACTCTCGCATAACCGATTTCATCGAGGGCGACCCCGAGGCCATACTGGCGGTCGAACTAACGGGTGAGACTGATGCCGAAGTGGCAGCCAAGATGGATCGCCTGGAGGAGCGTTTGGCGCGAGCGAGTCTCGGCTACGCGTTCGTGAGGTTGGTCAAACCGGAGGACCAGGCGAAGGTCTGGGACGTTCGAAAGGCCGGACTGGGCTTGATGATGAACGTGCCGGGCGATGCCAAGCCCTTGCCGTACGTCGAGGACACCGCCGTCGCGCCCGAGGTGCTGCCGGAGTTCGTGAGAAGGTTTGACCAAATCGTCCGAGACCACGGAACCGAGGCCGGGTACTACGGCCACGCCAGCGTGGGCTGCTTGCACATCCGTCCGCTCATAGACCTCAAACATCAGGACGGGGTGGACAGGATGGTGTCCATCGCCAACGAGATCAGCGATCTTGTTTTGGAGTTCGGTGGATCGATGAGCGGCGAACACGGCGACGGATTGGTCAGGTCAGGGTTTAACGAGAAGATGTTCGGCAGCCAGCTTTACGACGCATTCCGCGACGTAAAGAAGGCGTTCGATCCTAAGGGAATCATGAACCCAGGCAAGATTGTCGACTCACCCCCGATGACCGACAACCTTCGGATAGGTCCCGCGTACAGCACGGCGCCGTTCCGGTCGGTGTTCGATTACGGCGAAGACAGCAGCTTCGCACAAGCAATCGAGATGTGCAACGGTCAGGGCGCCTGCCGCAAGGTGCACGGCGGCACGATGTGTCCCTCGTACATGGCGACGAGAGACGAAGAGCACTCGACGCGAGGTCGAGCGAGCGCGTTGAGGGCCGCGATGTCCGGAGCCCTGCCGGCCGGGTCGATGACGGACCGCAGGCTGTACGAAGTCATGGACCTGTGCCTGGATTGCAAAGGTTGCAAGGCCGAATGCCCGTCCAACGTCGACATGACCAAACTCAAGTACGAGTTCTTGGACAAATATCACGAAGCCAACGGGCACTCTCTGCGTGAGTGGATTTTCGGGAACATCGGCGCTTTGAGCCGGCTTGGATCGTCGTTGGCGCCGGTCTCCAATTGGATGGCGAAGCCGGGATTCGTTCGCCGGATGCTGGAGAAACAGGTTGGCATCGACAAGCGACGTCCGCTGCCGTTGTTCGTCAGTCAGAGTTTCGTGCAGTGGTTCCGAGCGCGGGGAGGTTCTCCGGACTCCGCCGCGAAACATGGCCAGGTGGTGCTGTTCCCCGACACGTTCACTAATTACAACCATCCGGAACTCGGCAGGGCCGCGGTGAAAGTGATGGAGGCGCTAGGCTATCAAGTTGTCGTCCCGAAGGTGAAGTGTTGCGGCAGGCCGATGATGTCCAAAGGGATGATGTCTCGAGCGCGAGCAAATGCCAGGGCCAACGTGGACACGGCGCATGACTACGTTGCCGAGGGCGCAAAGCTGGTCGGAATCGAGCCAAGCTGCATCCTAAGCTTCGGCGACGACTACGTCGACCTGCTGGGCCGCGATGACGAGCGCACGCGCGCGGTGGCCGACAACACGATGCTGGTCGAAGAGTTCGTCCGGCACGCCCTCTTGGAATCGGGAGGCAGCCTCGACCTGACACAGAGCAAGCTTCCGGAGAAGATATTGGTGCACGGTCACTGCCACCAGAAAGCCCTGGTGGGGATGGGGCCCGCCCTCGAAGTGCTGCGAAGCATCGAAGGTTGCGATGTCTCGGAGATTCCGTCGGGATGCTGCGGTATGGCGGGAGCGTTCGGATACGAGACCGAGCACTACGACGTATCGATGAAGATCGGCGAGGAGACGCTGTTCCCCTCGATCCGCGATCAGTCCGGCGAATTCGTCGTCGTGGCCGAAGGCACGTCCTGCCGCCAACAGATCGAGCATGGAACCGGCAAGCGGGCGCGCCATCTGGTCGAGGTGCTGGCGGACGCCCTCTAATCGTCTGACCGGAGCCGGAAATGAATGAACGTCCCTTGGGAATCGGGATCGTTGGCACAGGGCAGCGGTGCATGCACTTCTTTGGACCGCATATCAGGGCGGTCCCGGACAAGGCGCGACTCGTCGCCCTTGCCGACCGGGACGAGACACGGCTTCAAAGCGCCGTCGACGATCTGGGCGGCGACGTACGGCCCTACAACAGCGTCGAGTCCATCCTTCGAGACCCGAACGTCGACGCGCTCGTGATCACGACGCCGGACTTCACCCATCGCGACGTGTTCGACATGGCCCTCGACGCGGGTAAGCACGTGCTGTGCGAAAAGCCGATGGCCACCACCATCGAAGACGCCGTCCATATGACCCGTCGCGCGAAAGAGAGCGACCCGACAGTGCAGATTGGCTTCATGCTCCGCTACGCCCCGTTCATGGTCAGGCTCAAAGCCATCGTCGATTCAGGGATCATTGGCGACCTTGTGCAAGTCACCGCCGCAGAGGTTGTGGAGTACTACCACGGCGCGGCGTTCTTCAGACGATGGCATCGCTTCCGAAAGCACAGCGGAGGACTGCTGGTCCACAAGGCGTGCCATACCCTGGACGTCATCAACTGGATCGTGGGCTCGACGCCGGCGTTGGTCAGCGCTCAGGGAGGCACAGACACCTTCGTGCCGAAGCCGGAGGCCGCGCTGAGATGTCGCGACTGCGAGCTGACGGAGACCTGCCTGGCCGCTTATGACCTTGACGACCGCTATCACAACTACATTTACCAGACTGGCATCGAGCGGGCAGACCCGACGCGGTACGCCAGCGATCTGTGCGCATACAACTCGGAGAAGGACTCCGTGGACAACGCGTCGATTCTGGCCGAGTACAAGAGTGGCGTCCGCCTGAGCTTCAGTTTCGCAACCACCGGTCGGCGACACGAGCGCCACTTCGTCCTGACGGGACAGAGGGGCGCGATACATGCCAGCCAGGCGGATGGTGTGATCGCTGTCGAGCCGGTCGGCGCCGAACCCGAGACCATCGTCGTGCTCGACGAGTACCGCGACGAGCACGGCGGCGGCGACACATTGCTGGTCGACTCGTTTCTCCGGTGCGTGGCCATGAGAGAACGTCCAGTGGCCGACGTCGTTGCCGGTCTGCACAGCGTCGCGCTGGGTGTCGCGGCGACCCAGTCGATCGATCGGAGCGGAGATGTGGTTGTTCTGCGGCCGGTCCTGGCCCAGTTCGACTAACGCCAGGCCGGGGTTGTATGTGGGAGGTCCTCCGACACATCGGGGCTTAGGGCGAACGTATGAGAGCGCCCGATCGCATTCAGGCCTGCGAGTCGCCCGTCCCTTCTGTCCCCTTGCTTCGCGTGAAATCGCCCGGCATCTGCCGCCGTGTTAAACGTCGATCAGCACGCCTGGGTTGAGGATGCCGTTCGGGTCGAGGGCCTTCTTGGTGGCTCGCAGGGCGGTGGCAAAGAGCTCCGGTCGCTCCCCGTCGTACCATGGCCTGTGGAGTTTCCCGACCGCGTGGTGGTGCGTGATCGTGCCCCCGGCTGCCATGATCGCGTCCGAGGCCGCCTTCTTGATGGCCGCTTGCTGCTCGGCGTATGCGCCGACGCGATAGGCGCCGGCGTAGGTGTAGTAGGGCGCCGGGCCGTCCGGGTACACATGGGTGAACCGGCAGTTGACCGTGCCGCCGCCGCAGACCTCCCTCAGCACGCCGTTCACTGCCGCTCGGACTTTTGCGTCGAACTCGGGCCAGCGCTCCCACGTGATCGACGTCTCCACCGTGCCCCCGACCAAGCCGAGCCCCGCGGTTAGCCCGCCGCCTACGCTGATGAACGCGTTGCGCCACGCCCCGACCGCTCCGCCTCGTCCCGTCGGTTGGCCGGAGCCATCGTCGATCAGGATATCCTCGTCGTCGATCTGGCCGCCGGCGCCGCGTGCGATCTCGACCGCCGTGCTCATCGGCCAGTTTTGCGGGGTTTCAGCCGACTCGAATCCGATGACCAAGAGTGCATGACTGCCGTCCAGTCCGGCGCTGTCTCCGGCCAACAGCGGGTCGAGCAGCCGCAGGTTCGCGGGCCAGAGTTTCGCCTGAACGATCTGTCGCGTCGCCTCATAGCCCTCTTCCCAGGAGTTGAAGGCCACACCCGCCGTTGCCCTGTACTTGGGGCGGACCTGGATTCGCATCCAAGCCTCGCTGATGACTCCCAGGATCCCCTCGCTGCCGAGCGCCATCCTGTTCGGGTCGGGACCGGCGCCGCTGCCTGGCAGTCGGCGGCTCTCCCACCAACCCGTCGGCGTCAGCATCCGCACCGACTCGACGAAGTCGTCGATGTGCGTGTGGTTGGTCGCGTAGTGGCCGCCGGACCGGGTCGCGATCCACCCGCCGAGGGTCGAGCCGGTGAAGCTCTGGGGGAAGTGGCGCAACGTCAGTCCGTGGGGTCGAAGCTGGCTCTCGAGGTCCGGGCCGTAGACGCCTGCCTGGATCCGCGCCGCGCGGGATGTCTCGTCGATCTCCAGGATGCGGTCGAACTGGTCCATGTCGATGGTCACGACCACGTCTCTGTCCTCGGGCGGGGTCACGCCACCGACCGAGGAGGAGCCGCCGCCGAACGGGATTGCCGCGTAGCCTTTCGACGAGCACCAGTCCAGCACCCGCTCCAGCTCTTCTTCCGTTCGAGGGTGAGCCACGACATCGGGTGGATTGGGGAACAAGCCGAATACGGCAGGGTCCTTGTCGTTGTTGCTGTAAGAGTGTCGAGCCCGTTCGTAGTTGCTGGAGGAGCAAAAGTCAGCGACGTTGTCGGGCGCCGTGACCCGCGGCGAGCGCATTTCGAGGTCCTCCGCTCGCGGAATGGGCGGAGGAACGATTTCGACGCCATGGCGATCGGAAAGCATAGCCGCGTGGTCCCGGCGTTGGGCGTCGGTGGGCTCCTCCGACTCCAACCCCCAGGTCCAGAAACTCCTGCGCGACATTGTCTGTGACGCCATCTGATCACCTCTCTGATACTGGAATCGTGGCTGCGGAACAGGTGCATGGTATCCCGCGACAACCGTCCACGCAACATCTGGGTCGGAACACTCCGCCCAGTTTCGGCCGATCGAGGATTGGTTGATCATCAGTTCACTGCCGAAGAGAACTCCATCGTGCCCACTTGCTATTGAGGCAGCCTGTGGCTGTTGCGGGGAGGCAGGCGCGTTGCTACAGTGTACCGAACGAAATCAGGAGGGATTGGTCATGAAGGCAGCCCAGGCATTGCAAACAGGCGGACCGGAGGTGCTGCGATACGTAGACGTGCCGGACCCGGTCCCTGGCGCCGGTCAGGCGCTGATCGACATACAGGCGATCGGCGTGAACTACACCGACGTGTACTCCCGCTCCGGCACGACCCTGCCGGCGTTGCCGCTGATCCCCGGGGTCGAGGGCGCGGGTGTCGTTGCTCAGGTCGGAGAGGGCGTCACGGAAGTGACCGTCGGTGACACCGTGGCTTACTCGGGCGTGGGTTCGTCGTACGCCGAGAAGGTGGTCGCTCCCGCGTCTAGCCTGGTCAAGATGCCCGACGGCGTCGGCGCGGAGATGGGCGCTGCTGTGATGCTTCAAGGCATGACCGCCCACTACCTGTGCCATGCGACATACCCGGTGAAGCCGGGCGACACGGTGCTGGTTCACGCTGCAGCCGGAGGCGTCGGTCTGCTGCTGACTCAGATGGTGAAATCGTTGGGCGGCACGGTGATCGCCACCGTCTCGACCGAAGAGAAGGCGGTGCTCGCCCGCGGCGCTGGGGCCGATCACGTCATCAACTACATCGAGGCCGACTTTGAGGAAGGCGTCCGAGAGATCACCGGCGGCGCGGGAATCCAGGCTGTCTACGACTCGGTCGGCAAGACCACTTTCGACAAGGGCATCGCCTGCCTCGAGCCGACGGGTTACATGGTGCTTTACGGTCAGGCCAGCGGTCAGGTCGACCCGGTGCCCGTGTCCGTCCTCAACGCGAAGTCGCTGTTCCTAACCAGGCCAGGCCTAGGCCACTACACGCGGACGCGCGAGGAACTGCTGAGACGTGCGGGCGATATCCTGAACTGGGTGCAGTCCGGCAAGCTGGACGTACGCATCCACGGCACGTTCGCCCTGAGCGATGCGGCCGAGGCGCACCGTCAACTCGAGGGTCGACTGACCACCGGCAAGCTGCTGCTGATCCCATAACGGCTGTGGCGTCCGACGCTGCAACATCAGCAAACGGAGGCAGACAATGGACTTAGCTTTGCTTGGCGGCAACATCCTGACCATGGACAAACGGGACTCACGAACCGAGGCCATCGGGATCGAGCGCGGAAAGATCGTCGCGCTTGGTCCGAACGAGGTGGTGTCGAAGATGATCGGCGGCGACACCAAGACGGTCCAACTCGCCGGTCGGACGGTTATCCCCGGACTCATCGATCCGCACAACCACTTCAGTCTGACGACTTTCCAGCCGGTTTCGGTGGATTGCAGCGTCCCTCCGTTCAACGGGATACAAGAGATCGTCGACGCAATCGCCGCTGCCGCCAAAGGGACGCCCAAAGGCAGATGGATCTGGGGTTGGGGTCTCAGGTCCGCTCAGGTGAGGGAAGGCAGACGCATCACCCGCGACGAGCTCGACGAGGCTGCTCCCGACAATCCGGTCTGCATCGAAGACGGTTCCGTCCACGCGTGTTATGTCAACTCCGCGGCCATGGAGCTGGCTGGCGTCGATCGGAACACGCCGGACCCCGCCCACGGTGTGATTTTGCGTGACCGTGCCGGTGAGCCCGACGGCGGCATGTGGGAGGAGGCGATGAATCCCTTCTACAACCTCTCGATGCGGGCGCACCTGGATCTGTACGGCGACGGCTCCGCTGACCTGGTTCGGCAGAACGCCGAACGATACCTGGCCTGCGGCATCACGGGAGTCGGCGATGCTCTGGTCACTCCGGACGCAGCCGAGATATACCGTACGGCGAACGACCAGGGAAAGATTCCGATTCTGATGCATCAAATGCTGGGCGGCAATGGCTTCTTCGCCGCTCCCAAAGAAACGTCACGAGGCGAGCGTGGAGACGGCCAGATATCCGACCGTCTCCGGGGCGGCACGATGAAGATATTCATGGACCCGGTCTTCCCGAGCCCGGCCCTTATTCGGACGCACCCGCACGGCGATGTCGAGCATTTCGGTGAGAGGTACTACACCCAGGACGAAGTGAACAGCCTTGTCCTCGATGCGCATAAGCGCGATCTCCAGGTCGCCATCCACTGCCTGGGAACTTGGAGCATCGAACAGGCGCTGAACGCGTTCGAGGCAGCCCAGAAGGCACACCACCGTCCGGAGCCGCGTTTCCGCATCGAGCACTACAGCCTTCCAACTCTCGACCAGATCAGGCGCACGGCGTCCATGGGCGTCGTGGCCACTGTGCAACCGCCGTTCATCTTCTCCGGTGCCGTCGCCGCGAAAACGCGGGCTGACGATCTTGGCGGCGGCACGATGGTCTTCCCGTTCAAGACGATGATTGACGAGGGTGTGACCGTCGCCGCGAGTTCCGACTTCCCGTGCGCGCCGCTTGAACCGTTGACAGGCATCTACGCCGCCGTAACTCGGACCACGCGTCAAGGCGAGGGCCCAATCGTGCCCGAGGAAGCCCTCACTCCTTCCGAGGTGCTGCGAATGTACACGGCGAACGCAGCGTACGCCATGTCGCGCGAACACGAAGTGGGATCATTGGAGAGCGGGAAACGGGCGGACATGGTCGTTTTGAGCCACGATCCAACGGCTGTCGACCCGACGTACATTCGTGACATCCTCATTGAGCAAACCTATGTCGACGGCGTGCTGGCTCACGAGCGGTAGTGGGGCTGGGTTGGCCGTGAACGACCGCGGCGCCGAGGCCGTCGATAATCGTCGTGACCGCGAGCAGAAAGGAAATCATGCGAAGCATAGACATTCACGCCCACATCTCGCCGCAGCCGTTCATCGACGCGATGGAGGCCGGCGAAAACTGGCACGGCATCACGTCCGAGGCGGTGGCGTCCCATCGACACAATCCCAGGACAGTGTGGTCGCCTGAAGCGCGGTTGGCGGACATGGATTCGCTGGGCGTCGACGTTCAGGTGCTGTCGACCAACGCGGTGTTCTACTATTACGACAAGGACACCTCGGCCGTTGCCGCCATGGCTCGCGACTGCAACGAATACGTTTCCGGCCTCACGAAGGAGCACCCGGGCCGGTTCGAGGGGCTCGGCACGCTGCCGATGCAAGACATCCCCGCATCGATCGAGGAACTCGAACGGTGCATGGGCGAGCTCGGCCTCAAGGGCGCAATGATCGGCGACCACGTCAACGGCCGGACGTTCGACGAACCCGAGTTCCTTCCGTTGTGGAAAGCGGCGGAGCGGACGGGCGCGATGATCCTTATTCACCAAGGCGGCCCGACAATCGTCAGCCCGAGGTCCAGCCGTTATCACCTGCCCAACTCCATCGGCAACATGGCCGACCGAGCCGTTACGTTTGCGTGCTTCGTTTTCGGCGGGGTCATGGACGCCTGTCCGGACTTGAGGGTGTGCCTGTCTCACGGTGGCGGCTACACGTGCTTCGGCATCGGCCGCATGGATCGAGGGTGGCAGGTCCGGCCCGAGGCGCGAGGCAAGCTCGAGCGACCGCCCAGCGAGTACCTCGACAAGTTCTACTACGACACCATCACGCACAGCGAGGAGGCGCTCCGATACATCGTCGACAGGGTCGGCGTCGACCGGGTGCTGTTCGGCACCGACTGGCCATACGACATGTGCACCGACTGGCCCGCGTCCTGGATTCTGAGCCTGGAAAGTCTGACCGATGAAGAAAAGGAAAAGATACTCTCGAAAAACCTCGAAGAGTTGCTCGGGATATGACAACCGGCTAGACTCCGGCGTGTTGGACGTTCGAACGTCTAACACGATCGATTCACGCAGCGAATGACCCCGCGCCCGGATTGACTGCATGGCGCCACGTTGGCGAGAGTGATCGCCGTATGAACTCCGAAAACGAACGGGACCAATACTTCCGACGGCTGGAAGAGCATGATAGATTCTCCGGCGTCGTCCTCGTCACAAGAGGAGATTCACATCTCTACTCGGAAGCCTACGGTTATGCGAGCCGGTCATGGAGAATCAGAAACACGCTGGGAACCAGGTTCGACACAGCATCGATCACCAAGCTGTTCACGTCGATCGCCACGTTGCAGTTGATCGACCAGGGGCTCCTGGAATTGAAAACCGGCGTAACGGAATTGCTGGGTCTTAGCGACACCGCCATTTCGGCCGAGGTCAATATATATCACCTCCTGACCCACTCTTCGGGAATCGGAGACGATGCCGACGAGGAGGCAGGCGAGCGTTATGAAGACCTATGGCGGAACAAGCCCAACTATGCGGTCACGACGACCGCCGATTTTCTGCCTCAATTCGTTTACAAGCCACCCAACTTTCCGCCAGGACAGGGGAGCCGGTATTGCAACTGCGGTTACATCCTGCTGGGGTTGGCGGTGGAGAAAATCACAGGAATGCCTTACCGCGAATACGTGAAAAAGAACGTCTTTGACCGTGCGGGGATGGACCATTCGGGGTTCTTCAGCATGGACCGGGTTCATGACAATGTCGCTGAGGGAAGCGACCCTATTCGGAACGACAGCGGCGAGGTGGTGGATTGGAAGAAGAACATCTACTCTTACCCGCCAATTGGGTCACCCGATGGCGGCGCCCACGTGACCGCTGGCGACCTCGATCGATTCATCCGTGTGGTCAAAGCCGGTGGATTGCTCTCGCCGAAAATGACCGACGCTTTCCTGACGCCACAGGTTGTCGACCGTCGCATGGACGGCTGGACCAAGATGTATGGCTATGGTCCGTGGCATCACGTGGATGACTCCTCGAAAACGGTCTTCTATGAGAAAGAGGGCATAAACGCGGGCGTCAGTGGACTGACGCGCCGCTATCCGGACCGGGACATCAGCGTAGTGATTCTCTCGAATATGGAGTCCGGCGCATGGGACCCGATTCGAAAGATTCACGGATTGATCACGTCGGATGCAATTGGTTGACTCGTCGATTAGTTCTGCGAACGACTGCTTTGGCGACTTCAATTCTCCGGATTTGATGGCCCGATTGAGCGAAGGATTAGTTGACTGAAATCTTGAGCAACACTACCATAGGCCTCGTCAGAGTCAGTCATGCGGCGTCCTCCGTTTTCCTTGACATTGATCCTTCCAATCCCACCTCATGTTTGGAGCATTTTGAATCATGACGGATACAACCGCGAATTCAGTGGCCAACGTAAACTCCGTGGCGTTGTCGGCTCGCCAAAGTGCGAGCGCCGTGACGATCCCCGACTACGACAGATCGCGACTGGAGGATATTGGGTTTCTGTCCGCGATGACGATGGTCACCATGTGCAACTATGCTCAGACCGGCCACTTCGGCGGGCCCTTGGCCTACACGCCTTACACGATCGCCACGCACTTGATCGGCCCCGAGCTCGGCGGCTTGAGCTACGACTACCGCCGGCCTAAGCACCCCTACGCCGACAAATTCTTGCTGGCGGGCGGCCACAACGTTCCTGTGCTGTACGCGCTTTGGATACTGATGGGAGAGGCGTTGGAAAGAAAGCATGCCGAGACCGGGGACGACCGGTACGCGGCCGATCCCGAATCGCGAATGATGTCCATCGATGCGCTGGGCTTCCGCCGAGGCAAAGGCGCTCTGAGCTCGTTGCTGCGTGAACACGACCTTGAGGACCACCCGTTGATGGCACAGGCGAAAATCAGAGGCATCAGGTCATTGTCCGGCCACGCGGAGACGACCGACCTCACCAACGACGTCAACGGTGGGCCGTCGGGAATCGGGGTTGCGACTGCAAGCGGCAAGGCGGCGTTCTGGGATATGGTCGGCGCCCCTGAGACGCTCAAGGTGCTTGCAATCGAGGGCGAGTTCGCGCTGACAAGCGGACACGCTCAAGAGATGAAGACGCAGGCCGTGGCTCAACGGGTCGGAAAGCGTCTGCGGCTGCTCCTCTCGTACAACAACGCGGGAATCGACGACGAACTGATCGGCGGCGTTGTCAACTCGGATTTTGAGTCCTACAAGTTGGAAGATCAGTGGGCGTCATATGGCTGGAACGTCCTGACCATCGAAGACGGGAACGACTACGACCAGGTTGTCGCGGCGCTCAAAACGATGGAAGATTGGGACCGATCCGACGACAGACCGATGATAGTGATTGGCAGAACCGTCAAGGGATGGTGGCCCGCCGCCGCGGAGGGGAACATCCCCGGATACGGCGAGCAGGTCGTCAGCTATCAAAGTCATCCGTACGCATTCCCGATGAACGGAGACTACTATCAATCCCTGGCGTCGACCTTCGAGGAGCGTTTCGGCGTGCGGTTCGACGGCATCCGAGACGGCGTTGTTTCCGACGGACGAGAGCGCTTGCTCCAGTTCAAACACAATATCGACGTTGTCATGTCGGTGCTGGAGCAAAATGGGTTGGGGGACTGGTTGGCCGACCGATTGGTTGAGATCGGCGACACCGTTGACGACGCGACGCCGCTCAGGATCGATCGTGAGACAGATCCGTTCCAGGACTCCAGACTTACCGTCGCCGAACTGCCCACCGATCCGCAGAACGTCACGATTCGCAACCCGGTCTCGAACGACGAGAAAGAAGTATCGATAAAGCTGTTTGAGCAGCCCGGGCAAGTCCGAGGAACGCGTCGCGCGATATCCGAGATTATCAAGTGGATGAACCACGTAACCGACAACCGATTCGTCACCATCGCCGCTGATCTGTCCGATTCCATAAACATGGAATCGGGCTCGTTGTGGGGCCACTACGATCCATCGACCAACCCGGCAGGGACGCGACTCAAAGCGGCGATTCAAGAGGCGGGCAACGCTTCCACCGCCGTCGGGTTGATCAGCCAATCCGTGTCGCTTGATCCCGATCGGCACGTTGGCGTCTGGGCGCTGACGGGGACCTACGGCGCGTTCACTCCGCTGATGTATCTTCCGGCCAGGGTCTGGAGCCAACAGAACCAGGACAGCCCGTTCCGGCTTGGCGTCCTGAATATTCTCGCCGGACACTCTGGTCCTGAAACGGCTGCCGACGCCCGCACTCACTTCGGGATCTTCTCGCCGCAGGTGTGGAAGCTGTTCCCACGACACCAGGTCATCACCTTGAGTTTCTGGGATTACAACGATGTGGCGCCGGCTTACTTCGCGGCCGCTGAAATTGCCGTGCGAGACCCGAAAGTAGGCGTAATCGTTCTCGAAACGGCCAGACCCGACTTCGCCGTCGCAGACCGAAGCACGTTCGCGGACACCGATCTCAAGGCGGCGGCCAAGGGGCTGTACGTAATCAAAGACTTCGACGCCGACAGACCGAAACAGGGTTATGTGTTGGTTCAAGGATCGTCGTCGACCGTGAACCTGGTGTCGATTCTGCCTCGCCTGGCCCAGTCAGGAGTCAACGTCAAAGTCATCGCGGCCATCAGCGACGAGCTTTTCGAGCGTCAGCCCGAGGAGTACCGCATGTCGGTATTCCCGCCGGAAGCCCGCTACGACCTCATGGTGGTCAGCACCGGAACCCGGCGAGTCTGGCCGTTGCAAAATCTGGGCCCTTTGACCGACGAGTATTCGCTGGTGTCGGATTGGCACGACGAGTGGCTGACCGGTGGCACGGAGTCGGACGTCATCGCCGAAGCCCATCTCGATCCCGACTCGATCTACAACGGCATCGAACGCTTCGCTCGGGACCACGACAGTCGCATCTCCCGGCAGATGGATCAGCTCTCGGGCGGGCAGTAAGGCCGATCGCTGGGTGCCACGCGTATTGCCCGGGCATCTTGCGAAACGGACGCAGGTTGCTCATTGGTCTGGGGTGAGAGCAAAGCCATGGCACGTATGTACGACGAGTTCGCCCACCTGTGGCCTCTGGTCAGTCCGCACGCCGATTACATCGACGAGGCGCGACACTGGCGCAAAGAACTGATCGCCAGAATCGGGCCCGGGATGCACGACATCCTCGAACTGGGAGTCGGTGGGGGCCACAATCTCCATCACGTGCTCAATCCGGATTGCGACGGGTCACAGACGACGCTTCGCGGATGTGACTGTCGTCGCGGAGCCGGACTTCCCCAGGCGGCGCCCGAGCTCAAGTTGACCGCGGTGGACCTGTCCGAGACGATGTTGGCCATGTCGGCCAGTCTGAACCCCGAAGTCGAGCACTTGGTTGGCGACATGCGGAACGTTCGATTGAACCGGAAGTTCAGCGCGGTGCTGATCCACGACGCGATCACCTGCATGCTAACCGAGGACGATCTGCGGGATACGTTCGAGACGGCGAAGGTTCACCTGGCGCCGGGCGGCCTGTTCATCACGGCCCCGGATTGGTACAAGGATACGTTTCCGGGTCTCCGCACGTCCCACCATACGCGCCGCAACAGCCAAGCGGAGCTGACGTACTTCGAGTACAACCACGACTCTGGCCTCTCCGATACGACTATGGAGTCCATATTCGTCTACTTCATCAAGGAGGCCGGACAGTTGCGGGTCGAGCAGGATCGGCATATCTCCGGCCTTTTTCCGATGAAGACGTGGATCGAGTTGCTAGCCCAAGCAGGTTTTGAGACTGAAGACGTCCATTATCCGGACGACGCCGACGGGCGCCAAGAACACCTGCTGGTCAGCACCCTCGTCAGCAAGTAGGCGGTCGAACCTCGGCCATTGCGGTCAGCGACTTGGGATCAGAGCCTGGCTGCCACCACCTTGGCGAGCGTCTCGATCGCTGATATCGATACGAGCGGCAATAAGGAATCGTCCTGCGCGGTGTGCAGCGTCACCAGTTTGTCTCCGCTCACGAACACGACCATGCCGCCGATTCCACCGGCGTTCACATCGACATGGGCAGACGCGTACCCGATCGACGGAGTCATCTGAAACATGCCGGAATCGTCTGACGTAACTTCGCCGTAGTGGGCCAGAGCGGCATCCTCCGAATCGAAATCCATGACCGAGAACGACAATCCTCGGTCGATGCCGGCCTCGCCGAGCGCCAGCCAATACCAACTCTCGATCGTCTCGACCTGCGATGCGTCCACGCCCTCGGCCATCTCTCTCATGTCCACGGTCTGGGTGGTCAACGAAATCTTAGCGCTCAGGATCGTCATGATGTCTTCAGCCGTCAGCAGGGTGACGAACTCATCCTCGGTCATTCCGCCGTCCGAGTCGGCTGGCGAGTGACTCACCGCGACCTGTTGAACAGGCGTCGATTCGGCCGCCGAAAGGTCGCGAATGTCCTCAACGAGCTGATCCGGCGACATCTGCGCCGCGAACGGTTCGCCGTCGGCATACGTCACAATCGCATCGCCGACGTCGAGGAGACCTTCCGGTCCGGAGCCGAATGTGCCGTCAGGGTTTCGGCCAAGAGCGAATAGCAGGCGATCTCCGGCCTTGGGCAGCTCGAACAGGACGGAGGCAACGACAGCAGGATCGCTGCTCGTGTGACCGTGCATGCGGAGAACGAAGCCCTCTCCTTCAGCCACAGTCCCGTCCGACTTTAGCACTGACTCAACGCGTACGTCGAAATCGGTAACGGGATTGCCGCCGTCTTCCGCAGGCATCAGTTGGCCGCCGACTCCGTAGCCGCCGATCTGCTTCTCGTCCAGCACCGAGTTGATCGTACCGACCACGATCAGTTGTGCGCTTGTAACTAGCTGTTCGATGTTGGCGGCTCGCGGGATCATCGAACCGGAACTCGGCGCCGTGATCGACACAGGAGGCGAGGTCTGCACCGCCGCCGACGGCGGGGCCACACCGCTGGGAGCTGGAGCCGCTGCGGGCGCCGGGGCGACCTGTGCCGTCGACGGTCGTGGTTGGACACTCGTCTGAGCTGGGGCCGATTGGGGCGCGCTCTCGACCACGGCGGGCGTCTGATCGTCCACGTCGGACCCGTCGCACGCCACACCGAAAACAAACAGCGCCGCAATTCCAGCGCCTAATATCAGGGTTTTCATCTTCATCAACTACCTCCACCAAATAGGTTACCGGTTCGGGCCAACGCCCGTCACGTATATTCTGACGATGCTAAGGCGAGAAGAGTTCCCGAGCCGGTTCGCCGTAGATGGACGCGGGTGACCGGCGCTGATTCTTCGTAGCCGGCAATCCTGAGGAAACGCCCGACGGCAAGAGTGCGGCGTTGTCATGTGATGTACACTGACCCGAAAACCGAACCCACTCACCGAGTCACATCGGACTGGTCGGACGTGGAGCAGATTGGAGCATCATGGAACACAGATTCTCGCCGACGACATACCACGCTACGATTGGGTCACACGAGCCTGTGCTGACGGTCGGCAGCGGCGACACCGTTGTGACGACGACCATCGACGCGGGCGGCTGGGACGCGAACGGCGACCAGATCGGCCCCCGCGGCAACCCTCAGACCGGTCCGATCTTCGTCGAAGGCGCCGAGTTGGGCGACACGCTGAAGGTCAAGTTCGACCGCATCTGGCCCAACCGCGACCACGGATTCTGCTCGCCGCGCATCGCTCCGCACGTGCTGGAGCCGGGAGACCCCAGCAACGTCACTGAAGCCGAGCGCCTGCAATTCAGGCTCGACTTCGAGTCCGGCGCTGCCACGGTGGACGGCGGGCCCGGCGCGATGGCCGGCCTGACCGTCCCGATTCAGCCGATGCTTGGCTGCTTTGGCACAGCCCCTGCGCGGGGACAGGCCATATCCACCGCCACTTCCGGACCGTACGGCGGCAACATGGACTACAAAGGATTCGCTCCCGGAGTAACCGCGTACCTGCCGGTCTTCGTCGAGGGCGCCTTGTTCCACCTGGGCGACGGCCACGCGTGGCAAGCTGACGGCGAGATCTTGGGCACCGGCATCGAGATTTCGATGGACGTGGTGTTGACCGTCGAAGTGCTGAAGGGCAAGGAGATCGGCTGGCCGCGCGGCGAGAACGACGAATACATCTTCACGGCAGGAAACGCCCGCCCGCTGGATCAGGCGACGCAGCACGCCTCGTCAGAGATGCTCCGTTGGCTGCAGGCCGACTACGGCCTGGACGCCGCCGAGGCTGACTTCCTTCTCGGCATGCACGTCGAGTACGATGTCGGCAACTTCTTCGATCCCGCGTTCACGATGATCTGCAAACTGGCGAAAAGTGTGCTGCCGGGCGGTTGAGTCGACTCAGGCCGCAAAGAATGTCACTACGGCGAGTTTGCGTAGTCTGTCGGTGAATAGACCGCCGTCATGTTCCACCGGAACGTTTCGACTGGTGTCCTGAATCGTATGTTCGATGCACAAGCCGGGAATCAAGTGGGAACGCCGGGGTGGTTCGACAGGCTCACCACGAACGGGAAACCTTTACTCCGTTCGGCCTGAGCAACCTTAT
>DCWO01000112.1 GCA_002328865.1 Dehalococcoidia bacterium UBA2160 | reverse complement strand
CTTTCGCTGACGGTCTACAGTCGTCTCCGGCGCGGTCACGGTTGTCTTTGGGCTGCTCATCCTGGCCCGAGCTCCGGCGCTGGCGCGCATCGACTGAGGATCGACGAATCGCAAAGCCAAGGCGAGGCTGCCATGCGTTATTGCGACTCCGTCGAAGCCGACCTATTGGCCGACGATTTGTCGCGTTGCTCGAACCCCGGTGTGTTGGATCGGACGACCACGCCAAGAACACCGGGTGGTTTCGACGCATCGTCGAATCGCATCAGGCACAGCCAAGACCACACGAGCCGCGCCGTGCCGGCCGAACAGGCGGGGAAATTCGGATCGGCGCCGGCGCATTCAGCCGGTTCTAGCTACGATGCTCGAGAGAGTTCCTGTGGCTTGAACACTTTGACATCGGCGCCGGCTCTCTTCACCACGTCTTTCGCGATGCTCCTGCCGATGAGTGCGGACAACCCGTGGCGGTCGTGCGTATACATCGCTATGAGATCGACATCGTTCGCGAGGGCGAGATCCGCGATGGCCCCTGAAACCGAGTCCGACACGACTGTCGCGCAATCCCAGTTTTCGGCGTCGCCGCCGAAAACTGTCACGTACGCCTCGAAGGTATGCCTCAGCCCTAGTCCGATCGGCCTCTTCCTGTTGGGTGGCCGGGAAGAACTGTCCACCCATCTGCCGTGTCTTGCCTGGCGGAATTACGCGCAACAGGATTACGCGACCGTCGGGCTCCAACTCATCTCGCACTACGGGAAACACTCCTTCGGCTTCGTCAGATCCATCTAGAGGTATGAGGATGTGTCGATACATTTCCTTTCCTCCCTGTCTGTGGATTACGGCCGGATCGATCGAATCGTGTCCTGAATCGCCGAATTTTGGAATCGGGCCCTGCAAACGTGTTGCGGGATGGCCCGTTCCCTCTGACATACTTCGAGGATAGGAGTGTTTCGTAAGGATGTCAACATTGTGTGGTGTTTCACAGCGCATGTCCATTCCTGCGAGTGTGTTACTGAGGTGTGTCGATGCGCGGGTCACTCAACGCGAAGACGATGTCAAGCCCAGGGTAGTGTCTCTAAGACAAATCCTGACCGAAGCCCTCGAAAGGGCTTCCGGAGGATCGTGGCTGGCGCGAGCGACGACCGCTATCTCGTAGCTGGACTTCGCCCGTGCACCAGCGTTGGCGCGATCTGCTGCCAGGCGGCTTGTCTAGCCCGTTAACCGGTTTCAGGCATCCAGGCGTAGCATTTGCCGGACGATTTGACCGGTGAGCGGCCCGCGACTGCACGTTGACGCAGGACCGCCCGAGACAAGAAGCAAAGGGTCGATAGAATTGCCGTATTCCTGGTCCCGCAGGCGGATATTCGAAGATGAATCCCGTCGTCATGCGTTGACGGGATTTGACCGGACGATCACATCTGCATTGGCATGCATTCATGAACATCGATTTCGCAACCGGGCGCCCATTCGAGATGAGGGTGCCCGTCGAGCAGGGTCTTCGCTCCATCCATGTCATCTGCTTGCAGGATCGAGTAGCCTGCGACTCCGTCGTTCGTCGTACTGCCCGACGTGGTCAGCGTTTGGCCGCCGCCAAGCGGCGATCCCATGTCTACGAGGCTATCCCCGCACCGCGCCGCCCATGCGATCCAATCCTCCATACCCGCCTGCATGTCTTCTGGAGTTGCGTCTTTCATGGCGTCAAATGCCGACGTGGGAGCACGATAGATCACGATAAATTTCTTCATATTCCTAACTCCGCCTCCTCCAACATAGATGGATCAATGTCTACCCTTTTAGCATTTCACCTATGCGGTGACAAGTAATTCCCGGGAGTGGAGCAACAAGGAACCAGCGTAGGCAAACGGACCATCTACGCCACAGTCCCGACTGTGTTCGCGTGCGGGAGCGTCCGTCTGAAAGACATTTGGTCGACGACGTGAAAGTGTAGAGCAGGCTCCGAATCGTGACGGCCGAGAATACGGCAACCGTTTACTCGTGAACAGAGGAACCAGTTAAGGCGATGCGCTCGGCACGACGAACTCGGGTATCTCGTAGTCGTCATCACTGACGATCGGGTTGTTCTCCTCGAACCGGGTCAAACGGAACGGCTCGATGTCCGCAGCGCGGCTTTGGCCTTCCAGGATGAGCTCTGCGATGCACATTCCGACGGCGGGGCCGGTCTTGAATCCGCTGCCGCTCATGCCTGCCGCGACGTACAGGCCGTCGAGGCTTGCGGTTTGGCCCAACACCATGTGGCCGTCCGACGTGTAGCCGTCGACTTGTGCCCACGACCTGCGCCATCCGGCTTCGGCCATGGCGGGCACGCGATGCGCCAGCTGAGCCAGCGCCCGCGCTTGCCAGGCCAGGGCGACGGCGCCGTCGTAAGAGTCCGGGTCCACGTGACTGTCGACGGAAGGCCCGGGCCGGATCCCGAGCAACGTCAGCGCGCCCACATCGGGTCTGAAGTACTGGCCGACGGCATGGTCGATGAAGACCATGTGCGATTCCTTGATCTCCTCGGGACGCTCGACCATTCCAGCCGTGAGCCGCTGAGCGCCCATCGGGAGGTCGATGCCAGCGGACGATGCCAGTACGGCGGACCAAGCGCCTGCCGCCAGCACCACGACGGGCGCATCGATGTCGCCGTCGGACGTGCGCAACCCGGTGATCCTGTCGCCTTCGCTCCGGATAGAACGGACGGTGACCCCCTGCCTGATTTCGACGCCAAGCTCCCGAGCTCGTCGCGCCATGGACGTGGCCGCCGAGTAGCCGTCGGCGTATCCGCTGTCCGGTTCATAGGCTGCGGCGCCGAGGTCGTCCACGTTGCTGAACGGTTGCAGCTCCTTGACGTCCTCGGGTGAAATGACGCGGGTATTGACGCCCACTCTTCGCTGCATCTCGACGTTGTTGCGGAGTTTGCCGGCGTTGTCTCTGTCGACGACGGCGACGAAACCAGTCTTGCGGAATCCCGAGTCGCCTCCGATGATTTCGGCCCAGGAGTCGAACACCTCCAAGCTCTTGAGAGCGAGTGCGGTGTCCCAAGGGTTGGAGTAATGCATCCTCACCAGCGCTCCGGAACTGCCGGTCGCGCCGCTGGCGATGGTGTCCTTCTCCAGCAGAACCACGTCCTTTTGGCCCATCTGAGCGAGGTAATGGGCGATGCTGGCGCCGACGATTCCGCCGCCGATGATTGCTACTGAGGCAGTGTCTGGCATGATGTTCCTCTCATGGTTGGTCGCGTTGGAAAAGGCGCGAACGGTGCGCTGCCCACCGCTCCGAAGTGCGTGGAGTCTCTCCTCGCGCCATAACGGCTCGTGTTCGGCCCAGCCGCGGATCAGGCGAACATTATCGAACCGTGCGGCGTCGCAAAGCGCTGGTTCTGTTCGGAATCCTCAAGCGTGCGGCGCTTCAGACCGCCAGTCTCCGCAGTTTCGATCACCGACCGCATTCGTGTCAACAAGCTGGCAACTTCGCCCGGCAGGCTTGCGACCGAAACTGCCCTGAGACGAGGTTGGCGATTGCTGGCCACGTTGCTCCGCGGGGTCGAGGCGCTAGTCGAGGCTTCAGGCGCGGATTCGCCTGATCCTGAGATAACCCAGGCCCGCCACAATTGCCGTGATGAATACCATCGCCCACCACGCGACCGAAGGGATGGGCGTCAGCGGCGTCGTCAGCGTGTGCACCAGCGTCGCCCTGTTCGCCAGAGTATCGTCCGCATTCGCGTAGAGGACAGGGGTCTGCTGCTGGGTTAGCGTCAGCGGACCGATGTATTCCTGATAGCTAGTCCCGTCAAGCGAGAATAGCAGTCTCGAAACACCTGACGGATCTTCGGCCGAAAGGGAGAGATGACTCGACCCGCCTTGGATATCTTCGATGACGGAGATCACGGGCGCGTCTGTGTCTTCTGCTGCTGCTCCAGTCACGTCCACCGTGGGCTGGACCGTCGTTTCGAACGAGCCATTGCCGTCTGAGTCGTAGGCAAGGTCCTGCGGTTCGGCGGCGGTGAACGACAGCCTGGCTGATACTCCGGTAGGCAGGACCAGGTCCTGATATCGAATCGCTCTCGTCGTGGTGCTGCTGGTCCCGATCCGCACCTCGACACTCACCGGGTCATCCGTGGAGTCGAACGCGATGAAGTAGTCGGTGGTAGTCGAGATCGGGACCGACACCATCCGCACTCCTGAACCCAGGCTGTATGTGTACACCCCGGGCACGGCCGGTCGGAACAAGAATGCGGGAGAATCGGTGTTGTTCCCCGCCGAGTCGCTGACCGCAATCGCGCTGGCGCCCGCGATGGTGACGTCGTGGTAAGGCACGGGCGCAGAGGGCGAGGCAGCCCGTGGTCGTGCCGCCTGTGCGGACGATGGACTCGCCGGCTCGGCCGCCGATAGCCACTCGAACACCTTCTGCTGGACCTCAGGATTGCTCATCAAGCCGTTATGGCTGTATAGGTCGTTGGCAGACTCGTTCGGAGGTGGTCCAAACGTCTTGAACTGAGCGTCTGTCGCGTTGATGTCGCTGGTCCCTGCTCGTTGAGCGCTTAGGAGTGGGACGGTCCCGTCGCCTTCGGTTTTCGTGATCTCCACGGTAGCCGCCCGGTCGGAGCAATCAGGTGAAAGCACGCCGGTGCACACCTGGGTCCACGTCGTCTTCATCTGGCCGACGGTGTGGGTGCCGCGTTGCTTCCCCGTGATGTGATGGTACTTGATCCCTGTCGTGTCGAACCGCCAGTCGTCCTGACCACCCTGGTGGAACTCATCGCCCTTGGCGCCGGGCGTGAGGCTCTCCTCGCCATATTGTGCATTGATGGCCCAAACCATCTGATCGAAGTCCAGCGGACCGTCAGCATCCGGGTGGATCTCCCGGTCGCCTTCGACTAACGGAGGCGCCCCTCCCAGCTCAAAATACTGACTTGAGGGCAGAAGCTGGTGAGCCCCGGGAAAGGAACGAGTCGTGTGCTTGAAGATCGGGTCGACGAATGGGTCAGATTGGTCTAAGAAGTGTCCGGACTCGAGGACGTAGACCAGCTTGGGGGCGCCGAGAAATGGGCTGGCGATGGAGATGTAGGCGTTGATGTGGTGGTTTGAGGAGTTCTGCAGAATATACCGCCTCGAGAGCAATCCGCCCATGCTGTGAGCCACGATGTTTACGTCCGTAGATGGATGGATCTGGCGGATACAGGCGATGTAGTCTTTCAGCAGCGATGCATTGAAGGAGTTGTCCTGTCGCCAGTCGTATGGAAAGACGAACAGATTTGGAGTCGGGCCATCATCGGACTGGGTTTCGTCGCACTCGGACGGTTTCAGGCGCCCAGGTATGAATGTGTCGGATGAGTCGTTGAGCTCGTATTCATGGTAGCCTGCCGCCGCCATCGCCTGAAGGAACGGTCCGTAGATCTCAGCGGTTTCCATGTCATAGACCCCTGCCAGCACCGGTCTCGAGGTGCGCAGAGCGTCGCTGGCGAGGAAATTGTAGTCCCCGGGACTATCGCTTTCGAACAGACTCATATCTCCCCAGTCGACGACGTTCCTTACCCAGATCTCCCGATCTCCTCTGTCGCGGTCTATCAGCACGCTGCCGGCGATGCCGGGGACGAAGACAACAGGCAGCGGGGGTCCAGAGATGACGAAAACGTAGGCGGCCCCCGGTCAATGGCACTCAGGGATTCTCCGGGAGCGCCTGCCACCGCGCTGTCCCCGGAAAAGGCGACGGATCGACCCAAGAAGTCGCTCGCCGCGCCGTCGGAGGCGATGAGCTTGGTCTGCGGACTCCAGGTACTCCCGCTGCGCTCGAACACGTAGGCCGCCCCCTGGCCGCTGTTGCCCCCTAAGTCGACTCCATCAACCCCGACCACAACCTTGTCCCCGCTTAGGGCCACGGATCGGCCGAAGAAGTCGCTCGCCGCGCCGT
>DCWO01000020.1 GCA_002328865.1 Dehalococcoidia bacterium UBA2160 | reverse complement strand
CGGACATAACGTTGCTCAGGGCGAGTTGGGGTTAAACGCGGGCATCGCGAGCTATTTTGACGTGCCAATCACTCTGGTGACGGGCGACACCACCGCGACGGCCCAGGCAACGGAGCTGATCCCCGGCGTCGAAGTCGCAGTGGTCAAAGAGCCGCTCACTCGATACTCGGCGAAGTGCTTGTCTCCGTCGGCCGCTCAGAACCTGATTCGCGGGCGGGCCAAACGGGCGTTCGAACGGCGGGACGAGATCGCTCCGGTGCGATACTCGATGCCCGTCACACTAACGCTGCAGGTCAAGAATTCGGCGATGGCCGACGTGGCGGAGATGATCCCGGGTACGGAGCGCGCCGATCCCCTGACAATGTCCTACACGTCCGATGACTTTCTCGAAGCGTTCAAATGCCTGTATGCGATGATTATGATCGCAGGCGCTGGAGGGTAGGCTCGCGTATGTGCGCCCACGCCGTTACAGGATGCCGATAGCAACCAACTCCGATTCGATCTGCGGCACGGATTCGAACCGCACGGCATGAATGCCGACGCTTTTTGCGCTGTCGACGTTGTCTTGCCTGTCGTCCGTGAAAAAGCACTGGTCCGGCTGGGCGCCAAGCTGGTTGAGGCAGTGGTCGAAAAACTCCGAGTCGGGCTTGAGTTCGCCGATCTCGAACGACAGTACAAAGTCTTCGAACAGGCCGATCGTGGGCTGCACCTCCAATCCTCTGGCTTGGTGCAGCTCGTCGGTGTTCGAGCCGATGGCCAGCCGCGCTCGCCCTTTCAGCTTTGCGATCAACGGGTCGATGGCGGGGTTTGGCTCGATGGCGCTGCTCCATGTTTCGAAGAAGGCTGCAGGGTCTTGCTCCAAACCCAGGTCGACGCTCATGTTGCTGTAGAATTCCGATCGGTCGATCTCGCCTCGCATGAAAGGCGGATACGCTCCGCCAGCCACCATGCGATTCGAGATCGCTTTAGGCGCGAGTCCGGTGAGTTCGTGCCACACGTTCGTGACGTTCTCCCAACGAGTCCAGACGAGCACTCCGCCCTGGTCGAATATCAAGGTGTCGATCTTCATCGAACCCCCTTCCAGCCAATAGTGTTCAATCCCCGGTCGTCGAAGATTGTATGGCCTGCGAACTCAGGCGGCAACCGCGCCCGCCTCACCACATCCTCACAACGAAATCGTCCTGGCAGATTGACAGACGCCCCACGCCATGGTAGGATGGAAATGTCGGAAGTGACTATGAACCGACACTAAACCGGGTGATACCCAGAAGGAGGTGAGTAAGGTTGCGCGTATTCGTTGCAAACCATGACTGGAAGTTCCCTTCCAAAACCCCTGCTGGTTGCCAGGTGACAGGTAAGGCAGGATAGTCACGACCAGTGGGGGCGCCGAAAAGCCCGAGGCCCGCGCTTCCATGAGACCAGGGCGCTGAAGTCCCGACCGTTCGCGGATATTACGGGACGGCCCCACTAGATCAAAATCTGGGTAAGCGGATCCAACGGTGAACAGTACGGCCCGGCGCTTGTGAGCGCCGGGCTTCTCTTTGTCAAAACGACGGCCAATCCCGATTTGAGGATTCAGTTGTCGTTGTGTCGCTACGCGATCCGAAGTCGTGCCTCGCATCGCAAGAGCGTGACGGACCGCAGCGACATCCGGCGTCTCCGGCGCCGTGCCTTGGCGGCATCGCCCTGGTTGCGAAACCGAGCGGCGGTTCACACGAACTCACCAATTCCTCATGAACGGATGCCTCTGACAGATTGACACCATTCATGCTCAATGCTAGGATGGATATGTCGGAATTGAGCGTATTCCGGCTCCGCATTAAGCGAAACCCAGCAGGAGGTGAACAAGGTTGCGCGTATTCGTTGTCAACCATGACTGGAAGTTCCCGTCCACGACCCCTGCTGGTTGCCAGGTGACGGGCAAGGAGCCAGAGTCACGACCAGCGGGGGAAGGGAAAAGCCTGAGGCCCGCCCTTCCATGAAACCAGGGCGCTGAAGTCCCGACCGCTCGCGGACAATACGGGACGGCCCCACTAGATCAAAATCTGGGTATGCGGGTCCAACGGTGAGGACATTCTGCCCGGCGCTCACGAGCGCCGGGCTTTTCATTTTCCGCGCGAACCTTTCGGCCGCGCATCGAATCTCGATCCTGGGCGGAAAGAAAGACCGGAGCCCTTCTGTCATCCTGAACTGCGGTTCAGGATGACAATAGCGACCGTAAGCTTCAGGATGACGGTGTAGCGCATACCACGCACTGACGCTCTCTCGTGAGTGACGGCACCACCCGCGGGCGACGATCCGCCCGACCTTCGCACAATCGCATCGGTGGCACGGCGTATGCGGTTGCAGTATCATATCGGACGCTGGACCACGGTGGTTGCACGGCGGTCAGGCCTAGTCACAAACACACGGGAGTCCGAACCATGAAAATCATCGACCTGAAGATCCGCGAACTGGATGGGGTCATGGAGCATCCAGACCCGTTCTGGGAGGAGCGCCTGGTCCGACCCCTCGACGTCTACCCGGCGTTTCGCGCGCAGGGGGCGGATTACACAACCAGCCTCGATGACGGCAAGTACGCCATGCGATCGGTGTTTCTCGAGATACACACCGACGATGGCGTGGTCGGCCTGTCCGGACCTTGCACGCGCCACGAGGCGTTCATCATCGACACCCAGTTGCGTGGCTTGCTGATCGGCGCCGATCCATTAGCGACTGAGTTGTTGTGGGACCAAATGTACAGGGCGGCGATCCACGGCCGCAAGGGCGCCGACATGCTCGCCATCAGCGTCGTGGACTGCGGACTGTGGGACCTCAAGGGCAAGGCATTCGGGCAACCCGTGTATCGATTGCTGGGCGGCCCGACTCGCGAGGAGATCCCTGCCTACGCGTCGGCTCTGGGATTCTCCATCGAGTTCGAGGACGTAGACCGTAGGGCACGGGAGTTCGTGGCGCAGGGGTATCGCGCTATGAAATGGTTCTTCCGCGACGGCCCCACGGACGGTCCCGACGGCGTGCGACGAAACCTCGGTCTGGCGGAGACGCTGCGCGAGGCCGTCGGCCCAGACGTAGACATCATGCTCGACGCCTGGAGTTCATGGGACGTGCCGTACTCCATCGAAATGGCAAATTCGCTTGCCGAGTACGACGTCCGGTGGCTGGAGGAGCCGGTGCTTGCCGACAAACTCGACAGCTACGTTGAAATTCAGCGGGCGTCGCCTATCATGATCTCGGGCGGCGAACACGAGTACACTCGCTGGGGATTCAGGTCCATCGTCGAAAACAAAGCCATGGACGTTCTGCAACCCGACATCTACTGGTGCGGGGGCATCAGCGAGACGATCAAGATATGCGCACTGGCGTCCACGTTCGACCTGCCAGTCGTGCCGCACGGCCACAGCTCTCACGCGACAGCGCATCTCATCGCTTCGCAAGCGCCGACCACGTGCCCGGTCCAAGAGTTCCTCATCAAATGGAACGCCGTGCACCAGTTCTTTCTGAGCGACCCGTTGGTCCCGATAGACGGCGTCATCCGCGTGCCACAAACACCCGGACTCGGCCTGGCGATCGACGAGAGCAAGGTTCAGGAAGAGCGGGTCTTGGACTTCCGGGGCATGTAATCGCCTCAGCACACCAGCCGCGACGCATCCATCGGAAAGGATTCTGATGCAGATAACCGACGTTACGACCACTGTCCTGAGCCATCCCGGAGGCAGTCCGATCCAGGACGCTACGATTCCGCCCCCTCCGGAGGGCGCCGGCGGTAGAAGCCAACTTTTCGTCCACATCCGCACTGACGCATGGGTTGAAGGGTTGGGCATCGGTTCGGCCTCGCCCGGTACACGCGACGTAGTCGAGCGAGCCCTCAAAGACGTCCTCATAGGCCAGGATCCGTTCCACACGGAGAAGATATGGAACGACATGTTCTGGCGAGTTCGCGGCTACGGCCGCAAGGGCGTGGCGTTCTGCGCCCTTTCCGCCGTGGACATCGGCCTTTGGGACCTCAAGGCGAAAGCTCTTGGGCTTCCTCTGTACAGACTCCTCGGCCCGTATGCCGAAGAGGTGCCCATATACGGCTCCGGCGGCTGGACCAATTTCACCGAGGAAGAGCTGATCGCGGAGATGGCCGGATACGTGGAGCAAGGCATCTCGCGCGTCAAGATGAAGGTGGGCAAGGACTTTGGCCGCTCCGAGCGGGAAGACCTGGCCAGGCTCGCCGCGGTGCGCAAGGCGCTCGGTGACGACGTCGCCATCTACATTGACGCAAACAACGGCTACTACCCGAAACAGGCGATCTACATGGCTCGGGAGTTCGAGCAGTACCAGGTGGGCTGGTTCGAGGAACCCGTTCTGGCCGACGACATCGATGGCCTCGCCCAGATACGCGATGCGACCACGATCCCCATCGCCACAGGAGAGCACGAGTACACGAAGTACGGATTCCGAGAGTTGATCTCCAGGGGCGGCGCCGACATCGTACAACCGGACGTTGGGCGTGTCGGCGGCATCACCGAGTGGATGAAGGTTGCCCACATGGCCCACGGCTTCAACCTGCCGGTCGCCCCGCACGCGGTGCAACTCGTGCACCTGCATCTGGCCTGCGCCACGCCCAACCTGAAGGTGGTCGAGTACATGAACGTGGGCCTCGAGGGCGACAGGATCTGGTACACGGATTTCCCGCAACAACATAACGGCATGTGGGCGCCGTTCAAAGACCGCCCCGGCCTGGGACTCACACTGGATCCGGACGCGGTGGTCAGGTACTCGGTGTGACGTCTGTCACCGCCCGGCGCGCGGCAATTCGCCCGGCGCTAACCGCTTGAGGCGCCGGTCATCGATCTGATCTGGCCTTCGATGAATATCTTGAGGACCGCCTCGTTGGCCACGTTGCTGAGGCGACGGGCGATGTTCCCCCGCGGATCGATGAACACCGTCGTCGGCAGGCTCAACACTCGGTAAGCTCGGGATATCTCCCCGGTGGTGTCGAGCCCGATCGGATACGTGACGCCGGTCAGTTCGGCGAACTCGAGCGCGGCGCTTTCGAAGTCCGAGATCGCCACTCCGACAAACAGCACACCGTCGTTTTTGTACTCCTGGTAGGTCTTTTCGAACGACGGCATCTCCCATCGGCACGGAGGGCACCACGACGCCCAGAAGTTCAGGACCACGACCTGCCCCTGCAGCTCCGACAGCCGAAGCGTCTCACCGTCGAACAGCGTCAGTTCAAAGTCCGTCGCCTTCTCCTCGCTCTTGTCTTCGGACATGTGCGCGGCGATCACTTCGTCGGGAATGGGGGTCGGCGTTGATGGCCGCGCTTTCGGAGTCCAGGTCGGCACGGGCGATGGTCGAGCCGTTGGCGTTGGAGAGGGTGTCGCGGTCGGAGGCGGCTTCGCCACAACCGCGGTTGCCGTCGGGATGGGCGTCCGAGCCGGCGCCGGCTGGGGCGCGGACGGCGGACTCTTCGCGACCGCTGAACTGGGGCTCTCGATTCGGTCGGAAGCCGCGGGGGCGTTGTTCTGATCGGCGCAGGCCGCCAGCGACAGGATCATCGCTGTCGCCGCCGCTATCATTCGAGTCATGCGAATATCCGACCTACCCCACCGGCTGGGAATCGTCTGCGGGCCCGACAAGTCGATCAGGGAATGACCCCAACGTTTCCGATCAGTTTAGCACGGCGCTGTTCTTTCCAAACCCTCCATTCGCGGACACCAACTACGAACCAGTTTGGTTCTTGGATGTTCGACGGACCCCGAAATGGGGGATGAAGATTGCCGAGTCCTCGCGTCTCGCCGATGGGTAAGCGAACGGTTGACTGAGCAACCTCTTTCCGCTGCATCTGACGACATGAGTTCGGTGCAGGCGCCCACGAAACTTGGGTGGGAGCTTGTCGTTAGGTCGGAATGGCAGTGTCCAACTAACGAACATGCCAAGAACGTGCCGCAATTTGGCAGGAATCAGCCAAGGGCGTGGCCGGCGCCGGACAGTGACTGCCGAAATGCTGACGCGGAAGCGCGAATTTAGGACCGAGGCGATCTCGGACGGACTCCGCGAAGCCGACCTCTTGAATCTATGCGAGAGGTGCAAATGAATCCTGCAGAAGCTCAGATTGATGTAGCGATCCTGGGTGGCCCCGTTGCGGTCAGGGAGGCGCTCAAGCGGCGTCTGAACGACGAGTCCACGACCAATGTCATCGAATACGCTGGCAACGGCGGTCCGATCTCTGCACTGTCGTCGCTCTCCCCAGACGTCGTGATCATGGACCTGGACGACATGCCCGTGGTCGACGGCTTGTCTTTCTCGAACTGGGTGATGAAGACTCGTCCAGCGATCGGCATCGTTCTGATAATGCCCATAGGAGACCCGTCGTTCGGTGAAGATGAAGCCGGCGAGGATCCCGACGGCAGTCCAGAGGGTTCGAAAGGCGCCGCCGGCGACCTGGATGATCTAATGTCGTCTATCCACGCGGTGGCATGGGGCGATTCTCACATCGCCATCCATGGCTTTCGAGCCAGGGCCAACGCATTGTTCTAACGAGTGCACAGGGCGGCCCTTCGTCGGTCTCGTACGGCACCGCTCCGGCAATACGGAGAGGATGAGTCGATGGTTCAGGGCCCGCCCAACACTACCGGACCGACGGGGAGCTCCCCTTACGTGGCTCCCCGTTGGCCCATCTACCTGAGTGGTCGGTTTCCCCCCGATCCACCCTCCAGGCTCTGGCCCGAGTATCGTCCGATTCGCCTTCACGAACGCTCCCTCCGGTCAGAGCCGTTGGCTGCCAATTCGCTCGTACAACACCACTTGCCAGATGAGGTTCTTGCGCAGGTGCACGCGCCTGAAACCGGCGCCCTCCAGGATGCCTGTCACCAACGTGTTCGGGTGAATGAATAACCGGAAGTCGCTGCGTCTGATCCGAAGTCCCAGATTGAGCAGCCAAACCGCCGCGCGGTTAGGCAATCCATCACGTGGGTAGACGAGACCCAGCATCCGCGTGGCACGCTCGGTTGAACGCTCCAGCAGTCTTGACGCGTCGTCATAGCAGCAGATGACACGATCCAAGGTCACGATGTCGGCGGATTCGATGCTGTCGGCTAGATCCACGAAATCGCCCAGATGATGGGTCAATCGATCAGCGTGACCCCGGACGACGGTTTCATCCAAGGACACACGTGCATAGGCGCTCGAGGCGTCAACGCTCACGGCGCTGCGTATGCCGGCCTTGATCAACTCGTGTTGGATGGCGCCAACGCCGCCGCCGATGTCGAGCAGCGTCTTGTCTTTCGGGTCACGTTCGACGATGGCGTTCAAAAGCTGGCGGGTCGTATTCCGAGGACCTTTCTTGCGATAGTTTTTGAGCTCCGATCTCGCCTCGTTGTCGTCGAAGAACGCCTCGATTCCACGACACTGGCTGCACGGCATAATAATCTCCTCTAGTGTCCTGAGTCGCATATTCGGTGCACAAGTCGGGAATCAAACTGGAACGCCGGGGTGGTTCGACAGGCTCACCACGAACGGGAAACACTTACTCCGTTCGGCCTGAGCAACGTTATATCCGCGGGACGGACAATGCATCGGACAGTAACGGTCGTTTTGTAGATTGTCATACTGAGACCGCAGGCGAAGCATCTGGGGCCCCGCAGGGAGGCAATTGTCGCATTCCGCCAGATCCTTCGACTTCGCTCAGGATGACATCGGGGGAGTCGTTACTTGGAAGCTTGTCGAAGGCTCACGACATCATGATACGAACTTCTAACTCAAGACACCAGCCGATGTTCGCAATGCCACGGTACACGGGGTCTCTGCATTTCGCCAAGTGATCGATGAATGGAGCCTGCCGACGCTTGCCTCCTCCGATTTCCCGCGGTCCTCCAACTGCCTCATCACTTTGGCGTCACGGTTCGTCTTAGCTATTGAAGACTGAAAACGGGAGACCTGGCCATGAGCTGCTCATCGCCGGCAATCGAAATCGACCAACTGACCAAGGTGTTTGGCCGCGGAGCGAAGTCCGAGACGGCTGTGGATCGCGTTTCCATGCAGATCCGTTCCGGTGAGATTGTAGGCTTTCTCGGACCCAACGGCGCGGGCAAGACCACCACGATCAAGATGATCTGCGGGCTCGTGACCCCGATTTCAGGCTCAATAAAGGTCCACGGGTACGATCTGCGACGACAGAGGAAACACGCGACCCGGCGGATCGGCGCGGTGCTCGAAGGCGCCCGGAACGTGTACTGGCGGCTATCCGCCTGGCAGAACCTGCTGTACTTCGGGAGGTTGAAAGGCGTGCCGCGCCGACAGATCACACCCATCGCCGAACGGCTGCTCAGAACCCTCGAGCTGTGGGACCGCCGCGACGAGCGGATTCGGCATTTCTCGCGAGGGATGCAGCAGAAGGTCGCCATCGCCTGCGCGTTGGTGTCGGACCCGCCGGTGTTGCTGCTGGATGAGCCGACGCTGGGTCTGGACGTCGAGGCATCCCGTGCGGTCAAAGACATCGTCCGGCGGCTGGCGCAGGAGGAAGGCAAGGCGATACTCCTCACCACGCACCAACTGGACATCGCACAGGAGCTGTGCCATCGGGTCGCCATCATACGTCGGGGAAGGTTGGTCGCCGACAAACCGATCGACGAGTTGCTGTCTCTCTTCGGCGAGTCCCACGCATACGAGATAACGGTGTCGGGCGAGCTGGACTTTCGGTCTAACCCCGTCCCACACATGACGATGACGCACGAAGACCGGAACACTGTGCTTCGCGGCGCGTTCTCCAGCCAAGAGCACATGTTGGCCAGGTTTGCGCAAGTCCAACGCGCGGACCTCGACGTGATTTCAGTCGTCCGTGCCACACCGGATCTCGAGGACGTGTTCATCGAGCTCAGCAACGGTCACAGAGAGGTGGCGTGATGACGACGATCCTGGCTTCCAGCGTCAACGAGACATACAAGGGCCTGCTCATCAGGTGGGACTACCGATTCAACACGCTGACGATGCTGTTCCGCCTGAGCCTTTTCTTCGTGTTCATCAGCCTGATCGTGGGCAGAGGCGAGCTGAACCAGGATACGATCGCCGGCACGTTGCTCGGGTACATAGTCTGGTTCTACGCGGCCATAGCGATCTCAGGCATGAACTACGCCCTGGTCGAAGAGGCGCAATGGGGAACCTTGGAGCAGATGTTCATGTCTCCAGCGCCGTCGGCTGTCATCGTGCTGGCGCGGTCGTTCAGCCTTCTGATAATCGCCACGGTGATGCTCACGACGATTGTCGGCGGACTCGTCGTGGCGCTCCGAGTAGACATTCCGTTGCGTTGGGAAGCCCTGCCGGTGTTCGGCCTAACCATGGTGAGCTTGATCGGGTTGGGATTCATGATGGCCGGCGCTACGCTGCTGTTCAAGCAGGTGGATCAGTTGGCCAGCCTCAGTGAGAATCTGCTGCTGTATCTGAGCGGCGCCATCCTGCCCGTTGCGCTGCTCCCAGACGCACTGGGGCGATTCGCCGGCTTTCTCCCCACGACGCACGGCATTGTTTTGCTGCGCCAGGTCACTCTGGACGGCGTTTCTCTCGGCCAGGCGTGGGCGGACGGCGGCATGGTTTGGCTGATAGTGAACGCGTTGGCCTATCTGGTCGTGGGTTGGGCGATATTCACGGCGTGTGAGAAAATCGCAAAGAGGCGCGGTTCTCTCGGACAGTACTGAGCAATTCGTCGTGAGCGGGGAGCACAATGACGCTGGAGGATCTCTACGAGGAGTTCGAAGCCCGGCTACGAGGATATGCCTGGAGCCTGACCCACGACCCTTACGCCGCCGAAGACCTGACGCAGGAGACCTTCGTGCGAGCGGCGAGCAATGTCTTGCTTTTAGAGCAGCTCAGCCGGAACCAACGTCGCAAGTGGCTCTACTCGACGGCCAAAAACCTGTTCATCGACCAATACCGCCGCGAGAGACACGGCGAAGAGCTCATGGTCACATTGAGGCAGCCCGAGAGCGGCGACGACCCGACGCTGGCGATCGACGCGCTTTCCATGCTGGACGGGCTGGCTCCCCGCGACCGCGACATCATCGTCGAGAGGTTCGTGAATGGACTGAACAGCAGCGAGATCGCGGAGGACATGGGAATCCCGGCCGCCACGGTGCGGCCTCGAATCCGGTTGACGCTCGGGTGTCTGCGCAAGAGGAGTGAACTGTGGTGACCAACTCGTGACCCGTTTCGCCTACGCTCCGTTCGCGCCTGGCCTCGAAGTGGCGCAGGGAGCCGCGGACCTCTACTGACCAGCGCATGGTTCGACAGGCTCACCACGAACGGTTGGGGGCATGCCAAGAACGAATTTGAGGAGTTGCAATTCTTCGTTCGCCTTGAGCCTGTCGAAGGGCCGCCGTAGACCCAGACCGACCTGCGCGGGTCGTAGACACCCTGCGGGGCGGGCCAAACAATCCAAACATTCACAAAGAGTTGAGGTGACAGACATGACGCAACAGGACCAGAAACGAATCGGCAACGTCGGGCTGCTTGATCTCCGGAATGCCACGGCGGAGTCCCTCGCTCCCATAGCCGGCGTCAACAACGTCGGATTCATGGTGACGTCAAGAGAGACAGCCTCCCTCGTCGCGAAAATGAGCACGGGCAACGTGGGCGCACTGGCCATCGCCCCCGCTGATGCAACGCTGATCAACGGCCCAGTCACGTTCTCCGCCGGCTACCTTGGAAACGGGGACAAGCCCCTGTCGCTGATCGTCAATGGCCGGCTGGTCGTCGAGGCGGACGTATCCGCCCAGGACATCGAAGAGGGCGTGCAAACGCTCGTCATCAACGGTGACGTCATATGTCCGAAACCCCTGGAGAGCGCGATCTTGCTCAAGATCGCATGGAATAACGGGCAGGTTCTGACCTACAACGAAGGCGACATCCTGGCTCCCAACCGGTTCGTTTTGGATAGACCGTATCTGGAATCGTTGGATGACGGCTCCAGTCTCGTAGTCGCGAGAGGTTTCAGCGCGCCCGATGTACTGCCCAACGATCTGCTCAAGCGCAAGATACGCTCCATCGCCGTGGGACGATCGGCTCAGTTTCATGCGGAGAACGCGGATCTGCTCAGATCTCGAATCGTGAACCTGACGGGTCGTCTCAGGCTCAGGGTCATACCCGAAGGGTTCCAGCTCGTCGACATGCCGTTGGACATCGACGATGCGATGCTCCGATCTCTCGAAGCGGCGAAGCTGCAGGTTGAAGGTCGGGTGGTGATCGAGCGTGGCGTCGACCCGGCGCTGCTGGATTCCGGCATCTCGGCGCTGGCGGTCAGAGACTTGTTGATCTGCCCCGTGGAGCTCCGGGACGTCATCGCGGCTAAATGCGATCTCCTCTCGACCCGAGCCGTGTTCTATCAAGGGGAGCTGTGGTTTGTGGAATCCGAGATGGAACTGGTTCCCTCGCGCTTCGAGTTCCTGGATGGCGCCGCAACGTTGATCGTAACAGGAGATCTGGTCGTGTCGCCGGATGTCGAGCCGAAGACACTGGCAGACCGGCTCGACCGAGTGCACAATCTCGGCGATATCTACTGTTCTCAGGCGCAGATGGGCGCCATTCAGGCCAGGCTCGGAATCTCGGAGGGCGATTTCCTGGACTCACGGCCGGACGCATCCGCCATTGCGAGCGGGAACTTCGGTTACCTGGCGCTGTAAAGTTTCGACGGCGGCCCCCGCCGATCGGCGCCCCAATTGGATCGCAATTTGTGATGTAAGCTGTAAAATGGCGACTTGGAACACTGGTGCAGATCGGAGATTCACGGCATGCCTGCAACTCACATTCCGGTCACACCGCAGGACATATCCGCGGTATGGCTGACCAACGCCCTTCGACGCTCAGGAGTCATCACCAATGCTGCCGTCGAGAAGGTCGAAGCTCAGGTCATCGGCGTGGGCCTGGGTTTCACCTCTCAACTCGCGCGACTGACGGTTGGGTACGAAGACCTCGACGCGGTGGGTCCACGCTCGATGATCGCGAAGGCGCCGTCTCTGCACCAATCGACTCGCGAGGCGATGGCAGCGAGTGGTGTCTACGAGCGTGAATTGCGGTTCTACGAGCGGCTGGCGCCGAGCATTACCCTGACCGTGCCTCGCTGCTACTTCAACGCTTCGGATCCTGAGACCGGGGATTTCGTGCTGCTTCTGGAAGACCTCGCGACGACGGCGACCAGCCGCCAGATCCCAGAGGACGCCTGTTCGGTCGAAGATGCCGACTTTGCGGTGCGCCAGTTGGCGAAGCTGCATGCAGCTTGGTGGGAGGCTCCGGCACTCGACAAGTTGTCTTGGATCCCGAACTTCAACTCGCGAGCCGAGGAGGTCCGGGATTCGTTTGTCAGGCTATGGCCAGTGTTCCTCGACAGGTGGGGATCGTTTATCCCGGATTCCATGCACCGGATCGGGGAGCTGATCGGCGAACACATCGTCTACGTCAAAGACTATCTATCCCAATCGCCACGAACGCTCCTACACGGAGATTTTCGGCTCGACAACATGTTCTTCAACGAGATGGGGCAGACGCAGGCCTTGGCGTTGTTGGACTGGCAGGGGTATCGCCGCGGCATGGCCGCCTACGATGTCGCCTACTTCATCGGCGAAGTGGTGGACGCAGGGCGCCATGCGACCGATGGCGTTCGGCTGCTTGCAAGCTACCACGACGCACTCGTGGGCGCCGGAATTCGAGGTTACACGTTCGAACAATGCCATGCGGATTATAGGGTGGCTCACATCGAACGGGCCGCTTTTGTTGTGCGGGTTTGTGCTTCACTGGACCTGAGCAGCAGTCGTGAGCAGCAACTCGCGGAACGGGGAGTGCGGAATATGGTGGCTTCCTTGGTCGAGTTGGATGCAGTTGAACTCTTGCCCGGATGATCGACACCGGCTTCTCTCTCGAAAAGGTTGTGCTGGGCGCCGATAAGTCTCTATCCTAGCTACGCCGAAACTGCGGCGACTGGTCCGCGCATCATCGGACCGAGATCGCCTCGGGGCTCAACTGGACGGATAGGGAGGGTCGTTGGCCAACGTTCGGGCCATTTTGCACTGGACACCGCGCACGCCGATCTTTTACGGATGGGTCGTGCTGGCGATGGCCGCCGTCGGGACCTACGCGGGCACCGGTGTCGCACAGATCGTGATCGCAGGCGTCCAGAACCTGATATTCGACGATCTGGGCTGGGACCGCAGGACCATCGCCTTCGCGGTGACCGCCGGGACGTGGACATCCGCCCTGCTCACGCCCTTCGCTGGCCGGCTGGCCGACCGACACGGACCTCGCTGGCTCATGCCGCTGGCGGCGGTGATTGTGGGCGTATGCTACTTTAGCATCGCGAGCGTGAGGTCGGTCTGGCAGTTCTACGCGGCCTACATCGTGGCTCGAGGCGTGGGCAACCCCAACCTGATCAGCGTTGTGCCCCGCACGGTGACCGTGAACTTCTTCCATCGGCGGCGCAACTTAGCGTTGGGATTGACATCGACTTTTCGGCCGATCAGCAACGCGATCAACATCCAGGTCATCGCGGGAATCGCGAGCGTATTGAGCTGGCGCGCTGCGTACCGCTATCTGGGGTCGTTCGCGATCGTGCTGGCGCTGCCGTTGGTGTTGATAATGCGCCGGTGCCCCGAGGATATCGGTCTCCGCCCAGACGGCGACCCAATTGATGTGACCGACTCACGGCTCACTGACTCCGGCGGGGAGAGGGTCCCCCTACCCACAGAGCGGGGCTGGACGGTCGGGCAAGCGGCCGCGACGCGCGTCTTCTGGTTCATCGTGGCTGCCGAAATGCTGACGATCTTGACCTCAGGGACGTTCGTTTTCCAGATCGTGCCGTTCCTCGTCGATTCCGACGTCGCGCAGGGACTGGCGGTGGCGGCGTTGAGCCTGGCCACGCTACTAGGAGCGCTGGTCAACCCGGCTTGGGGTTTTCTCGCCGACCGGTTCTCCGCCCGCCGCCTGGCGCTGTCCGCGATCACAACAAGCGGCGTAATCACCGTGTTCTTCCTTGTTTTAAGGGACGGGCTGCCGCTGTTCTTCGTCGCCATCACGTGGGGGACGGCCAGCGGAGGACTGAACATTTTGAGCAGCATGATGCTTGCCCAGTACTTCGGCCGGGCGTCGTTCGGCGCCATTACCGGCCTCATGGGGCCGTTTCAGATGGGCGCTCTCGGATTGGGACCGGCGTTCGGAGCCGTGCTGTTCAGCGCGACGAACGGCTACACCGCCATCTGGATCTACGGCCTGGCCGGCTACGCCGCCGCCGCTCTGCTCATCTTCGCCGCCCGCCGTCCGACCATGCCTGGCCCGAATGATTCGGAGGGCGGCCAATGAGCGGGACACCGTCTCGGGGACTTTCGAATCGACGGCCGGGTTGACAATTAGCTGCCAAAGGACCCTGATGTGGGCGTCAGGCCCGCCACATATGGTGTGCGTCGGTGCAAAACCCCAATCCGTGTTACGATGTGCTTGATCGGCAACCCCAATTGCCGTTCGACATTGCGCCTGAAGCATCGGTAGACCATGGGAGGAGAAACCCATGTACAACCCCGGACCGGTCCACGACAGGTTCGTCAGCGTCAACCCTCCCAACGAAGGCCAGGCGCTTCGAAGTCAAGACCCCAGGCGTCGCGGCATCTCGGGCGACGGAATGCTCATCCGTTTCGCGATCGTGTTAGTGTTTTTGGTAGTGCTGTTCGTCTTCTTGCTGTTGACCACCCCAGGTAATTGATAGGCTGAAGGCCAAACCAGCGCCCAGGTTTGCTGCACGACCTAGCCCGCTCCCGATCAACTCTTCGACCCATAATGCCCTGTCGGGACCCAGGTGAGTGCTGCTTCGGCAGCATCTTCCGACTCGTTTCTTGTCCCATCGCTCTTGATGATCCTCCTCCCTCCCCCTTCGCGTATAATCCGCTCAACGAAACCTACACTCCGGAGGGGACGCACATGCCGGACAACAGAGACGTCGTAATCGTCGGAGGCGGGGCCGCCGGGTGCGCGACCGCGTACTATCTGGCCAAGGCGGGGATACGGGCCACGGTCATCGAGCGGGAGGGCGTCGCGTCCATGGCGTCGGGATTCTCGTCGGGCGGCCTCAATCCGCTGGAGGGCGCGGGCATTCCTGGCCCGCTGTCGGACCTGGCGATGGCGTCGTTCAGGTTGCACCAGACGCTGGACTCGGAACTCGTCGACGAGTCGGGCGTGGATTACGGCTTGGAGACGATCTCAATGCTTCCGCTGGCGTTCGACGACGATGCGATCTCTGGTCTCACGGAAACCCACCGGATCTTCGAGTCCGCCGGAGAGGGATTTTGGGCGCGCTGGCTCGATCCCGCCCAGGCCGCGGAGATCGAACCGCGCATCGGCCCCGGCGTGGTGCGTGCGCTGGAGACCCGCGGCAACGCGATGCTGAGCAGCTACCGGTACACTCTCGCCTTGGCCCAGGCCGCCGAGAACATGGGCGCGGTCGTCAGGTCGGGCAACGTCACTGGCGTCGAGTCGTTGAGCGGGCGCGTCACGTCGGTGGTCCTCGACAGCGGCGAGATCGAGTGCGACGCCGTCGTGTTCGCCACGGGCCCGTGGTCAGGCCAGGTCGCGGAGTGGCTGGGTGTGCCCGTGCCCGTCGAACCGTTGAAGGGCGAGAACCTGCGCATGATCCTTCCCGGGCAGCCACAGCCTACCCACGACGTCTCCGGCGGCGGGGTGTCGATATTCCACCGTGAGGACGGCCAGGTTTGGGTCGGCTCGACCGAGGAGCGCGCCGGATTCGACAACGATCCCAGTGTCGGAGCTCGCGATCGGCTCATGGCCGGGGCCCTGAAGCTGATGCCCGCCATGGCAGACGCTGAGCTGGTCCTGCACACGGCCTGCCTCCGACCCGTCACGACCGACTGGCTGCCGATCATCGGCGGAGCGCCTGACTGGGACAACGCGTACCTGGCCACGGGGGCGGGCAAAAAGGGCATCCTAATAAGCACCGGCATGGGCAAGGCGGTTGCTGATCTGATCGGGTCCGGCGCCACCGACGTGCCGATCGCGGGGCTTGAGCCGGAGCGGTTTGCGGGCTAGACGGAGAGAACGCCAAAGGGGCTCGCCCCTCTGGACTCCCCACGATGAGGGGTGGCTGAGGCCACGTGGACGGCGTACTATTAAGAGGGACGATCAACCGCCTTGCGTCTCTGCGACGCGGCAATCTGATGGAGTGAGCGCAATGAATCCGACCTCCTTGTTGTTACGGTACCCCGCCAATGCGACGTTGTCCGATGGGTCAACGATCACCATCCGCCCACTGACGCCGGACGACAAAGTCGAGCTGATGCGGTTCTTCACTCGAGTGCCTGAGGAGGATCGCTTCTATCTGCACGACAACGTCACCGCGCCGGAGACGATCCGAGCGTTCACCGACCACATCGACATCGAACGCACCATCCCGATCGTGGCGGTGCAGGACGACGGCAGAATCGTCGCGGACTCGACCTTGCACCGAAGCCGTCGGCCTGCCCTCAGGCACACCGGAGAACTCCGGGCCGTCGTCGATCCTGAGTATCGAGGTAGAGGGCTCGGCTCGAGGCTGATCCACGAATTGGTCGAACTCGGACGTGGACTGGGGTTGAGGAGTCTGATCTTCGAACTGGTGGACCTCCGGGAGCAGCGAGCGATTCAAGCCGCCGCGAGCGCCGGTTTCCAGGAAGTCGCAGTTCTCAACAGCCGGGTCATGGACATGTACGGCAGCCTCCAGGACTTGATCGTACTGGAGCTTTCTCTCACCGACGACGAGATCGGCCACCTGGAGGGCTGAGCAGCGGGCGGGCGTCGGGAAGTGCTTGCGAGGGGCAATCGGGCTTGGCCCTGATGGGCCAGAGCACCCAAACAGCGGTGGGCTCGGTCTTCAGGCCGACCCGTTCACCCTCGACCCCGGTCGCGCACTCCAGCTATTCGTCGTCCTCGGGGAGGCCGGGACGCACGATGTACTCGTGGATCGCCGCGCCTATCGGGCCGCCGATCAACGGGCCCGCGATGTAGACCCAGAACCCGTTCGAAGGTCCGGGTATCGCTATCGAGTCCCATCCGGCGAACAGCGACACGAGCCGTGGGCCGAAGTCGCGGGCGGGGTTCCAGCCCGCTTGGGTCAATGGCGCGAACAGTGCGATCAGCGCCGCGACTGTCAGTCCGATTAGAATCGGGCTCATGTTCGCCCTGCTCAACCCGCCATTGCGCTTTTCGGTCAGGGCGAAGATCACCAGCACTAGTATGGCCGTTCCGAAGGCTTCGACGAACAGCGCGCCGCCGACGCCGATCAGCGCCCCTGCTTCTTCACCGGCGCCGAACACGTCCGGGTTCGGGAAGTACTCGCCGAACACCATTGCCGAATGCTCGCTGCCAGCCTCGCCTCTCACCAACCCCTGGGCGTCCTCGAACCGTTTGATCAGCGTCCGGAAGATCAACAGGACGCTCAAACCCGCCAGCACGCCGCCTAGGATTTGGGCGGTCCAGTATCCGGGCAGCAGCTTTGGCGAAAACGCCCTGGGCCTGAAGATCGCAAACGACAGGGTCACCGCCGGGTTCAGGTGCCCGCCGGACACGTTGGCGCTCACGTAGATCCCCAGCGCGACGCCGACAGCCCACACGGCCGCTACCTGTCCGAGTCCTGAGAGAGCGCCGGTCAGGACCGCGGCTGCCACCGAGGCAGTGCCGAACAGCACCAGGACGTACGTCCCGATCATCTCGACGGCGTACACCCTCAGGAGTCTGGCGCTCATCCATTGCTGGCTAGAATCGTTCTGATTTTGTTCTCCCATAACGCCTGCCAAGTTAACACACCCGCGACTGGCGAATCCAGGAAAGCGGGAACGAACGATGTCCACCCAGGCGGTTCGTACCTTGAAAGGCCGGAGCGCTCCACGCTCTGGTGAGCTGCGTTCAGGCCGAGCTTGCCGCCTCGACGTTGGCTGCCCGTCGTCCTCTGGCAGTCCAAACCGCACCATTCACCGGTGACTGCCTGTGCCCATCGTTCCGCCGATGCGCGTGCTCGAGATTTGGACCCAGGAATCGTTCGAGGGACCGTATATCGCTGTCAAATCTCATATTGCGAATCAGGATGCAAAACAAAAGGTGCAATGGCGTATCGAGGCCCGAACCCGTGCCAGCGGGGGGTAACCCCAATCAATTCGTTCGGAACTCATTGACGGTCTACGCACGAGTGCAATACAATGCTGCTGTCGATAGTCGGTGCATGAGCGCCAATCCTGAGACAGGATTCATGCTCTGTTACGTATTTGGCCACGACGCCGATGCACAAGGCGCATGCGGACTGGCATGCACGGCACATGAAAACATCCCGATGTCGCGAAAGAAACTGTCACCAAGCTGCGGAAGCGACGGGCGATGGCCATGGCTTGGCGGCTGCTTTGTGACAACCCCCTCATGGTTGTGCTTCGACGATGGTTGTCGTGGTGCGGTCGCGCCGCCATATGTAACCCGAAACGTTCCGGCAGCCTGTTGAACGGCTCAATAATGACCAGCAACGCCAATAGTTGATGCCTAATCTGTAGGAGGATTCGGCAATGTCAAACGATAAGCAACTTACCACCGGGGCAGGGATACCCATTGGAGACAACCAGAATATCCGTACGGCGGGCCCCAGAGGGCCACTCGTAGTCGAAGACTTTCAGGTTTTCGAGAAGAATGCCCACTTCAACCGCGAACGCATTCCCGAACGGGTCGTCCACGCCAAGGGCGCCGGCGCCTATGGCTATCTGGTTGTTACGGCGGACGTGACCAAATGGACGAAAGCACGCCTGTTTTCCGAAATCGGCAAGAAGACCGAGGCGTTCCTTCGGTTTTCCACCGTCGCAGGTGAAAAAGGCTCCGCCGATTCCGGACGGGATCCCAGAGGATTTGCCTTAAAGCTGTACACCGAAGATGGGAACTATGACATCGTAGGCAACAATACTCCCGTCTTTTTCATACGGGACGGAATCAAGTTCCCCGACTTTATCCATACCCAAAAACGAGACCCTCGGACCAACTACAAGCATCCCCAAGCCCAGTGGGACTTCTGGTCGTTGTCGCCGGAGAGCCTTCATCAGTTGACGACGCTCTTCTCTGACCGAGGCACTCCGAAATCATACAGACATATGAATGGCTACGGCAGCCATACGTTTAGCTGGATAAACGAAAACGGAGAGCGATTCTGGGTCAAGTATCACTTCAAGACGAAGCAAGGCATCCAAAACAATTCAACGGAAGAATCGACTCGTCTCGCCGGTCAAGATCCCGACTCCGCTACACGCGATCTATTCGAGGCCATTGAAAGTGGAGATTACCCGCGCTGGAGCGTATGCGTACAGATCATGCCCGAGGCCGAAGCCGAAACCTATCACATAAATCCATTCGACCTCACGAAAGTGTGGCCTCACGCAGACTATCCACTGTTCGAATTCGGCGAACTTGTGCTCGACAGGAACCCGTCCAACTACTTCGCCGAAACAGAGCAATCGGCTTTCGAGCCTTCCAGCATCGTGCCTGGAATCGGTTTCTCCCCGGACAAGATGCTCCAGGTGAGAATCTTCGCGTATCCGGATGCACATCGTTACCGGTTGGGAGCCAATTACCAGATGCTCCCTGTCAACAGCCCACACGCGACGCAAGCCAACAACTACCAGAGAGACGGCGCTATGCGGTTCGACGCAAATGGCGGGAACGATGTGAACTACGAACCGAACAGCGCCGGTGGTCCCGCGGAGAACCACGTCTACGACGAGGCTGCCTACAATTTCACCACGGATGGGGTGGGCGCCCGATACGACCACCGCGTGGATGCGGACGAGTATACACAGGCTGGGAATTTGTTCCGCCTGATGACGCCAGCCGAACGAGGACGACTTATCGACAACCTCGTGCAGGACATGCAACCGGTTAGCCGCGATGTCCAGATTCGCCAACTGAAGCATTTCCACGCCGCCGACCCTGCTTATGGGGAGGGCATAGCGCAAGGCCTTGGCATCGCCATCAAGGACGTTGTTGACGCGTCAACGGCAGTCCCCGATTAGGGCCGTGTCAACATTTGCGAGAGATCGTCGAAACGCCGCCTTATCCGTTCGTGGTGAGCCTGTCGAACTCCGTTCGCGGTGAGCAACCTTATGTCCGCGCGAC
>DCWO01000174.1 GCA_002328865.1 Dehalococcoidia bacterium UBA2160 | reverse complement strand
GGCGAAGGCGCCGGTGACCAGGCCGTAAAGCCGATGCGTCAGGCCGCAAACGGCCAACAGGCCGCACCGCTGACCGACTCGGAGAGACAAATCGTCCGGGAGCTGCAAGAGGACATCTCGATCGAGCCCGCCCCGTTCGAGGCTATGGCCAGCAGGCTTGGGATGAGCCAGACCGACCTCTTCGCTGTGGCCAACGAAATGATCGACGGGGGCGTCATGCGCAGGTTCTCGGCCGTGCTGCATCACCGCAGAGCCGGGTTCAGATCCAACGCAATGGTGGTCTGGAAGGTGCCAAAACAGCGCTCCGAAGAGGTTGGCGCCATCATGGCCGAGTCTAAATGGGTGTCACACTGCTACGAGCGCCCGACCTACCCGGAATGGCCTTACTCACATTTCACCATGGTCCACGCCACCACCCGCGAGGGATGCGAGAAGATTGCCGACGAACTTAGCGCGGCCACCGGGCTGGACGATTTCAAGATGCTCTACAGCACTCGCGAGTACAAGAAGACGCGAGTCAAGTACTTCGTATAGACGCAAGAGGAGGACCTTTGCCTCGTTACTATCCGGTTTTCATAGACGTTACTGAGCGCACATGTGTGGTCATCGGCGGCGGCAATATCGGTCAGGAAAAGGTGGAAAAGCTGCTCGAAAGCGACGCCAACGTCCTGGTCATCAGCCCAGCCGTCAACAAGAAGGTCCAAGACCTGGCCGACGCCGGCTCCATCGCTTGGGAGAGGCGAAAGTACCGACCAGGCGACCTCCAGGACGCTTTCATAGCAATAGCCGCCACGAATGACAACACGGTGAATCGACAGATCGCCGACGAAGCTCATGAGCGAAACGTTCTGCTGAACGTCGTCGACGTCACCCATCTGTGCACTTTCATCGCACCATCGGTCGCCCGTCGCGGCGAGGTGACGATCGCCACCTCCACCGGCGGGGCCAGTCCCGCTCTTGCCAGGACCTTCCGCGAGAAACTGACCAGCAGTCGCATCCTGGAGTACGCCGACCTGGCCCCAGTTCTGGCCGGCGCCCGAGCCGAACTTCGTGCCGCGTCTCTGGTCGTCAAGCCCGACCACTGGCAGACGCAGATAACGGAAGAGCTTCTCGACATGGTGCAGGCGGGCAAGACAGACGAAGCTCGGCAGAAGCTGATGGACGGCCTCATATCCGGAGCGACTCCGACCGCCGCTTCCTGATCTGTTTGGAACAACCTTGTCAAAAGCACGAATCGTTAAGGTAGGCACACGGGCCAGCCCCTTGGCGCTGGCTCAGACAGAGGAGGCAGTCCATCCTCTCGTTCGAGCTTTACCGGAGATACGATTCGAGACCGTCACCATCACGCCTGACGGCGACCGCCGCAAGTCCATGCCGCTTCTGAGCATGGAGCGTGGAATGTTCGTGAAGGAGCTCGAAGCCGCGCTGCTCACCGGCGAAATCGACATTGCGGTGCACAGCGCGAAGGACATGCCCGCCGAGTTGCCGAAAGGCCTCGTCCTGGCCGCATTCCCCGAAAGGAACGACCCTCGCGACGTGCTCGTGGATCGTTGGAGCTCCGGTTTCGACGAGCTTCCGGGCGGCGCGCGGCTTGGCACGAGCAGCCCGCGCAGGGCGGCGCAGATCAAACACCTCCGTCCCGACATAGACGTCGTGCCTGTTCGCGGAAACGTCGGCACACGACTGGAGAGGGCGATGGAAAAACCGTACGACGGCGTGATCCTGGCGGCTGCCGGTGTGGCACGGTTGGGGCGCGAGTCCGAAGTCCATCACTACTTCTCGCCCGAGACGTTCACGCCTGATGCGGGCCAGGGAGCACTGGCGGTCGAAACGCGAAGCTCCGACGACGAACTGCACGCGCTGCTGGTTGCCATCGACCACGCGCCGACTCGAACGGCGGTGACCGCCGAGCGAGCCTTCATCACCGCCATCGGCGGCGGCTGCAAGATACCCGTGGCCGCCTACGCCGAGTTCGTGGACGGATCTCTTCGCATTTCCGCCATGGCCGGACTTCCCGACGGCTCGAGCCTGTTCAGGGTGAGTTTGGACGCCGATCCATCCGCTCCCGAAGCCGCAGGGCGATCGATCGCCCAGGCGTTGACGGACTCGGGCGCGGCGGAGATCCTGAGCCGAGAGACCCCGCCATGAAGACCGGCAAGGTTTACCTCGTTGGCGCCGGACCCGGCGACCCCGGACTGATAACGATGAAGGGCTTCAGGCTTTTGCAGTCGGCCGACGTCATCGTCTTCGACCGCCTGGTCGACAGCGCGGCGTTGGCCCATGCACGCGACGACGCCGAGATGATCGACGTGGGCAAGATCCCGGGCGAGCGCGGCCGAACCCAGGCTCATATCAACGCGGTGTTGATCGAAAAGGCGGTCGAAGGGAAAACCGTGGTGCGGCTGCAAGGCGGCGACCCGTTCGTGTTCGGCAGAGGCGGCGAGGAAGCCGAAGACCTCACCGAGGCGGGCGTTCTGTACGAGGTCGTGCCCGGCGTCACCTCGTCCATCGCGGCGGCGGCCTACGCGGGGATACCTGTCACCCACCGCGCCGTTGCGTCGTCGTTTACCGTCGTCACCGGCAACGAAACGCCCGACAAGCCGCAGAGTGTCCTGGATTGGAACGTCTTGGCCAGCCTGTCGGGCACTCTGGTTGTGCTCATGGGGTGGCGGAACCTTCCCGCCATTACGCAAGCTCTGATCAGAGGCGGAAAACCTCCGGACACGCCCGTCGGATTGGTCAGGTGGGGAACCGAACCCTGGCAGCAAACCGTGACCGGCGATCTCTCGAACATCGTCGATCGCGCGGAGGCGGCGGGTTTGTCGTCTCCGGTGGTGACCGTCGTCGGCGACGTGGTCAGCCTCAGGGACGCGTTGAAGTGGTTCGACAACCGACCTTTGTTCGGAAAGCGAGTGCTGGTCACTCGCACTCGCTCGCAATCGAGCAAACTCGCGCACAGACTGATCGAACTCGGCGCCATGCCCGTAGAGGTCCCCACGATCGAGATACTGCCGCCCGAAAGCTATGTCGAACTGGACGCAGAACTCCAGGATCTTGCTCGTTACGACTGGATCGCGTTCACCAGCGCCAACGCCGTCGACGCCGTGTTCGAACGGCTGGCCGCTCGACAGAAGGACGCGAGAGCGCTCGGCAGCGTCCGGGTGGCTGCGATCGGTCCCGCGACGGCCCGTCGCCTGAAAGCCAACGGGATAGCCGCCGACCTCATGCCTGCGTCGCTTGTGTCAGAGGCGCTCGTCGAGGCATTCGGCGACAGCGATCTTCGGGGCAAAAGCGTACTGGCCCCAAGGGCGGACATCGCTCGCGACGTGCTGATCGACGGTCTTGAGTCGCAAGGCGCCGCCGTACGAGGCGTCACAGCGTATCGGACCGTGCTCCCTGAGGGGTCGAGAGACCTGGCGAAAACGGCCATTGCCGACGGAATCGACATCGCCACGTTTACCAGCTCGTCGACGGTGCGAAACCTGCTCGATCTCCTCGATGGAGACACCGGCAAGCTGTCAGGCGCCACAATAGCCTGCATAGGCCCAATCACAGAGACAACCGCGAAAGAGGCTGGACTCGAAGTCGACGTTTCAGCCGAGGAACACACAATCGACGGTCTCATCAGCGCGCTCGAGGCGCACTATTCATAGGGGGCGACCGCGACATGACTGGATTCCCAGAAGTCAGGATGAGAAGACTCAGGCAGCACCCTGGCGTCCGCAAGTTGGTCCAGGAGACTCGATTCTCGGTGGAGAACCTGATCTACCCGCTTTTCGTGCGGCACGGACGAGACGTGCGGTCGGAGATCGCTCCGATGCCGGACATCTTCCAGCTATCGTTGGACCAGCTCATCACCGAGGTTGGCGAGGCCGCGGACCTAGGCGTCGAGGCGGTGCTGCTCTTCGGAATCCCGGAGTCGAAGGACCCGGAAGGAACCGAGGCGTACGAGCCAGGCGGGATCATCCAGGAAGCTGTTCGGGCAATCAAGCAAGCCCTGCCGGAGATGCTGGTCATCACCGACGTGTGTCTGTGTGAGTTCACCGACCACGGCCACTGCGGAATCATCAAAGGCGACAAGATCGACAATGACGCGACGCTCGAACTGCTGGCGAAGATGGCCGTGTGCCAGGCGGAGGCCGGCGCCGACATCGTTGCGCCTTCGGCGATGATGGACGGTCAGGTCGGCGCGTTGCGCACCGCGCTGGACCAAGAGGGATACGAAGACACCCCGATCATGGCCTATTCCGCAAAATACTCGTCGGGATTCTACGGCCCGTTTAGGATCGCTGCCGAGTCCGCTCCGCAGTTCGGCGACCGGACCGGATACCAGATGGACCCGCCCGACGTCCAGCAAGCGATGCGCGAGATCGAACTCGACATCCAGGAGGGCGCGGACATCGTGATGGTCAAGCCCGCGCTGGCTTACCTCGACGTGCTGGCGGCTGCGAAGCAAAAGTTCGGATATCCGCTGGCGGCGTACAACGTCAGCGGCGAGTACTCGATGGTGAAGGCGGCCGCACAGAACGAATGGATCGACGGCCGCCGGATCACGCTCGAGATACTGACGGCCATCAGGCGCGCTGGGGCAGATATGATCATCACCTACCACGCGAAGGAAGTCGCCCGGTGGCTCAACGGCGGGCGCTGACCTCGGACTTGGGCGCCGCCTGAAGCGACCCAAGGGAGTCTGAGCACGCTCGATCGTGCATTCTTACAGCGATAGGTCCGCATGGCGGACGATGTATGGGCAATTGACGTCGCTGTCATCAAACCCCGCTGACCGCTGAAGCTGCATCGGGGCTCGACAGGCCGGGTTTGTCTTGTCCCGCCCGCCCGTGGAAGTTTTCTGAGAACGCCCCTGGCGCCGGCAGGGCTTCGCCCCTGCACCCCGATCCATCGTGGTCAACTACTGACCTGGCGCTACATCGCGAATGCGGACCCCAACACGGGGCGCCCACCCCCCATTTCTTGTAGGCGCCCCGCACATTGGCGTTTAGCTCTTTTTCTGAAAACCCCAAGGACTTGGGATTCGTTTGCCCTGTCGTTGAGATAATCTGTCAGTAAGCCGCCGACGTGGCGGCGCCAAATCTGGCAGGAGGATCGACGATGGACGAGCAGAAGATCGAGGCTTTAGCGGAGCGAGTGTTGACAGAGGTGAATGGCGCACTGGGGTGCCTGACGATCCTGGTCGGCCATCGCCTGGGCTTGTACCGGAATCTTGCAGATGAAGGTTCGGCGACGCCCGCGGAGTTGGCCGCCCGGACTGGGTTGGCTGTGCGATACGTCGAAGAGTGGCTGCTGGCTCAGGTGACCGGCGGATATCTGGACCATGATTCCGCCACCGGCGAGTATTCGATCTCCCCGGAGCACTCGGCCGTGTTTGTCGATCAGGACAACCCGGCCTACATGACTCCGTTCACCCAGTGGATCACCACGATGTCGGCGGTCATCCCCGAGCTGACCGAGGCTTTCCGAACCGGAGGCGGCGTTCCTTATGAAGCGTATGGCCAGGATGCCATCGAAGCGATCGGACTGGGCAATCGCTCGATGTTCGTCAACGACTACGCCCGTAGCTGGATACCGGCTCTGCCCGACGTCGAAGCCAAACTGAAGAACGGCGGCAAAGTCGCCGAAGTGGGTTGCGGCATAGGCTGGTCGTCCATCGCGCTGGCACACGGGTTCCCCACGGTCGCCATCGACGGGATCGACATCGACGAGGCGTCGATCACACAAGCCCGAGACTTGGCCGAGGAACAGGGCGTTTCGGACCGGGTCGCGTTCCACCACACGCCGGTCGAGCAGACAGAGTTGACCGGGCCGTACGATCTCGTCACCGCGTTCGAGTGTCTGCACGACATGCCGTATCCGATCGACACCTTGACCAAGATGCGGGAGCTGGCCGGCCCCAGCGGCGTGGTTCTGATCGCGGATGAAGCGGCCGGCGACACTCTTGAAGAGAACACCAACCTGTTAGGGAACTTCTTCTACAACGCCAGCATCTTGCATTGCCTGCCGCAAGCGATGGTGTTCCCTGACGCCGCTGGAACCGGCACGGCGATCAGTCCGTCCACCGTCCGCACCTATGCAGAGCAGGCGGGATTCAAAAGCGTCGAAGTCGTCGACATCGAAAACCCGTTCTTCCGTTTCTATCGCCTGGCGCCGTAAAACCAGAGGCGCCGCGGCTCTGATGTCGAACGCACCGCGCCCGGCGACGGATCGAACCGATAGTAGACGTCACCGGCGAAACAGGAGACAAATCAATGTCCGACAAGTTGAAGCTCATGTGCATACTGGCCCATCCGGACGACGAGTCGCTTGGCGCCGGTGGAATCCTGGCGAAGTATGCCGCCGAGGGCGTGGAGACACACCTGGTCACGGCGACTCGGGGCGAGAGCGGATGGTTCGGCGATCAGGCCGACTATCCGGGACCCGAAGCCCTGGGACGCATCCGCGAGAGCGAGCTCGAATCCGCTACGAGGGTCTTGGGACTGCAAGATATTGCATTCCTCGATTACCGCGACGGCGAACTCGAGGACGCCGACCAAAGCGAGGTCATCGGCCAGCTCGTGGACCACATACGCAGGGTGAGGCCGCACGTGGTGGTGACCTTCGACCCGAACGGTTCGTACGGACATCTCGATCACATCGCGATCTGCCGACTCACGACCGCGGCTGTCGTGGCGGCCGCCGACCGGGACTATGGCGAGGTTCACGACGGGCGGACTCATCGAGTCTCAAAGCTCTACTACATGGTCGAAACGGCCGAAAACATCTCGGCGTTCGAGAAGGTCTTCGGTGAGCTCGTGATGCGCGTGAAAGGCGAAGACAGGCGCGCCGTGGCCTGGCAACTCTGGGCGATCACGACTCGCGTGGACGCGTCGGCGCATTGGCGGACCGTGCTCGAAGCCATACTCAATCATCGCTCTCAGTTGCCCGGTTACGAGGTGCTGAAGAGCCTGCCGGACGAAGATCACGAGATTCTCTGGGGCAGCCCTGCGTTCTACCGCGCTTTCAGCCTCGTTAACGTAAATCCGGAGTTGGAAGATGACCTGTTCGAAGGAATACGCAGTCCTGTGGCTGCTGGCCGCTGAACGCGGAGGAGTCGATTGAAATGAAACTCACGACGCTCGGAGAGAGCAAGACAATCAGCCGAATCGAATTGAGGCAAAAGCTCGACCGAGGGGATGAGTTCAAACTTGTGTTGGTCCTGGATGAGGACGCCTTCCGATTGAAGCGCATTCCCGGGTCGATCCACATTCCCATTCCGTTTGACCCTTGGACTGACCTGAACGAGTTGGAGATCGATGACGACATAGTTGTCTACTGTTCCGGGGGAAGTTGTTTCGCCAGCAAGTGGGCGGACATGGCTTTGAGGGCATCCGGTTACAAGAATGTCCGGCGCTACGCCGGGGGCATCGTCGACTGGGAGGACGCCGGCTACTCGTTGGAACGCGAAGTCGAATTGCAGACTGCCTCGGCAGGCTGAGACGAAACCTGAAGGAGAACCTGAGATGTCCACGCGCACTGCACTTGACACGGTATCCGAATACGTACAGGCCCTCGCTGACAAAAACATCGACCGAATGCTCTCGCTCCGCGCGGAAGCGTACGTCAGAGATTTCGCGCACACGGACATATTCCACCGAGGGCCGGTTTCGTCCGAGGAAAGCCAGAGGTTCTGGCACGCTTTGTTCACCGCGTTTCCGGAGTTGGATTACGAGGTCTCTTGCACGCTGGCGGCCGAAGATGTCGTGGCGACACAGTGGACGTTCACGGCGACCAACTCGAGACCGGTGAGTCCCCCGATCGTCCCCATCGATATGGAGGCGACCGGCCGAACCGTAAAGATCAGAGGCGCCACGTTCTACGACGTGAACGACGGCCTGATCGAACGCGAAACCATGTACACAGATCTGTCGACGCTCTTCGTCGAGCTCGGAGTCAATCCATGAGCACCCACGACGCATACCTTTCCCTAAATCACATCACGGCGGCGACCAGAATTGCTGTGTCCGCGCCGAACGCAACGCGCGCTCGAACTGTACTCGTCCTGCTTGCGGGCACGGTGGCATTGACGACAACCGGATTCGGCATCGTCATACCGATCTTCAGCAAGCGGTTGGTCGAACTCGGCTCCGGCGTCGAGGTTTTGGGCATGATGACCGTGTCTTACGCTCTGGCCGCGTTCCTAGCAGCGCCGCTTGCCGGAATACTGGCCGACCGAATCGGCAGGCGTCCAATCATCCTAGCGTCGCTCGCCGCCTTCGTTGCCGTCAACGTCGGGTACGTTTTCGCCGACTCAACCGGCACGTTCGTGGCTCTGCGAGCGATCCAAGGCGCCGTGATCGGCAGCCTCATGCCAGCCACGTTGGGAGTCGTGGCGGATGTGGCTCCGAGCAACTCCAGGGCGCGCTGGACGGGCGTATTGATGGGCAGCGTAAGCTCCGGTCTCGTTCTCGGACCGGTCGTCGGAGGCGTGCTTTACGAGGCGTTGGGATTTGAAGCTCCGTTCATCGCCTCGGCGTCCGCCGGATTAGTCTCGCTCGCAGCGGCCGTCCTCTTCGTCTCCGAGACGCGCACGCGAACCGTCCGCAGACGCGAGATGCTCAGGGCTCGCCACGAAAACCAGCAAGGCGATCAGACAGGTAAGCCTTTCGTCACAAAATTGCCGAGGCCGCTAGTCGTTTTCACGGCGCTGCTGTTTCTCAATTTCATGCTGGAGTTCGTCTACGGCTTCGCCGACCTCGAGATGGTCTTCTACGTGTACGACAGACTGGAGTGGTCCAGCGTCCAGTTCGGCGGCCTAGTGGCTGCGTATGGGGTCGCGATGGTGAGCGGACAGGTGCTTCTGGGACACGTCAGCGACAAGCGCGGCCGCGGTCCGATCATCATCCTGGGCCTAGTCATGACATCGGCGTTGTACGCGGGCCTGGCCCTGTTTACGTCGTTCCCAATGTTAATCGGCGCCGCGATGATCACCGGAGCGGGCGAAGCTTTGGCCGCGCCCGCTTTGAGCGCCTTGTATCTGGACATCACCCCCGAGCAGCACAGGTCGCGAGTGATGGGCATCCGAGAATCGTCAATACAACTTGGCGGCGTGGCAGGACCTCTGCTGCTGATCGTGGCGGGTAGTTGGATCACGCCTCATGCCGCGTTCGTCGCTGCCGCCGTACTCCTGGCCGTGCTGGCCATCCCGGCTCTGGCGACGCTGAGGCGACGAACTCACGGCGTTGGCGTGACGCGCGACGGCATCGGCGATCGACACGCTGCGGCTCACGGCGCCCTGCGCGGTACGGTGGCCTGGGCGCGGTCGGTGCGACCCGAGTATATATCCGTGCCTGCTTGATGGGATTGACCTGGTGTATCGATCGAAGCGAAAGGGGTGCACGATGCTGCGCGAGCTGACCAAAGACGACTGGCTCTCGATCCTGAACATACCTGCAAACCGAATACCGCGCGTTGTAGTCCTACGTGGGACTCGGAATTTCAGGATGTACTACGAGCTGTATCGAGAACACTTCACAGACGTGCTCGACGTAGGATCGCCGAACGGCGTCTTTGACGAATTGTTCGTAGGCGAACTCGACGGCGTGCAAACCGCGTACGCGTCAGTGTACGGCGCTCCAATGGCCTCGGAGGTCACCCATGTTTTCGGCGTTCTGGGGACGGAATTGGTGATCCAGACAGGTAACTGCGGGGCTTTGGCCGACGACATCGATACCGGCGATATATTCGTTCCGGTGGACGCCTACTGCGGCGAGGGGGCATCGCAGTATTACAAGACTGACGGCAAGATCGTTTCCGCATCGCCAGACCCTGAATTGGCGGCCGTGCTCGACTCATGCCCTGGCGACATACACTACGGCAGCATCTACACCACGTCAGCCCTGTTCGCCGAAGGGGAGCACGAGATCGCCGATTGGCACGCCAGAGGGTTCGCCGCCGTGGACATGGAGACCGCCGCGACATTCGCCGTGGCGGAGCACTTCGGCATGGACCGGCTATTGGTGCTGTTCGCCTTCGACAATCCACGACGCCGGGAGCACATCCTTCTCCAAGATGAGGAAAAGACCGCCCGCAGACAGCGAAGCAATCAACGGGTCATGGAGCTTGTTTTCGACATCGTGAAAAGATTCGAGTCGAGTCAATAAAGCCATGATCTCGGACGGGGTGCGCTTCAGATCACCTGCGAGTCCGGCGTCGCACGATCGGCCATATCCTCAGCTTCGCCACGCCTCGTATAGTCGACAGCGGGACCGGGCCGTACTCTCGGCTGTCCGTCGAGTGAGCTCTGTTGTCTCCGAGGACGAAGCATTCGTCGTTGGCGACCGTCCATCGACGGCTCTCGAGTCCCAAAGTCTGAGGCAAGCCGCCCAGGTACAGTTCACTGATCGCACCGTCATTTACGAACAGCGAGCCGTCGTCGAAGGCGATGGTGTCTCCGGGCAGTCCTACGACGCGTTTGACGTGCGTCATATCGTCCGCTTCCTGCAGTTTGAGCACGACCAGGTCGCCCCTGTCGGGAACGGCATCCTGCGTCCGGGAAACCAGCAACAGATCGCCGTCTCGGAACGTGGGCGCCATGCTGTCGCCGTTAACATGGACCAACGACAAGGAACGTACATAATTCCAGAGTCTCACCATGATGCGTCGGTCCTCAACGTGGGCATGAATTCATGATGACGGCGGACATCTGAGACGCTTCGATCGAAGCAGACCGGCCCGCCGTTCCGGTGGCGATAGCAGGACATGCCGGGCAATTCATAGCCAGCGATCACGTCAAGCCGCCTTCCCGGTTGGTCCACGTTCTGCGCCGGTGCAAGCCCGCCGGAAAACCATCCACTCGCTTCACAATATGCGCGCCCTGTGACTCAATCCGGACTCCTTGAAGTTCCGGCCCTGGACGCCGGCGCCACACATTCGGAATTAGTTGCGACTTCTCAATCCTTGCGCTAAGGTCATATGTACAAACCCACTCAAAGGAGCCCCAACTGCCATGACGCTTAAGACGAAATTGATGGACGCACTACATATCAATCAGGTGAGCGCACACTGCGACATTCCCTGCGGGATTTACGATCCGATTTCCGCGAAGATTGCCGCTCAGACAGTTCTCAAAATGATCGTCAGGATCGACTCACTGGAGGCGGGCGACAACCAGGCTGCTTACCAGAACACGTTGTCTCGCTACATCGCGGTCAAGGAAGAGCATGCGAACCTTTGCAAGAAGGAACTCGACATCCTCTGGCACGACTACTTCACGCCGGTCCACCTCGAGTCGCATCCCGACCTGCATGACAAGATCTGGAAAGCCAACAAATTGGCAGCCGCCAACAAACAGAACGTGAACCGCGCATCGGCGGAGGAACTGGTTGCCGCGGTCGACGACATAGCCGGCATCTTCTGGTCCACCAAAGGCGTCGAGTACGACGACGCGGTCGCGGCGGTTAGATTCGGCGCCTAGAAGGCCGACCTTTCGACAAGTCCCGACAAAGCCGGGACGAACGGACATGTGATCCATTGCGGACGGGTTTCGGGATCGACCGGGGCCCGTCCGTGGCGCATCTCACATGTAGTCTTCCCGAGGCGGGCTGAAAATGTCGAGGGCGAGCGACGGCTCACCGTTGGCCCTCAGGCTGTGCTCCACCCCACCGGGGATAATGTAGACGTCCCCTTTCTTTACGGTGCTCGTCTCCTCGCCGATTGTGAATTCGAATTCCCCCTCCAGGACCATCCCCGCTTGCTCGTGCGGATGCGAGTGCGGCGGCATCACGGCGTTGGCCGAGATTTCTACGACGCTGAGCATCATCTTTTCGCCCGACATCGTCCGCAGATTTACTCCAGGGGCGAGCTCTCTCGAAGCCATGTCTTTCGGATCGTAGGTGTATGTCAATGTCTCCTCCTTCGGGTGAATCGAGTGGGCGGACGACGCCGATCAAGCCATTGCCCGCTTGTGCGCGACGGATAGACATGCCGTAATGAAGTCGTTGACGGGCGTGTCGACTCCGTGACGACGGCCCAGTTCGGACACCGCCCCGTTCAAGCCCATTAGTTCCAGGGGTTTGCCCGCCACCAGGTCCATGTACATCGACGATACCAGCTCCGCCTTCTCCCGCTCGAATTCCAGCAACGTACGCTCTTCGAGATCCGCGGCCAGGTCGATGCCGGAAGCCCTGCCGACCGCCGCCGCCTCATGGACCGCGCGAGCGGTCAGATCGGCGGTTTGAGGACTGTCCAGAACCTCGGCGAACGGCGCGCGGGCGATGCAGCTCATGCCGCTGAGCGCGCAGATGTAAACCAGCTTGTTCCATAGAGCTTCGTTCACGTTGTCTGACAACACCGCATCGATCCTGGCATCGTGAAACGTCTCGAGGACGCTCTTCGCTCGTTCGGACTTGGAGCCGTCGGGCTCGCCGAACACGATCTGACAGGTCCCGCCCAATTCAGTGAACTCGTTCGGACCGGTGCGCTCTGCCGAAACGTACGCTGCGCCGAGCATCACATGTCGTCCCCCGAAGGCGGCCGCGAGTTGATCGCCGCCGCCGATGCCGTTCTGAAGCGTCAAGACTGCCGTATCGGCGCCGACTGCCGGGCGGATCGCCTCGAGGGCTTCCTCGTTCTGATAGCTCTTGACGCAGAACAGGACGAGGTCGGCTTCCCAGTCGCCGTCCAATCGATCGACGGCGACGACGTTCTCAAGCGCGAAGTCGCCGGAAGTGACGCTGCTGACGCGCATGCCCGATGATTGAATGGCGCCGAGCGCTTCGCCGCGGGCGACGAACTTGACTTCGTTGTTACCCCGCGTCAGGAGGCCACCGAAGTAGCCTCCGACCGCTCCGGCTGCCATCACAAGAATCCGCATGCGAAACGCCTCCTCGGCTCTCCGTGCTACGCCGCGTGTTGCATCACTCCAAGGACCACCGTGGCCCGCCCTTCCGCCACGGCTTGCCCCAGATTCCGGAACTTGGCCAACCGGTCCGCGCCCATTACCAGCGCGAGGTCCAACGGCGGAGGCGGCCGGCTTTCCATCGCGGGCAGCCGCCTCTGAAAAAACTCTGACGACGCCTCGGTAACGTCACCCCATGACAGGATGCTGAAATCGAGGTCGGCAGCGATGCGCCTCAGGTCGGCTTCACTCATGAGGAAGCTGATCGACTGTTCGCCTGCCCAGGGCACCGGGAATTCGATCGCACCCGCCGGGCCGCGGAAGATGTCGTGAAACGCCAACCGGCCGCCCGGTTTCAGTACTCGGGCTATCTCCGAGTAGAAACCACGTTTGTCTTCGATGTTCATCTGCACGTGCTCGGTCCAAACCAGGTCGAAGGAGTCCGATTCGAACGGCATAGCCAGGGCGCTGCCGTGCTGAAATCGGGTGCTGCCGTCCATCCCGACCAGGCTCGAGAGCATGGTCGCGACATCGCAGTACTCACGGGTCACATCGAGCCCAGTGACGTGACATCCGAACTCGGACGCCAGGTATCGGGCCGAGCCGCCCAGGCCACACCCGACATCCAGCACCTCGCTGTCCGCGGCAATGTCTGCAATTCCAGCAAGCTCTCGGGTCGCCATCCGCCCACGGATGTGGAACTGGTCGATCGGCGCGAGGTCGTCGACAGTCAGTTCACCCGCGTCCTTGCCGAGTGTCCTCAGCGCGTAGAGGATCGATTGGCCCAGCGTGTTGACCGTGTAATAGGCTTCAACCGACTCGTTCGGGTCCATCGCAGGAGAACCTCCGTGGCACTGTCTGGGGCTTCGAAGGCACGAGAGATCGGCACACAGATGCCCTTTTCGTGCGCAGTGCCCAGTCTAGCACGCCTGAAGCTCCGTCGGCACTTGGTCTCCCTTCGGAGACAAACATTGACGAGCAAGTTTCAGCGCCTTCCGCCACGGATAGGAGTCGGAGAACGAGAGGATGGACTCGATTCTTCGCCGATAGCTGAACAGATCGAAGAGCGGCGCCTTTCGGTCAAGTTCATCAAGACCGAGGGAAAGCTGAGCCAGCGGCGCCTCGAGTCACATTCCAGCAAGTGCTGGGGCACGTCCGTAGACTCCATCAGCTCCAGCGCAACGAGCATCCATGGGGTCATTGGAGGTCATGAAAGGCCATCAGGATAGAGGTGAATGCCTAGAGGGATCGGAAGGGAGTCAACACGTATCTTAAGCGGTTTTCCCAACCAATGGGCCACAAACCGCCGCACCAAGAGGTAGCCGTGCAGGCATGACAGCGTGTTTGACGGCGTTCCAGAATCGCCGTACAATCGTCGGAGTCGAGTACTGTGGATTCTTTGACCGCCCCCAGTTCGAACGGGGAATGTCTGTTAGAAATCGCGAGGTGAGCCATGGCTGAACCGGTACGCGTTATTCACTACCTGAACCAGTTCTTTGGCGGCATAGGCGGGGAGGAACAGGCCAATGTACCTGTCCAGGCTCGGGAGGGGCCAGTAGGCCCAGGCCGTGCTCTCCAACAGGCATTGGGGGTCGAGGGGACGGTTGTTGCTACGCTGATCGGCGGCGACAACTATGTGGTCGAGGAGCAGGACAAATCCGTACAAGCACTTGAAGAAGCTCTTGCCCGGTTCAAGCCGGATGTGTTGATGGCCGGTCCGGCCTTCGACGCCGGCAGGTACGGGCTGGCCTGCGCTCTGATGTGTCAGGCCTCTCAGGAAGGCGGAGTCCCAGCAGTCGCCGCGATGCACCCGGAGAACACCGGGGTCTTGACCCTAAGGCGCGAGTTGGTGGTCGTCCCCACGGGATCAGAGGCCGTCGAGATGATGGATGGCATATCCAGAATGGCGCCGGTAGGCCTGACGCTCGCTCGAGGCCAGGAGTTGGGACCCGCTCTCGATGACGGATACCTGCCGCGCGGTTTTCGGCGTCAGGTCATGCGTGAAAAATCAGGGGCGGAGCGGGCCATCGACATGCTGGAATCCCGGCTGACGGGGGCGCCTTTCGTATCGGAGGTCTTCCGCCGTGATTTCGACCTAGTGGCAGCGCCGCCGCCGGTGAGTGACCTGGCCACGGCCACACTGGCGCTCGTCAACTCAGGCGGGTTGGTGCCGAAGGGCAACCCCGACCGGCTGGAATCGGGTCGGACAACGGAGGTCGCTCACAAATATTCGATCGAAGGCGTCGAAGAGTTCACGATTGACGATTGGGAGTGCATCCACACGGGATTCTATTCGGGAGTCGTGAACGAAAGGGACACCAACTACGTGCTCCCTTTGCGGTCGGTGAGGCAAATGGAGAGCAGAGGGGCAATCGGCCGGATCCTTCCCTACTTCTACTCCACCGCGGGAAATGGAATGGCGGTGACGGCGGCCCGAAACATCGGCGAAACGATTGCCCCGGAGCTGAAGGATGCAGGGGTCGACGCCGTTTTGCTGGTAGCCACTTGAGGGAGTTGCAATCGTTGCGGCGCAACGATCGCAAAAGAGATCGAGCGGCTCGGGATTCCGGTGGCCCAGATCAGCGCCGTCCCCATGATTCCGATGTCGGTGGGCATGCACCGAGTCGTGCGCGGGATCAGCGTCGAGCACGTCTGCGGTGAGCCGGAGCTGTCCATCGAGCGAGACCACGAACTGATGATGCGAATCACCGAAACCGCTGTGAAGGCACTGGAGACCGAGGTTGACAAACCCACGCTCTTCGAGCCCTCTGAAGCACCCTCGCAGGAGGCGGTCCATGCGTCTTGAACTGGATACCTTCCCCGTGACGGACATTGTTTTCGGATCGAGAACCGCGTATGACAACGGCATCCTCGAGTTGAACCACGACGAGTTGTTGAGCTCGGTCATGGCAGAGTCGAACATCGTGGCGGCCAAGCTGGAGATAGGCAAACCCGGGCAATCGACACGGATCATCAACTACTACGACATATTGGAGCCCAGAGTCAAAGCCGGCGGGCAGTCCGCAACCTATCCCGGCAGGTCAGGACGGCCCGTTGATACGGTCGGAGCAGGCCGGACGCACCGGCTGGGAGGCACGACGGTGATGTCACTCGTCGACGACCCATCGGAGTGGGCGGCCAGGGGTTGGAGTCTGGACCAGCCGGAGGACGTCCCCAGGCCGGGGCGGCGCAATGTGTGGTCGTTCCAACGCTTTGTCGACATGTCGGGGGCAGGGGCCGTGCTGCCGTACGCTGCCACGCACAACGTATGCCTTACCATGCGGCCCAAAGAGGGGTTGGACTCGGGCAACCGCGCCGACATACTTCACTCCGCTTTGCTTCGCCTTTCGGACAAGCTGGCGGAAACGACGCTTGGCCTGGAGCCTCCCGAAGCAGAGGTGTTCGACCTGACGACAAAGGACCCTTCCTTGCCGGGCGTCGTGTTCAGTTGCCACCTGGCATCCATGGAGGCCGGTGTGGGGCCTCGATCCGCGTCCGGAACGGCGATCTACGGCGTCACACGCCTCTCGGCTCCCTGGGTGCTGGGTCCCACCGAGATGATGGATGGAGCGGTGACCGGCGGAGGCGCGCACGTTACCTGGCCCTTCACCAACAATCCGGTGGTGGAAGGTCTTTGTCGCCGCCACGGCACGAGCATCAACTTCCTTGGCTGCATCATCGGCCGCACCAACTGGGGCGGTGAAGAGGAGATGCGGCTGGCTGGGAGCAGAGCTGCCCAAGCCGCGAAATTGCTGGGCGCGCAGGGCGCGATTATCACCAATGACGTCAGAGGAAGAAGGTTCGTAGACTCTGTTCGCACAGTGCAAGCTTATGAGCAACTGGGCATCAACACGGTGTTTTTGAGCGAAGAAGAGGACAACGAAGACGGCAATGCGCCTCCTTTCCTTTACCACCCGCCCGAGATGACGGCTGTGGTTTCAACGGGCACGGGCACGATTGGCCCTTTCCCTCCGGTCGACCGGGTCATAGGGGGGGTCGAAGGAGTGGACCCGGCATGGTACGACGAGCAGCCGTACATACATGGCAGGTATGGAGCTGCACATGTCCGAGACCACTACGGTGTCGGCAGACAAAGCTGCATTGATTACTGATCCGTAAGCATAACATTCAGGCGCCAACGTTATTCGCGAGAGCCTGGGGCTTCCGTAGCAGGTTGTCACTCTAGGCGTCTCTCACGCGATCGACATGGTCCTGTTTCTCCCGGGGTGCTCAACGGGCGGGCATCACCTTTTTCCGGCGTCTCCAAAGCGTCTTCGATCGATTGACCGTGAATGGTGACCATGTATTAGGTTTCGACCGTCTCGTTCCGGTCCATTGCAGGCGAACCTCCGTGCATTCCGATATCGTCTCGACTCACGCGCCGTGCCCAGTCTAGCGCGGCTTTGTTCTCGTAGAAGACGTACCAGAGCTTGAGCGCCAGCGCTCGGGCTTGTCGGAATGTTTGATGTGTTTATATTACGTTTTGACGCTTTCTCATCACTATGATAACCTGCTTGTCGTGTCGCACCGACCATCTCGCTCCGGAGTGTAGACCGTCAGCGAAAGGGGGACACATTTGGGCCTGAGAATAAGAGAGACTATTG
>DCWO01000108.1 GCA_002328865.1 Dehalococcoidia bacterium UBA2160 | reverse complement strand
AATTTCCGAAGTTTATGAACGGAACTTTCACCCCCGGATCAGTTACGTCGACAGTGTATGGAGTGCAATTGAATTCCAGTGCGCCGGCCGGGGAGATAGAGCTCGTTTCATCGGGAGTCCTCGCATTGTTGCGGAAGAGCTTCACGGGCTAATTGGCGATGTGGACGTGATTTTAGGGGGACCGCCGTGCCAAGGTCACTCGAACCTGAACAACCGATCCAGGCGGAATGACCCTCGAAACATCCTATATCTGGCGCTGCCAGCGTTCACGGCCGCCGTCGGAGCCAAGTGTGTCATCATCGAAAATGTGCCCGATATCGTCCATGACAAAGGGCTCGTCGTCCAGTCGGCATCAAGGTTGTTCGAGAGTTTGGGTTACGCGGTAACTCAAGGTGTCATAGATGGGTCAAGCCTGGGTATCCCCCAGACTCGCAAGCGGCATTTGTTGATAGCCGCGCAAGGGTCTCTACCAGACGTATCGGATACTTGCGCCGCTATTGCCGCTCCTGTGAGAACCGTGAGATGGGCGATCGAAGATCTGTGCGAGGTGGCGATTGATGACGATTTCGATTCGCCTTCTGAGCTGTCCGAAGTGAATCGCGATCGGATTCACCATCTCTTTGAGACCGATGCCTACGACATGCCGAATCACAAAAGGCCGCCCAGTCACCGCGATGGACACACATATCCATCTGTATATGGGCGACTGCAGTGGGACAAGCCAGCCGGGACCATCACGACTGGGTTCCTGACGCCTGGCAGAGGGAGGTTCATCCACCCGGCGCTGCCGCGAACGTTGACGCCGCACGAGGCGGCACGCCTCCAAGGCTTCCCAGATTCTTTCGATTTTCGTCTTAAGGATGGGGGTCGGCCACCGAAAAAATCGCTGTCCACGATGATTGGCGACGCGGTCCCTTCCAACATAAGCTACATGGCGGGCCTCGCCGCTTTTGCAGCAATGGATGTCCGATCGTGAAAGGCCAGATGGGGGCGGGTCAGGGGGAGTCTCGGGTTTCGTCATCGAGTGGCGATCCAGCGCCAAGAACTCCACAGTCCATGATCAACCGAACGATTTACGAGAACCTCAAAGGAGTAGCAGCAGCCGAAAGATTCATATCCTACGGCGATGCCGGATCGTTGGTGGGACTGGATATGGGCGATCCGCCGAGCCGGGCGGAGATCGCACAGATTCTTGACCAGATAAACATCTATGAAAGCAGGCAGGGACGACCCATGCTATCTGCAATTGTCGTTCGATTGCATGACCAAGTGCCAGGTGGCGGCTTTTTCGAGTGTGCTCGTGACCTTGGGAGGCTCAACGCAACTGACAAGCTGCTTGAAATGGAGTTCTGGGTGAAGGAAGTGCGGAAGGTGTTCGGCTACTGGGCGCGAGCGAAAAAGCCTTAACAATATTCAAGTGATCGGCTTGGGCACGCCCCCTACCGCCGCGCGGCGAACGCGTCGTACATGGCTAGGATGTTTTCGGGGGTTGTTTCGGGCATGATGTTGTGGACCTGGCAAAAGACGAAGCCGCCGCCGGGGGCCATGATCTCCATCTTCTGCTCGACCTCGCGACGCACGTCGTCGGGCGTGCCGACGGCGAGGACCGACTGGCTGTCGCAGCCTCCGCCCCAGAAGACCAGGTCGTCGCCGAACTCGTCTTTCAGGCGGCGGGCGTCCATGTCGGCGGCGGAGGTCTGCACCGGGTTGATGATGTCCACGCCGGCGTCGATCAGGTCCGGCAGCAGGTCGTATATCGAGCCGCAGCTATGCAGGAACAGCTTCGCGCCCGAGTGCTTCTTGATGGCGTCGTAGATGGCCTTGTAGCGGGGCTGGAACACCTCGTGGAACATCTTCGGCGAGATCTGAGGTCCGATCTGCATGCCCAGGTCGTCGGCGACGCGGACCACCTGGACGTACGGCGCGATGCGGGGCAGGAAGCGCTCGGCCTCGGCGATGTACCGCTCGGTCAGACCGTCGAGGACGGCCTCGATGCGGGGGCGGTCCAGGACTAGGTTGGTGAAGAAGTTGTCGTGCCGGAACAGGCGCTGTGATATCTCGAAAAGCGACGCGTTGAAGTTCGCCACGATGGCGTAGTCGGTCTCCTCGAACAGCCGCCTGGCCTTGCGCTCGATGGCGTCATAGAAGCCGGGTTCGTCGTCGGCGCCGGGTCGCGGGACCGCCATCGTGGTCGTCCACACCTTGCCGAGCTGATGGTCGAGGTCGTCGACGTCGCCCGGGACGGGATCGGCCATCGGGTAGTATGTCTGGTCGAAGTAGTAGCCTCCGACCGGCATCTTGCCGATGACCTCGCCCTCGGAGTCACGGTGCAGCCACTCGCCGTCGCTCTCCTCCAGGTGGACCCACGCGGGCGCCTTGCCGGGGTATCCCTCGGGCAGATCCCAGTCGACCCATTCGTCGGGGTCCTCGCAGAACACGCGGCTCAGGTCCACGACGTCCACTTCGAACCTGTCGAGATACCACTGCTCGGGCAGCACAATCTGCATCATCATGTTGTACACCTGCGCCTGGCCGCCCTCGATGCCCAGGTGGCGTTTGAGCCTGCTGTAGGCGACTGCGCCGACGCCCGTGACGACGGTGCTGCCGCAGTCCAACGGGACGCGATCGGGCTCCTGGTGATTCAGCGTTGCCAGGACTCGCTCTCTCGGATTCATGACGGCCTCCTCGTCGGTGAGCGGTGCGTTTGCTGGGTTTCGCCGGGATCCGACGCAGCGTCCGGTTCTGCGCTCTGATGCGACTCTACTCCGGACCGCCCCGGTTCGCAAGACCGTCTCGCGCTGGTGTACCGAGGTGCGGTCTTCTCATCTCGCCGTGGCGGCCGATATGTCAACCGACACCTCGTCTGAGCAGCAAGCGATCGTGCCTCACCGGTCTGTTACACTTCACACAAGTATCTGTGCCGACCAGAGTGAGGACAAGACATGAAACTGAGGGTAGTCCTGGAACCCAGCGATGAAGGCGGCTACACGGTTTATGCGCCCTCTCTCCCCGGTTGCACTAGCCAGGGCGATACGCGCGAAGAAGCCCTGACCAACATCAGGGAAGCCATCGAACTGTACGTGGAACCCACCGATGACGCTCTGCCAAATGAGAAGGCCGAGGTGGTGGAGTTGGTTTTGTGAGATTGGCACTCACCTACGACTCATCACCTTGCTGAGCAACACCCTGGCATGACCGACCGCCCAATACGACTCACACTCCACGCGTTGACCAAACTCTCGGTGTTGCGCGACCATGGCTTTGCACTTGAGCGAAGTCTGGTCGAGCAGACGGTGCGCCTGCCAGAGCGGGTGCTCGCTGGTCACGGCGGTCGGTGGGTCGCACAAGGACCACTGGACGACGAGAGGGTGCTGCGTGTAGTCTACGAAGAGACTATAGACGAAATTGTCGTGGTTACTTTCTATCCTGGCAAGAGGTCACGGTATGAGTAAGATCAAGTACAGCAAGGACGTTGATGTCCTTCTTATTGAACTCTCGTCCGAGCAGATTGACCACGCGGAAGAGTCCGGGCCCGTCGTAGTCCATTTCTCGGCTGATGGCCGTCCGGTGCTGCTGGAGGTCTTCGATGCGCGGGAGTTCGTGCTGGGATCGCTCTCCAGCGTCATCCGCGATACCGAGGTCACCGTCCCGTGAGGGCGATGAAAAGTGGAGCTACGGCTTGACAGGGAGCAGCGCCTGACATGGTTACGACGACGGACCACAAGTACATAGTCAAAAACGAAACGATCCTGAGCGGCGAGCCGATCATCGTCGATACACGGACGCCGGTGCGGACTATTGTCGAGAATCGGCGGCTTGGATACCAGCCGGAGGAGATTCCCGAGGGGCTCCCGCACCTGTCATTGGCAGCGGTTTACGACGCCTTGAGTTATTACTGCGACCATCCAGATGAGATCAATTACCATATCGAGCGCAACCGTGTCCCGCCCGAGTTGATTGATCCCCGCTCAAGGGAGAGGTGAACCGCCTTTTCGCCAACGTCTACCTGGACGAAAACATCCGCGTTTTGGTCGCCGACCTCTTGGAGGCAGGAGGGATCCGCGCGGTAACAACTAGAGATGCGAATCGTCTGGGGGAATCTGACGATTCTCAACTGAGGTTCGCAGCCGATACGCAGATGGCCCTGCTTACCCACAACCGGAGGGACTTTGAGGAACCGGGGGGATTTTGAGGCGCTTCACCGGAAATGGCTTGCCGAGGGTAACGGTCATTGGGGTATCTTGATCGCCACACAACAGCGGCCACACAAACTGGCGTCAAGCCTCTTGCGCCTGCTGGATCGACTGAGCGCCGACGAACTGCGGGATCAACTCTTGTACCTGTAAACCCCGAGACTGTCCCGGCGTCAATCCTCTAGTTCCCGACCATCCCCCGCCCTCGTTCGCGACCCTCCGTCTCTGTTACCCTACGATAGTTCGGTGCGCGCCGCGTTGTCGGCGGTCCGGAGGTGTTGATTTCGATCATGCTGCGGTTGGGCGTGGGTCCGCCGCAGCGTTCTTGTTAAGACGGGAGTAGATTTGGTCGAGACAGGCGGGAAACCACCGGCTAGGCGGATTTTCTATGGCTGGTGGATTGTTGCCTCGGGGTTCGTGGTACAGCTCCTCACCGCCGGGATGATCCTCCAGAGCTTCGGCGTCTACTTCGTCCATTTTCAGGAGCAGTTCGGGTGGAGCCGGACCCAGATCTCGGCGGCGTTTTCGATCCAACAGCTCGAAACGGGGATCTTCGGTCCGATTCAGGGTTGGCTGTTCATCAAGTTCGGACCGCGCAAGGTCGTGACTGTCGGGATCATCATCGCCGGGATCGGACTGATGATGCTGAGCCGAATTCAAAACCTCTGGCAGTTCTACATCGCGTTCACCGCGGTCGCGATCGGGGTGAGCCTCGGCGGGTTCATGGCGATGATCGCCACCATCGCGAACTGGTTCGAGAAGAAGCGGTCTCGGGCGATGGGGATCGCGATGTCCGGTATGGCCGTCGGCGGTCTGCTGGTGCCCGCGATGGCGTGGTCGATGGACGCATACGGCTGGCGATCGACCGCGTTTGGCTCGGGAGTCTTGCTGATCCTGGCCGGCGTGCCCCTCGGCCAGTTGATGCGTCGGAGCCCGGAGGACTACGGAGAGGTTCCGGACGGCGCCGCGGCGGATTCGACCGACGAAGACGAGACCGCCGAGTCGACCAGTCTCGAACTGAATTTCACCGCCATGGAAGCGCTGCGAACCAGGGTGTTCTGGTACGTGTCGTTCGGCCACGCGTCGGCGCTGCTGGTCGTGTCGGCGCTGATGGTGCACCTGGTGCCGTTCGTCGTCGAGCGCCTCGAGTACTCGACGGCGACGGCCGGGACCGTGGTGACGCTGATGACGGCGGCGATGATGGTCAGCCAGGTTGGCGGCGGCGCGCTGGGCGACAGGGTCAACAAGCGTTATGCGCTGATGGTCTGCCTGATGGGGCACGCCGCCGCGTTGTTCGGGATGGCGTCCGCGACGAACATCTGGCTGGTGGCGCTCTTCGCAATGCTGCACGGAGCTTCGTGGGGGGCGCGAGTTCCCATCGTCATCTCGATCAGGGCCGACTACTTCGGAAGAAAATCGTACGCCACCATCATGGGATTCTCTTCGATGATCATGACGATGGGGATGATGACCGGGGCGCTGTTCACAGGGTTCGTCACCGACCGTACGGACGACTACACGCTGGCGTTCGCAATTCTGGCGACTCTGTCGGCGTTGGGCTCGCTGCTGTTCCTGGTGTCGAGCCCGCCGCCGCTGCCGGAGCGACTTCAGCGTACGGCGCGACTACGGTCCGACCAGCGCCAGGCATGACCGGGTCCGTCGGCGCAAACTCGTGGCCGAGAACCGCGCCTGTTGCGAAACTCAGCCCCCGGCGACGACCCACGTCTGTTACTCTACTGTAGCTTCGTTTCGGGCGTTGCGAGTTTCCGTGGCGCGCCGACCGTTCTGTCATAGATTTTTGTGCCGTGGTCGAGGCGCGCGTGCGCCACGGTTTTATCGGGACAGGAGGAGTTGTTGATCGAGACAGGCAACAGGTCGCTGGCCAGCCGAGTTTTCTATGGCTGGTGGATCGTTGCTGCCGGGTTCGTGATCCAGCTTCTCAACGCCGGGATGATCTTCCACAGCTTCGGCGTCTATTTCGTCCACTTCCAGGAGAGTTTCGGATGGACGCGGACCCAGATCTCGGGCGCGTTTTCGATCCAACAACTCGAGACCGGCATCCTCGGTCCGGTCCAGGGCTGGATGATCATCAAGTTCGGACCGCGCAAGATCGTGACGATCGGGATCATCATCGCCGGAATCGGTCTGATGATGCTGAGCCGGATTCAGAACCTCTGGCAGTTCTACGCCGCTTTCACCACGATCGCGTTGGGCTCGAGTTTCGGCGGATTCATGGCGATCTTCTCTACGGTCGCTAACTGGTTCGAGAAGAAACGGTCTCGCGCGATGGGGATCGTGATGGCGGGCATGAGCGTCGGTGGGCTGATGGTCCCGGTGATGGCCTGGTCCACGGACAGCTTCGGATGGCGGTCGACGGCCTTCGCCTCGGGCATCGTGCTGATCCTGGTCGGAGTTCCGCTCGCACAGTTGATGCGCCATAATCCGGAGGACTACGGGTATCTCCCGGACGGCGTCAAACCCGATTCGGGCCACGGAGATTCGGCTGACGACGGGGATAACGGCGGCCCTGACCTGAATTTCACGGCCAGGGAAGCGCTGCGAACGAAGGTGTTCTGGTACGTGTCGTTCGCCCACGCGTCTGCACTGCTGGTGGTGTCGGCGATCATGGTCCACCTGATCCCATTCATCGTCGACCGACTGGAATACTCACTCGCGACGGCGGGAACGGTCGTGACCCTGATGACGGCGATGATGATCATCAGCCAGGTCGGCGGCGGAGCTCTGGGCGACAAGGTCGAGAAGCGTTACGCGCTGACGGTCTGCCTGATCGGGCACTCGATAGCTCTGTTCGGCCTGGCGTTCGCGACGAATATCTGGCTCGTGGCGTTTTTCGTCGTGCTGCACGGCGTCTCGTGGGGAACGCGCGGCCCGATCGTCATCTCGATCAGGGCCGACTACTTCGGGCGAAAAGCGTACGCGACCATCATGGGCTTTTCTTCGATGATCATGATGGTGGGGATGATGTCCGGCGCCCTGTTCACCGGCTTCGTCGCCGACCGGACGGACGACTACACGCTGGCGTTCGGCATTCTGGCGGCGGTTGCAGCTTCCGGCTCGGTGTTGTTTTTCGTATCGAAGCCGCCGCCGCTGCCGGAGCGACTCCAGCGCGCAGCGCGGGAGCGCGAACAGCGTCAGGCCTGATCAGGAACCGAAGAATCGACGAATCGATCGCCGGGAACTGGCCGAAATGTCGTTCGGGGGGGCCGTGGTTCGACGGGCCCCGACAAGGCTGTGATCCCGATCCGTTGGGACTCATAAGCACCGGCTCCTCCGATGTCATCCTGAG
>DCWO01000094.1 GCA_002328865.1 Dehalococcoidia bacterium UBA2160 | reverse complement strand
CGGGAGAGCCGTTACTTGGAAGCTCGTCGAAGGACCTCGGTGCGCCAATTCTCGCGGCACGAAACGCGCAGTTCAATCCTATTCGCGGAGATTCACAGGCTGTCCACGCTCCATGATGCCTAGTTCACTGCCTCGCCACCTGACGAGCGACCGTCGCCGTCATCGGTAGAAGGGCGTACAATTGCCTTCATCCACTTGAAGCTGGCCGTCAAGCCACATTTGAAACCACCCGCCGAAAACCACAGGGGGATCGCATGGAAGAGATCATCTTTACGTCGGCCAAATCCATGGCCCGCGCAATCCGAGACAAAGAGGCGTCGTCTGTCGAGGTCGTCGAAGCGCACCTGCGTCGGATCGACGAGGTCAACCCGAAGCTGAACGCGGTGGTGCAGCTCGCCGGAGATCGCGCGCTTGGCGAGGCCAGAGCAGCCGACGACAGCCTGTCCCGAGGCGAGTCAAAAGGCCCGCTCCACGGCGTGCCGATGACGGTCAAGGACTCACATGACACCGAGGGTATCGTCTCCACCGCAGGGACGACGGGTCGCACGTCGTTCGTGCCGGACCGCGACGCCACGACCGTGGCGCGGATGCGGGCCGCGGGCGCGATCGTCCTGGGCAAGACCAACACTCCTGAATTGACGCTGTCATTCGAAACCGACAACCTGATCTACGGGCGCACCAACAACCCGTACGATGTGTCCCGCACGCCCGGAGGCAGCAGCGGCGGAGCGGCCGCGATCATTTCCGCAGGAGGGTCGCCGCTGGACCTGGGCACCGACACCGGCGGCAGCATTCGCGTGCCCGCCGGTTTCTGCGGCATCGCGGGCCTCAAACCGACTTCTGGCCGTGTCCCCAGGACGGGCCACATCATTCACCACCTGCTGGGCGCCACCGAGTCGCTGACCACGGTCGGTCCGCTGGCCCGATTCGTCGAGGATTTGGCTCTGGTGCTGCCCATCATCGCCGGCCCAGACTGGACGGACCCGGCCATCGTACCCATGCCCCTCGACGACCCCGCGAGCGTTGACCAGAGCGGCGTCCGCGTGGCGAGTTTCGCCGACAACGGGACCATCTCGCCGACTGCTGAGGTCGCGGCGGCAGTGGAAGCCGCCGCGAACGCCCTCAGGGATGCGGGGGCCACGGTGGCCGAAGACCTGCCCCCAGCCATCGCCATGCGCGATGAGTTGCGCATGCTGACCGCTGACGGCGGCGCGGGCATCCAGCGCCTGTTGGACGCCGCGGGCACGACCCGACCCCACCCCAGGATTGAGCGCATGGCAACCACCGCAGAGGCGATGGAGGTTGGCGACTACACGGCCATGTTGGAATCGGTCGACGCGTTTCGTTCCGAGATGCTGAGCTTCATGGAAAACTACGATGCGCTGCTATGTCCTGTGAGGCCGTTCCCGGCGCTGCCCCACGGCGAGTCAATGTCTCGGGAAATGTCCCCCTCGGGCAGCTACACCAGCGCCTTCAACACCACCGGCTGGCCCGGGGCCGTGGTCCGAGCGGGCACGTCGCCCGAAGGGATGCCCATCGGCGTCCAGCTCATCACCAGGCCATGGACCGAAGCCGTCGCGCTGGCTCTTGCGCAGGTCGTCGAGACGGCACTGGGCGGATGGCGGAAGCCGCCAATCTAATGCCCTGACACCGAAGTTCGCGTCGTAATTCGGTGGCCCTTTGACAGGCTCAGGGCGAACGGAATGTAGCATTTTCCCGTCCGGGGTGAGCCTGTCGAACCCCCGTCCCCCCGCCGTAAGCGACCAATCATTGACGTGAAGGAGACTCCAATGGACGACATGATATTCTCGTCGGCGACGAAGATCGCACAGGCCGTTCGCGACAAAAAGGTTTCAGCCGTCGAGGTCGTCGAATCTCACCTGCGGCGAATCGGGGCCGTCAACCCCAAGCTCAACGCCGTGGTCCAGCTTTGCGCCGAGCGGGCGCTGTCCGAAGCTGCCGACGCCGACGCCGGTCTCGCCGATGGCCGCCCCACGGGGCCGCTCCACGGCGTTCCGATGACGCTGAAGGACTCGCTGGATACGGAGGGCGTCGTCACCACGGGCGGAACTCAGGGCCGCGCCGGGTTCGTACCGTCCGAGGACGCCACGGTCACCGCAAGGCTCCGCGACGCGGGCGCCATCCTGCTCGGAAAGACCAACACACCCGAGCTCACGCTCGCCGGAGAAACCGACAACCTGATCTACGGCCGAACCGAGAACCCTTACAAACAAGACCGAATCCCGGGCGGCAGCAGCGGCGGGGCAGCGTCGATCATCGCGGCTGGCGGTTCGCCCCTCGACATGGGAAGCGACACGGGCGGCAGCATCCGGCTCCCCGCGCACTTTTGCGGGATCGCCGGCCTCAAGCCGAACTCGGGCCGCGTTCCGCGCACAGGCCACATCGTGCCCTACGGAATGGGCGCCGTGGATGCCCTGACGCAGAACGGTCCGCTGGCTAGGTTCGTCGAGGATTTGGCGTTGACGTTGCCCATCATCGCCGGACCGGACTGGCGCGACCCGGCCATCGTGCCCGCGCCGTTGGGCGACCCCGCCGACGTCAAGATCGACGGACTCCGCATCGCCATGCACACCGACAACAGCCTGAAGACGCCAACGACGGAGATACAGGAAGCAGTGCGGGCGGCGGCAAGAGCCCTGGAGGACTTTGGCGCAGTCGTCGAGGAGACCAGACCCGAGGCCCTCGAGATGATCCCGGACATTAGTCCTACACTCAACGGCGGCGACGGTCGCGCCTGGGTCACCAGGCTGCTTGAACGGGCGGGCACGACGGAGATGTCGCCCTTCTTGAAGAACCGATTCGCGACCATCGATCCGGTTTCGTCTGGGGAGTTCACCGCGGCACTGGAGGACCTGGACTTGTATCGAAGCCGGATGCTCGGTTTCATGCGCGACTACGACGCCATCCTCTGCCCCGCGGCCGCCATCCCTGCCTGTGAACACGGCGGGTCCTGGCTCGACGAGAACCAGTGGTCGTTTACATACTGCGGAGCGTACAACATGACCGGCTGGCCTGGCGCAGTGGTCCGAGGCGGAACGTCGCCGGACGGGCTTCCCATCGGAGTGCAGGTCGTGACCAGGCCATGGCGCGAGGACGTTGCTCTAGCCGTGGCGGCGCGGCTGGAGTCGGCCCTGGGCGGCTGGGAAAAGCCGGAGTTGTAGTTGATCGCCGAAAACCGTGCTCTCGCGAAGACGGCGAGCCAGGCATGAGGTTGGCGCCGAACGTGGTCACCGCGCCCTTATCAGGCTTGATGACCACGCTGTTTGTCGTACGGATCGAATCCTGTCTTTCAAACGGTCGACTAGGCGGCGATACGATAAGCCTCGGCTGTCTCGTGCTCGGCCTCTGGGGTCACTGATATTGCGGGCGCCGGAAGAGTCACGGTGGCGCCGGCGGCCATCGTCGTGCGGGGCGCGGTGAAACGGGCCAGGTGCAAGCGGGTGTACAGCTTGAAAGGCAGCCGCGACGCGCTCTCGTCCATCAACAGCCTGCCCGGCCCTTTCAGCATTGGGTCGCTGACAGCGTAGGAGGCGGCCCCGACGACGGGCACGAGGGCGAGAAGCATCACTTTGACCGTATGGATGGACTTGATCGCCCGGTACTCTTCTTTGGTGATCTTCCCGGTTGCGCGACCGTACAACCCTTTGAGTCGGAAGGACAGCGTCCATCCGGCGCGGGCCAGGCTTCGCAGCCCGGGGATCGGAATCGCGATTACGATGCTCAATATCATGTGGGCGCCCAGGTGCTTCACGACCGCGCTCATCTCGGATGCTCCGAGGCTATTTCTCAACGTGGCCGCCTGATCACCGTCGATCTTTCCCTCTTGCTCCCAACGTCCGACCGCGGTGGTCAGGAAGTTGATGGACATCGCTTCGGCGCTCTCCATGCGGCGACCGATCGCCCTGAACGGTCCACTCATATCCAACACACGGTAGACCCACACGGAGACCCGCCCCCAGATTCGTAGCTCGCTGTCCTTCCAGGACTCGGAGGAGGACTCGGCGCTGTCGACGGCCTCGCTGAGTTCGGTCAACCCGCTCGCCCCGAGGGTATTCGTGAGCTCGCGAGCATGCGTGTCCACATAGGTTCGGAGTTGGACGAAGTCCACGTCGTCGAACGTCGGGAAGTTCCCGTCACGCAGCGCCGCCCGAAGTTCTCTCCAAGGGTAGCTGGTCGACACCAAGGCCGATTCGAGATCGATCAGCTTCATCTCGCCGTTTGGCCTTCGGATGAAGTTGGAGTAGGCGTGAGGATTGCCTGGAGCGATCTGCCAGGTGGGCATTCCTGTTTCCTGGAAGTAGGCGTACATTTCGTTCAGGAGGTCTTCGACCTCGACGTTAGACGCTGGCTCGGAGCCTTCGATCAACTCTGTCACGAAACGATAGCCGTGATCACTCTCTTGGATCCCGTACGCAGCCGCCACCATGTCATATCCGAACCTGTGCTTGGTCAGCAGTCCAGCTATCTTGCGCTTGGCGGCCGCGGCCTCGAGCGAGTCCTTGCGAACCTGGTAGGGGAACGGCGCCTGAAACGCGACCCAGTAGAGCGCCCTGACCGGCATCGGGGGGTTGTACTCTTTCGTGGCCGTGCCAGCCTTCCAATCGAGATAGACCTTGCTGGCAATTGAACCCGCTATCGTCACTCCCTCGATCGCCGGCTCGGCGTCATTCTTGCTCTTGCCGCCGGGGCGGGGGATGTGCAGGGTGTCGTATTTCACGTTTGTGTAGAGCCACGCGATGCTTGCGACGCCCATGAAGCCCAGAAGATAGCTGCCGAGTATATCAGTGGGCCAATGCGCTCCGGCGTAGATTCTGGACAGGGAAACGAGTCCGATCATCGTTATGGCGATCAATGGGATGGCCACTCGGCTGGGTCCACGACGAACGTTGCTGAGCGTGAGAAAGGCCAGGAGTCCGTAAAAAGTGACGGCTCCTGTAGCGTGGCCGCTGGGGAAACTTCCGCTTTCCGTTCGCGAGAAATCGACAGCGACGGCCAGCTCTGCCGGAACGGTCGGCCGGTCCACGACTACCCCGATGATTTGGGTAGCGGTCCAGAGGCCGATGATCAGGAAAACCGCTATGGCCTCGAGCGGACGCCCCTTCAAAACCAGAAAGGTCATCGCGGCAAGCCAGAGGCCGACGGCCATCGGGGCGCAGGTGACGAAGTTGACAAGGCTTGCGACGAAATCCAATCCGGCGATGTCCAGGCCTTGTACCCATCCGGCGATCTTGATGTCCAGCTCGGTGTAGGCTTGCCCGGAAGCCACGACCGCCAGCATGACGAAGCCTGCGGCTCCCAGGGCGAACGCCGCCGGCATAACTGCCTTTCCGAAGGCGGTGGTTCGTGCATTTGTCTGACTTGCATGTAGCATCGGGCCGCACCTCGCTTTGAGATAAGCTAATGCTACCCGGATATCCACTGTCTGCCATCGGCAGGAGGCGTGATTTCCGCAGAGACAACAGGTTGACCCGAACGTCATCACCTTGGCCTAGCGGCCATCGTACCCACGGAGGGCGCGCTGACAGTCATGCCATGGGAACCGGGGTGTAAAACGCCAGTGAACTTGTGTACTCTGGTTGAAGACCCAGGCGATGCCGGTCCTGTAATCGTCGCCGGGCTAGCTACAACTGTGGGGTGAGGACGCCAAGCAAAACTGACGCCGTCAGCGGCTTTGGCGTTCGACGTGTGACCACGTGGAAGAGCGAACGACAGTTTGGACGCAACTGAGCGAATAGAGGATGATTCGACGGGTCACGGAAGAGGCCCTCGGATTACCCTAGCATTGATCTTTAAAGTCGCGGGCGGAGCGTATTTGGTCGGGCTGGCGTTGAACGCCTACCTGGCCAAAGGCGCCGACCCTTTCCCCGGTGATTTGAGGGCTAGTTTGTGGCTGCAGTCGTGGGGAAGCTCATGGCTTGACAACGTCATGATTGCTATCTCTGCCTCAGGGTTCCGACCGCAGGCGCAGCTACTGACAGCCTTGACATCGGCCGTCCTCTACGTCAGGGGTTATCGCATAGAGAGCGGACTGCTGCTGGCCGGCATGTTGGCGTCGTCGCTCGGTGTCACCGTCATAAAGCACCTTGTCAGTCGCCCCAGGCCAACAAATGACCTCGTACAGGTGTTCCGAGAACCCGGCGGCTATTCTTTCCCCAGCGGCCACGTTATGTACGCCACCGTATTTCTCGCGATCTTGGCGTTCACGGTCACGAGGAGGATGAGGCCCAGCCTCGTCCGCGGGATGATTCTGGCGATCCTGGCGATCGCGCTTGCGGCCGTGGGCGCGTCAAGAGTGTACCTCGGAGCGCATTGGACGAGCGATGCGCTCGCGGGTTATGCCTTCGGAGCCGTCCTAGTGGCCATCGTCATAGGAGTGTCACGACGGTGGTTGGACCGGTCTGACGCCTCGGACGCCACACCCATCGAAAGCGCTCCGTAACCCGCTCAGGTCAGACCGTGGGGATGGTCACTTCCACCTTGGCGCCCGCGCCCGGCTGGCTGGTGACCGTCAGCTCGCCTCGGAGCAAACGAGCTCGTTGCTGCATCCCGTTCACGCCGAATCCGCCGCCCGTGCCTCTGCTTCGCGGCGCTGAGACATCGAAACCTTTGCCGTTGTCTTCGATTTCGAGTCGCACCGCATCCCGTTGGAATGCGAGGCTGACCGACACCTCGGTGGCGGCCGCGTGCTTCCTGATATTGGTCAGCGACTCCTGGCAGATGCGAAACAGGGCCGCCTGTATGTCCCCCGTGATCTGACGCCTGTCTCCCGACAGGGCGAAATTCGCCCTCGCGTCTCCGGCCAGGTTGAATCGATGGACCTCGCCCTGCAACGCCTCGTGAAGCGGAGTATCCTCCAGCGCCTGAGGCAGCAGATTCCATACCGACCGTCGCGCCTCTTGCAGGCAGTGCTTCGCCAGGTTTCTGGCTCGGTCGAGATGTTCCTGGACCTCGGCAGGGTCGTCCGCCAACGCCTGCTCTCCCGCTTCGAGTTGCAGGACGATGCCCGTGAACTCCTGTGCCAGGGTGTAGACCGTCAGCGAAAGGGGGACACATTTGGGCCTGAGAATAAGAGAGACTATTGTAGGTAAAG
>DCWO01000101.1 GCA_002328865.1 Dehalococcoidia bacterium UBA2160 | reverse complement strand
CCACTTTCGCTGACGGTCTACACATCAAATCACGTGTGGTTAAATATCCAATAGTACGATTCATTGGGTTGCGACAGCGCCTGAACGCCCAGTCCAGGCAGTCAACGAAGGCTGTCGACTTTGCTCACCTCGTGCGTCAAGATGAGTCGCACCGGTTGGGGTCAACGATGATCCCGGTGAGCTGGATCGGAGTCGCGGCAACACTGAAAGCAACGTCGGTGTAGCGGACCGTAGGCGTGTGGCGGCAAGCCGGTGCTATAATGTGTCCGTCGCCGGAAAGGCGACATCCAGAGCCTGAGCCCACGACATGACGCTTCAAGACCACGCCCCCACACAATCCGCCATTGGCAGCGGGTCTGACACACAACGACGGTACCGCCGCATCGTGGTCAAAGCGGGAACGTCGCTGCTAACCGGCGGGACCGACCGCCTCGACTTGGAAATGCTGGCCACGCTGGTCGGGCAGATCGCACGGCTCCAATCCCGCGGATGCCAGATCATGCTCGTTTCCTCCGGCGCGGTGTCCGCGGGGCAACACGTGCTGCGAAAGAAGTCCACGAGCCACGGATTGCCGATGCGGCAGGTGTTGGCAGCGGTGGGCCAAACCAGGCTGATGAACGCCTACGAGCAGTTGTTTGACTGGCATGACATCGCCGTCGCGCAGGCGTTGCTTTCACGTCGAGACTTGAGCGACCGATTGGGCTACCTGAACATCCGCAACACGCTCCTCGGACTGCTCGAGCATGAAGCAGTGCCAATCATCAACGAGAACGACGTGGTCTCCGTCGATGAACTGTCCGGAGAGGTTTTCGGCGACAACGACACGCTGTCGGCGATGGTCGCCAACATAGTAGACGCCGACCTGCTGGTGATGCTGGGCGAAGTTGGCGGCCTTTACACGGCCGATCCGCACCTCGACCCGGACGCGAAGCTCATCCCCAGTGTCGACCGGCTCAGCGACGACATCGAATCGATGGGCGGCCCGTCGTGGCAGGATCAGGGCCGGGGCGGGATGGCCACGAAACTCGACGCGGCGCGGTTGGCAACGGCGTCAGGCGTCGATGCGGTGATTGCAAACGGACGCATATCCAACGCCATCGTCAGGCTCACCGAGGGCGAGTCCCTCGGAACATTTTTCCCGGCGACCAGTACTCGGCTCGAAAGCCGCAAGCGGTGGATGCTCAGCCAGGCGTCCGATAACGGGGCAATCGTCGTGGACGAAGGCGCGGTTCACGCTCTGGTTTCGCACAACCGAAGTCTGCTCCCTCCCGGGATCATCGAAGCCCGAGGAAGCTTCGGGCGGGGCGACATCGTCACGATAGTGAAAGCCGACAACGAGCAGATCGCCTGCGGGATCAGCAACTACTCTTGTAAAGACATCTCCAGCATCAGCCGGATGCAGTCCGACCAGATTGCGGAGATATTAGGCCATCACTTCGGCGATGAGGTGGTGCATCGAAACAACATGGTCGTCCTTAGCTGACGACAGACCCGGCGCAGTCGACAACAGGAGCACGCCGATGCAGACAATTGTGGATGAACTGACCGGCAAGGCCGAGGCGGCCAGACGGGGCGCCAGAGAGCTTGCCAAGTCGAAAGGTGAAGCCAAAGACCAGGCGCTGCTGAACATCGCCGACGGCCTCAAGTCGCGAGAAGCCTCGATCCTGGAAGCCAACGCGGCCGACTGCGAAGCCGGACGGCAGAACGGCCTGAGCGAGGCGTTATTGGACCGGCTGCTGTTGACTCCCGACCGACTCGATGGGATTGCAGCCGACGTACGCAACGTCGTGACGTTGCCCGACCCCGTCGGCGAGGTCACCGATCAGCGAACACTGCCCAACGGATTGCAAGTCGGACGACGCCGCGTCCCGCTGGGCGTGGTCGGCGCGATCTACGAGAGCCGCCCCAACGTCACCGTGGACATCTCAGTGCTGTGCCTAAAATCCGGAAACGCCATCATCTTGCGTGGAGGCAAGGAGGCGATCAACTCCAACGCCGTCCTCGCGAGGCTGGTTGGCGACGCCGTCGCCGATGCCGGCCTATCGCCAGAAGCGGTCCAGTTCATCGAGACCACCGACCGTGCCATTGTCGGGCAGATGCTCAAAGCGAAAGGGAAGATCGACCTCATCGTGCCAAGAGGCGGGCAGCAGTTGATCAACCGCGTTGCTGAGGAAGCGACCATGCCGGCCATCACGGGCGGCGTAGGCGTGTGTCATACCTACGTAGACTCCGCCGCGGATCTCAACATGGCAGTCGAAATCGTGTTCAACGCCAAGGTTCAACGACCGTCGGTCTGCAACGCCCTGGACACGATACTGGTGCATTCACGTGTCGCGCCGAGTTATCTTCCGATGATGGGCGCCCAGTTGGCTGAGGCAGGCGTCGAGATGCGCTGCGACGGACGGGCTCTCAGCGTCCTGGGGCCGATGGACGGGCTGAAAACCGCGCCCGCCAACGAAGACGACTGGACCACCGAGCACCTCTCGCTGACAGCGGGCGTGCGGGTCGTGGATTCGCTCGACGATGCCCTGGACCACATCGAGACCTACGGATCGGGACATTCAGACGCCATCGTCACCGAGGACTACACCGCGGCCATGCGATTCCTGGACGAGGTCGACTCGAGCGCCGTGTTCGTGAACGCCTCCACCCGGTTCAACGACGGAGCACAACTTGGCCTCGGAACGGAACTGGCCATCAGCACAGACAAGTTCCACGCGCGAGGCCCGATGGGACTGCGTGAACTGACTTCGTACAAATGGACGGTCATCGGAAGAGGTCAGGTGCGCCCGTAGCACTCGGATCGTCCGATCGCCGTTGACCCAACTTAACCCCTGCGCGCTCATGTCCAATCTCAGTATCGGATCTAGCGCGTGGCGCAAAACGACTCGCCAGGGATTTCACCAGGGTCTCAGGAACCCGGCGCTGACAGGAGAGGAGGCCCGATGCCCAAGTACAACTTCCAGCGAGAGGTTCGCACCCCGTTTTCGGAGTGCTACACGGTCAAAGAGGAATCAGCGATCATCGGCAGGCTCGACGTGCACTTCGCGGATGTTGACGTGCACGCCACGTTGACCATCATCGAGAGCCTCACCCAGGACGATGTAAAGAGTCTCATCTCCTTGGTTGAAGAGGACTTGCTGGACGCCATGGGCATCGTCCAACAAGAGCTCGTGGTGCACGTGCACCAGGGGCAGGACCTTGGCGTATACAGTTCGAGCTCGCGCGACTTCAACGAGTCGAACGGCGGAGGGTTGACGCTGAATTAGCGTCCCGAACGGCAAGTTCGCAGCATGTGTCGCACCGATCACTGGGTCGTCGAAGGGACTCACCGCGAACGGGTTGTTGACTATCCCTTCGGCGACAACGTTGCTGGCCCCCAAAACCGCTATTCGGCGACACCCAGACGCGCCAACCAATCGTGGCCGTTCGGACCACGATCGACAGTCGGCTCGGACACGTGAGCGGCGCTTCGAGCAGTGTTAGTCGCGTCCGCATCGATCTTGAGATCGCCGGCGGTGAGCGCCACGCCGTACTGTTCGAGGGCGGCCTCAACGGTCACGAATCCCTCCAACACATCTCGCTGCACGGCTACGGGCGGTTTCGTGAACGGGTCTCCCCAACCGCCGCCGCCCCCGGTTTCGACGCGGAGGAGATCGCCCGCCTTCACCGGAATGTTCTCGCCGGCCGGCGGCAGCTCTCGCTCGTCGACGGTCCCTGGGTTGAGCAGGAAGCGCCCTGGCCATCCGGCGCCGCCTCCATTGATCCCGAAGCAGGGGAACCGCACGTTGTCCATCCGGGTGCTCATGGTACAGTCCACCATGATTCGGACATCTCTCACGACCCCACAGCCGCCTCGATGGAAACCGGGGCCGCCCGAGTCGGGCCGGATGGCGTAGCGTTCGATGCGAAGGGGGAACTCTCCTTCCTCGAACTCGACCGGATAGTTGCGCTGGTCGCGGAAGTAGATGGCGTTGAGCCCATCGGCCGTCGGCCTGGCGCCCTGGCCCGACCCGATGCCCTCGCTGAAGTACAGGAATGCGCCGTCGTCGTCGAAGCCCCTGAGGTTGTAGATCACGTAAACCGGCGATGCGGCGGGCGCACGGCCGCCGTTGGCGCCGGCCAGCAGACCACCCATGCAACCCATGAGCCGAATCACGGTGTGGCTCCGCAGGCCGACCGGAGCCGGGTAGTTTGGGTGCGTGATCGTTCCGGGCTTCGTTCGCACTTCGTCCAAGAACGAGACCGCGCCCTCGTTCAGGGGCAGTTCAGGGTTCATGTACGCCAGGTGGCGGGCCAGGAGCAGGTTGAACGCGCCGGGGCTGGTGATGAAGTTGACGGGACCGGTCGCCTGCGGGCCGCTCTCTGTGAGGTCGGCTACCAACTCGTCGCCGTCATGCATGAACTTGACGTCCACGCGACGAGGGTCGCCTGTTACAGGGTCGGCGTCCACGTAGTCGAAGAAGCGGTGCTCGCCCTGGGGCACGACCTCTCGCACGAACTCCCGATAGGCAGCCACGCTCCGGTCGATGATCTCGTTGAACGCCCCGAGCACGGTTTCCTGGCCGTAGCGGCCCATGAGCTCTTGGAGCCGATCCTCGGCCAACCGGCACGCCGCCATGAGCGCGCGCGTGTCGCCCTCGAGCATATCGGGAAAACGCGAGTTGTTCAGGATGACGGCGTATGCCTCTCGGTTCAACTCGCCCGCCCGCACGATGCGTATCGGAGGAACCAGCATGCCCTCGTGGAAGATCTCGGAGGCGTGCGGAGAAAGGCTGCCCGCAACACTGCCGCCGATGTCCCAAAAGTGTCCGAAGCTGACTGCGAACGCGACCAGCGCGTCATCGTGAAACACCGGCGCCAGGAAGCACATGTCGCCCGTATGTTGAATCGCGCCCTGCGATCCGTGCGGATCGTTGTACCAGTACAAGTCGCCGGGCCGCATATCCTCAAGCGGGTACGCCTTCAAGACAGGGTCGACGATCCTGGGTCCGGACGTGGACAGGAAAGCATCGACGATTCTGCCGCCGACATCGTAAATGCCCACGAAGTAGTCCATCTTCTCTTTGATGACAGGGGACATGGCGGTTCGTTCGATGAGTCCCTCCATCTGGAGGATGATCGAGTTAACCGCCCCGCGGACGATCTCAAGTGTGATCGGGTCAACGTTCATGGCGATGGCTACGATAGCAGTTGGGCGAATATGTGGCAAACGGCGGCGATCACAAAGCGAATTCTGTCTTGCCAGCGTATCGCTGTACCGCTAGAATGAAGAAGTGAAGCAAAATGCAACACTTGATAGCTCGTTTTGGATAAACGTTTACCGCGCAGGGCTACATTCCCAGGTGTTGGACCGATTCCAACTCAATTACGGACCGGCGGTTGCAGCGGAATTGTGGGAGAGCTTTCCGGCAGGTAGAGAGTTCTGGGGGTTGGTGCGGCAAGGCGTTTTATCGGAAGCCCATCCAGCGTTCGACGTGGTCCAGGAATTTGGGCCTGGAGGGCAAGATGCTATCAATCTTGCCCTGGAGCACCGCGACTGGATCCTTCTGATCGATGACCGCAAACCACTTTTGGAGGCGGAGCGTCGAGGTCTAGTCGTGCTCTGTAGCCCAGTGTTGGTCGTTGACCTGTATTCGGAAGGTCGATTGGACATACGACAAGCATTGAACGCATTGGCCGGACTGACGGCAATGCAAACTGTTAGCCCGACCCTGTTGGGACCTGCCGTAGCTCATCTGAATGCGATGTGGGGAGGGCATGAAGGACAGTAGAATGGCAATGAAGAAGAAAACTGTTTCAGTCAGGTTAGATGACGACGCCAAGCGACGGGTGGATTTAGCGGCGAAGTTGTTGGGGCAGTCGGTAGGCGCCTTTCTGGGCAAGTCGGGCGAAGAGCGAGCGCGTCAAGTGCTCCGAACTTGGGCTGCTGAGCAGCACCGTCGAGGGGAGGCGAGCTTCTCGGAGTTGGCCCAAGAGACCGGCCTCGGCGTCGAGGAGATTATGGAATCCGCTGGCGTCGGAGATCGCGAGGAGGGGTTCAGGATATTTCTCGCGAGCTGCCGAACCATTGCCGAGTCTCAGGGCAATTCAGAATTCTTGCGCCTCGGCGAAGAGGCTGTTAACTCCCTCCGAGCCGAAATGCTGCCGCCCGCTGCTACGTGACGGGCCTTCACTCTGAACCAACGATCACCAGGTTCCCGTAGCCGTCCACCTTGGCGGCGTAACTTGGCGTAAGCAGCGTTGTCGTGTCGCTCTGCTCGATGATCGCGGGTCCGTGCACGACGGCGCCGGAACCCAGCGATCCGCGGTCGTAGATGGCCGTATCGACGTACCCGTCCGACCTCGAGAACATAACCTTGCGAGTCGACTCCGGGGATGGCGACGAGCCGTTTGCATCGGGGAGTCGCGACATCTCGTGTCGCGGCAACGCACCGGTGGCGCTGACCCTGAGGTTTACGAGGTCCACGTTGGCTTCGGGTAAGTTGTACGAGTAGAGTCGCTCGTGGAGAGTGTGGAAGTTGTCGACCATCGCCTCCAGCGTCGCAGCCGTGACTGGCCCCGGGGGCATGTCGACGGTGATCTCCCATCCTTGATGCTGGTAGCGGAGGTCCGCCGACCGAGACACTCGACCCGCTTCGCTGGCGACGCCTTCCCTGTCGAGCCACTCCCGCGCCTGCTTTTCCATGCGAGCAAATGCTTCGGAAACTTCGGTCACACTTGGGGAGGATCCTGAGTGGACGAAGGTCTGAACGTAATCGCTCCGAAGATCGGTGAACAGAAGCCCATATGTCGAGAGCACTCCCGGTGTTGGCGGAACGATCACGCTCGGCATCCCGAGCAATGACGCCAGAGCACAGGCATGCATCGGTCCGGCGCCGCCGAACGCTACCAGCGCGAAATCCTTCGGGTCGAGTCCGCGTCCGATCGAGACGGCTCGCATTGCGCCTGCCATGTTGTTGTCGGCTATCTCCACGATCCCGGCCGCGGCCTCGTCGATCCCCAACCCGAGCGGTTCGGCGATTTGTAGGCGGATGGCCTCCCTGGCCGCGTCGACGTCCAAAGGCATGTCGCCGCCCAGCAGGTGCGGAGGCAGATGCCCGAGAACAAGGCGAGCGTCGGTGACCGTCGGCTGCATCCCGCCGTTCGGATAACACGCGGGGCCTGGTGATGCCCCTGCGCTTTCTGGGCCGACCGACAGGCCGCCCGCGGTCATGGGCCGTGCGATGCTTCCTCCGCCGGCGCCGATGGTGACAATGTCCAGCATCGGCAGTTGCAACGGCAACCCGCCGATCTGGCGCTCCACGGTCATCTCGGGCTCGCTGTCGCGAACCAGGCATATGTCCGCGCTGGTGCCGCCCACGTCTATCGAGATGAAACTCGGCGAACCCGCGGCGTTCGCAACCTGCAGCGCGCCCATGACCCCGGCCACCGGACCCGAGAGAACGGTGTGGATCGCCTGCCGTGCCGCCATGTCCGCACTGGTCACGCCGCCGTTGGACTTCATGATGAACAGCGGCGCCTTCAGCCCGTTGTCTGCGGCCGCGGACTCCAGCCCGGCCAGATATCGCCCGACCCGGGGCATGACGTAGGCGTTCAGAACCGTGGCCACAGTGCGCTCGTACTCCCGGAACTGGGGCAAGACCTCAGAGGAGAGGGCGATCTGCACCTCCGGCATCTCCTCGCGAATGATTTCGGCGACGCGTCGCTCGTGATCAGGGTTGGCGTACGAGTAGAGGAAGCACACCGCAACGGCCTCGACATCCAGATCCTTGAGTTGTCGTGCGACCTCGCGGCACCGATCTTCATCGAGGGGCGTGACAATATCACCCGTGCGGTCCAGACGCTCGGCAACCTCGAAGATTCGGTTTGGCGGCACGGGGCGCGGCGGTTTGACCCAAGCGTAGATATTCTGCCGCCGCGGGATGTCGTGCCGGCCGATCTCGAGCACGTACTTGAAGCCCTCGGTGGTGACGAGGCCGACGTTGGCCGGAGTATGCTCGATCACCGCGTTGGTGGCGATCGTCGTGCCGTGAAAGATGCGCCGCACGGTTGACGCTTCGGCTTCCGCCAGACTCAACCCGCCACGGGCGCCGTGCATGAATCCTGAAGCGAGGTCCTCAGGTGTAGACGGGGTCTTGACGGTCCACAGATCGCCGTTGTCCGTGTCTTGGACGACGACATCGGTGAACGTGCCGCCTATGTCGACGGCGATGTTGTGCAAGCCCATGTTATTGGAGCGGAGAGTAGTCCGTTGGCGCGAGCAGCGAGTTGAAGACTCTCGCGACCAGTGGCCCGTTGGCTTCGGACGCGGTGCGCACGCGGTCCCACTCCGGATCGCTTCTGAACGACGCCCAAGCCTGGTCGCGCTGGGCCGCGTCCTCGAAAGCAACGATGTATATCAGCTTGTCCGAGGTGTCGCCAACACTGGCCGTCCAGTAGCCGATGTTCTTGATCCCATGCCTCTCGAATATTTCGACGGTGTGGTCGCGGAACCGGGCTTGAAGCTCCGGCAATTTGCCTGGCATGGCCTCGTAGACGCGGTATTCGTAGATCATAGTCGCTGCTCCTTAGTGTTGTTCGGCTTTCGAATTACGGTGTATTCCATGTGACTAGGGCCCTAAATCGCCCCTCCCCACATTCACCAATGGGAGTTCAAGCGCTTCGACAGTTTATCGGCGACATCGGTCCAATCCTGACGCTCGCCGCCGGAAAGAAACGCTGGGTCCAACAGGGTGATCGATATGCGGTTGTTGCGAACGGCCAGGATGTCGATGCCTTCGGCCAGGTCGCCTTTGAGAGGTTTGTTGTGGCGTATCCAGTAGTGCGTCCTGGGACCGACCTCGCCTTTCTCGACGTTTTCGAGGAAGGCTCTTGGGCCGAGGTTGGTCAGCTCGACGCCCTCTATCTTGTCGGCCGTCACGTTGGGAGTGTTGACGTTGTAGACCAGGGCTTGCGGTGAATCGTCGAGCATCATAGCATCGACAAGGTCTCTCGTGAACTTCGCAGGCACATCGTAGCTCGGGTCGCGCACCGAGGCCGTCGAGACTGCTATGGAGGGGATGCTCCTGAAGTATCCGTGGAACGCGGCGCCAAGGGTGCCTGACGCCAGCACGTCCAGACCCAGATTGGCCCCCGCGTTGATCCCCGACACCACGAGATCGAACGTCTCGTCAAAAAGTGTCTCGATCGCGAGGATGACACAGTCCGCGGGAGTTCCTTGGATCGAGTAGGCCACCGCGCCTTCGAGCCGAGACGGAACCTCCTTCGCCCTCACGACCTCCAGCAGCGTTCGAGCGGTGCCAATCCCGCTCTGGTCACGGTCAGGCGCGACGACCGCAATCTCTCCCAGGTCCTGAAGCGCCTCGGCGACGCTCCAGATCCCCGGAGCGTCGATCCCGTCGTCGTTGGTGATTAGTATTCTCAAAGCTGTTCCCGATTCATAGTTGTTGGGTGACATACCACCGCATGTGTTTGGGGTTGTTCAGCGATACGCCCCGGTCGTAGTAGATCTCGAACGTTTCGCCTTCCGTAGTGCGCACGCGGTAGTAGTTGCGGTGACGCCGCTGTATCCAGGTGTGCTTCCGATCGTCGTCCGAGAACCCGTAGTCGTGCCACGCTGTCATCACGTGTTCGATGACGTGCTCCTGCCCGTCGATCTCAAAGGACACAGGAGTGCGGGTTTTCTCGTGCCGCTGCACGGTGATCTGCTTGCCGAAGAAGCGCTCGGGCATCTCAACACCAAGGCCAAGGTCGCGGTCCGTCTGTGCCGCGGCGATCAGATTATAGCAGCCTTCGCCTGCGCCTCCCTATCGACGTCGGCGCGATCATCGGCGCAATCAAACCGCAACTCGACCGTTTGCCGACACGCGCATCCCGCCTGCCGACCAGGCGACAGATTTTCATAACGGCTATGGCTAGGCGTGGTTGGCGCTTCCGAAAGAGACCGTCGAGCCGTCGATGTGGCGGCACAAGGACATCGCTGGGGTGTTGGCGGACGATTCGAGACTTAGCGAACGGTCGGCAAGGTTACTAGGGCCGGACAACTGGGTTACATAATCTTTAGGTCCCATTCAACAAAAGGGGTGTCAATCAATGCGTTGTTTCTTCGGAATTCATAACTGGCATCACTACTCCCGACACGAGGCCCCTTTTCGGCGGTGCGTACACTGCCGTCGAACCGAGAAGGCGGTCACCGATCATTTCGATGGCGAGACCTTCTGGCGATTGACGGTCCTTGAGGCCTAGACCGATCAACGCATCAACCGTCCGGCAATTCGCCTGTTGAGACCGGCACGACTTGAACGAGATTGACCGCGGATCCTGATTCGCGGCGGCGGACCGCCACGCCTCTGAGTAGTCGGCAGACAATTCTTCGATGCGGGGGGACGTCTCCGTCATCAGAATCACCACGTCTGCGCTAGTGTCCTGTCTCTGAA
>DCWO01000165.1 GCA_002328865.1 Dehalococcoidia bacterium UBA2160 | reverse complement strand
CTGAGTGACCCGCTCGGCGAGACCTCGGACCTCGTCAGCGACGACGGCGAATCCGCGTCCCTGTTCGCCGGCTCTTGCAGCCTCGATGGCGGCGTTGAGGGCGAGCAGGTTGGTCTGTGCCGCGATGTCGTCGATGACGGCGACGATCTTGCCGATCTCTTCGGACTGTGTTCCGAGTTGCGCGATCTGCTGAGAGGCCGCGTCGACGGCAGTGGAGATTCTCTCCATGCCCTGGATGGTTTCGTCGACCATAGCCACCCCGGCATTTGCTGCCTCGGAGGCTTCCTCAGAACCTTGCGCGGCGCCCTGTGCGGTCGAAGCGGCCTCTGAGATCGCGCTCGAGACCTGATTGACGATCGCGGACGCCTGTTCGATTGCAGCGGCTTGGTCCTCGGAACCCTGTGAGATCTGGGTTATGGAAGAGCCAAGTTCCTGCATGGCGTTCCGTGTCTGGTCGATGCTGCCGACCTGCTCTTGAGCTCCGGACGATAGCTGCTGTGTGGCGGAGGCGATGCCCGTGGTGGCGCCGCCAGCCTGCTCGGCGGCATCGGAAAGCTGATTGGATGCCGTGGACAGAGAATTTGCTGTCTCGCCCATCTGTCCAACCAGTGTTCGAAGGCTTTCGACCATCTCGTTGAGGCTGTTTCCGCCGGCTTCGAGCTGTTCGCCCATTTCATTGAACGATCCTGCCATCTGCCCAAGTTCGTCTCGCGAGTCGATGTCAATCCGTTCGACGGTGATGTCCGACGTCTTCGTGAGGTCACCGGATGTTACGGCCTGGGTTACGTTCACGAATCCAGGCAGGACACGCTCCGCAAGATCTGACGCGACCTCGCCCATCTTCGCCAGTGGCGCGGTTATCTGGCGGGACATCCACAGTGCGGCTACTACGGCCACGGCCGCGATTCCGGCGCCGAGTGCGATCAGTAAGGTCCGCAACGAATTGATGGGCGCCATCACTTCGCTTTCGGGGATCGTCCTGGTCAACAGCCAGTGGCGATCAGGTAGGCGAGGATCGAATGCGACGGTTTGCATTGCGACCACCTGCCCAATATCGCTGTCAACGTCTGAAAATGCGGTTGAACCGGAGGCGGCGAGCTTGCCGTGTGTCGCGCCAAAATCGTCGTCGATCGTGAATGAGCCGCCCACGTCCGTGCCAAACGTCTTGCTGGAATCCGGATTCAGGATGTACGCGCCGTCTTCGTTGGCCAGGTAGATCTCACCTGAGTCGACGTTGAGCCGGCTGACAAAGCTGTCGGCGTAGACATTGGACACCACCGCGCCCCGGAAAGCGCCGGCAGGGTCGATGATCGGAGTGCTGAACCGGATGACCGGTACGTGGGGCGTCTCGACCTTTCCGTTCTCCTTGTTCAAGTTCAGCGCCGAGATGGAGACTTCGCCAGTGTCGAGGCCGCGAGTTGACGTAAAGTAGCTCGCCGACGCTTTGTTCTGCAATCGGTCGGTTCCCGAGACGATGTCGATTTTCCCGTCGCGAAAGTCGACGCGCACCATCTCGTCGCCGTCCTCATTGAGGTAGCGCACCTGCTGGTAGAACTTCTTGGTCTGCGCGTTTGCCTTGAATATCTGGGTCAATCGGTTCACCCAGACCTCGTATGGGTCGTTTTGCGCAGGGTCGATGCCCCCGTTGTCCCTGGCCCTGATGATCGCCTGCACAGGAGGTGTGTTGCTCATTGTCAATAGATCGGTTGAGAACTGGCCCAGGAACGTAGTCAGATCCTGAGTCGTCAACGTGGCTTCTTGTTGCACCTGTGCCACAGCTAGGTTTCGCAGGCTGTCGCTCGCCCGCTGGAAACTCAACACCCCTACGATCACCACGGGCACAACTGCCGCTGCGACGAACATCAGGGTGAGACGCACTCCCAATCGTTCTCTTATTAAATCGACCACCCTCATCGTTCTCTCCTCCTCTATTCCTAATGGCTTGTTCAGCGGCATATGCAGTCAGTCACAGCGCTCCTGGTTCATTGAGTGCCCGCCTTGGACCAGCGTCAACCAGTCGGCGTCGGTGGAATTGACCTCCGTCCGACTTTGCACGCATAAACTGTGAAATAGTTGGACCAATCAAGAAAAACACCTCATGTGAAAACCGCCAGAGTGAAGGCCTGATCATGACGAGGCCGTGGCGGAATTGCGTCACCGGCATTGGGCGCCATTGACACCCGCAAAGTCGGTCCTTATGATCGGTCGCAATTGGCGTCGGGGCAGACGCCCGGTCTACAAGGGAGCTGATATGGCCATCGTGGATGCGAACGCAGTGGCGAACCAATCCTTATTGGAGAGCAGGCGCACTCCCATCGAATCGGAGACATCCGTCGTGTTCTCCGGTGACGGCGCGCCGAAGTCACCGGAGTCGATGCTGGAGTCGCTTGGAGCGATCCAACGGGCGCGCGGAATCGAGGCCGATTCCTACACCTTGGGTGGGGTTGTCGAGGAACTCGAACAGCGAATGGCGAGCATGCTGGGCAAAGAGGCCGCAGTCTTCATGCCCACCGGCACCCTCGCCAATCATTTGGCTTTGCGCCAGCTCTGCGACGGTAAGCCGAGAGCCGTCGTTCAGGAACCGAGCCACCTTTACAACGACACCGGCGACTGCGTACAGCAGCTCAGCGGCATAAACATGGTTCCGCTGGCGGCCGGAAGAGCGTGCTTCACGTTGGAGGAGCTCACGGCAGCGGTGGAGCGGTCCGACTCCGGCAGAGTCGCGAACCCCGTCGGCGCCGTTATGATCGAGAGCCCGGTTCGCAGACAGGGCGGTCAGATCGTGCCGATCGACGAGATGAAAGCCATCACCGAATACTGTCGCGAGCGTGGCATCGGGACTCACCTGGACGGCGCCCGGTTGTACATGATGTCAGCCGCGACCGGAATCGCACCGAGCGCATACTCAGCGCTGTTCGACACGGTGTACGTCTCGCTGTATAAGTACTTCGGCGCGCCGTTCGGAGCGATCCTGGCGGGGACCGAAGAGTTCTGCACAGGCCTGTATCACCTGAGGCGGATGTTCGGTGGAGGGCTGTCCTCGTCGGCCCTCGCGGCGGCGCTAGCCCTGGACGGCATCGACGGATTCGAGGCAAACTTCGCCGAAGCGATGGCCAAGGGTTCGGCGCTGTTCGAGTCGCTGGACGAATTGGACGGCATACACGTCGGACGTTACGAGCACGGGTCCAACCTTTTTCCACTCACGCTCGATGACGGGATCGACCCGGCGAGGCTCGACGAGAACTTGCGCCGGCACTGGGTCTTTTATGCACCGGACCGGGACGATCGCGGAAACAGACACCTGACCGTCAACGTTACTCTGCTTAGGCAGAGCAACGAAGATCTGGTCGATGCGTTCCGACAGGCGCTAGAGCGCTGACGCCCCGGCCCCAGTAGAAAACTAGCCTCGGATCAGAGCCGGCTAATCCCAGTCGGGATCGATGTGTGACTCGATGAACTCCACGTTGAGCTCGGCGCCGATGCCCGGCGTCTCCGGCAGGTGCAGGACGCCGTTTCGGATTTCCAGCTTCGGCGTGATGAAGCTGTCGTGCAGGTTCAGGGCGGCGTGATTGAACTCGACCTTGTAGAAGTTCGGCACGGCCATCATCGTATGTGCGCCCGCCAAAATGTTTATTGGACCCGAGGCGTCGTGAGGGCTGACTGGGATGTAGAAGGACTCGGCCAGGTTGGCGATTTTTCGCATCTCGCTGATTCCGCCGCACCACAGGATGTCCGGCATGAGGTACTCAGCCAGCCTGTCTTTGAGTATCGGGACGAAATCCCACCTGTGATACAGCCGCTCGCCCACGCAGATCGGCACGTTGACGGATTCCTTGACGTGACGCAAGGCTTCGTTTGAATTCGGCTGGACCGGTTCTTCGAACCACCCAATGTCATACGGCTCCAGCCGGCGCGCGAGGTTAATGGCGGTCGGGACGTTGAAGTTGCCGTGAGCGTCGATGAGTATCTCGACGTCGGGGCCGACAGCCTCCCGCATTGCCGCGATGGTGTCGATGCCGAGCGCCGCGCCGGCGGCGGAGATCGCGCCCTGCATGTATCGTCGATGATGCCGGCCCATCTCAGGCGAGAACGGGTCGGTTTTCAGGGCTGTGTATCCCTCCGCAACGAGAGAACGGGATTGCTCGGCCGCCTTGACGGGATCGCCCGGGGCGACGTGCGTATAAAGCGG
>DCWO01000024.1 GCA_002328865.1 Dehalococcoidia bacterium UBA2160 | reverse complement strand
TATGTTGGAACAGATGGTTTGAAACCCTCCCCTACCGTGCGTCGGGCATTGGCTGCGTATGGTCGAGAAGCCCTACCCCGGCATCTCCAGAGGCGTGTCGTCGCGGTTGGCCCATTCGCCCATTGAGCCGTCGTAGTTCCGGGTGTTGTCATAGCCCAGGAGCCGCATCGTGAACAGTCCGTGCGCCGCACGGATGCCTCCCTGTCAATAAGTTATGACGTTTTTGTCGGGGGTTGCGCCGACTCCCGCAAGCATCGCTCGGAGCTCCGACGCCGGCTTGAAGGCGCGATGGCTGTCCGCGGTCAGGAAGTTGACCCACTCGAGGTGCACGGCGCCCGGTACGCGACCGGCTCGGCGGTTGCCGCGATCGTTCGTTCCCTCCCATTCGCCGTCCGTTCGCACGTCGAGAAACACCGTGTCCCGATCGCCGATGGCCGACACTCCGTCTTGGAGCGTGCATATCAGCTCGGCGTTCGCCTGCGGGGTGAAGGTCACGCTGGCTTCCGGCGGGCGATCCATGGACATTGGCTTGCCTTCGTCGAACCATTTCCGCCACCCGCCGTTGAGCACCTTCACGTTGGTGTGGCCGTAGTAGTTGAGCACCCACCAGAATCGCGCGGCGTTCAGGCTGCCGTTGGTGTCGTACGCGACAACCAGCGTGTCGTCGCCGATGCCCATGCTCTCCATGAGCTCCTTCATCACGTCCGGTTCGGCTACCCACGGGTGCTCGGCAGGCGACGAAGTGTATTCAGGATGCTTGATGTAGTGGTGGACTCTGATGCCCACGGCATTTTGGATGTGGGCGCGTCGGTATTCGTCAAAGTTGTCGCAATCGACCACCCGGAGGTTGGGGTCGTCGATGTGGTCGGCCAGCCAATCGGTGTCGGCTAGCAGCTCGGGACGCGCGTAGCCCTGGTCAGTCATCGGGGGTCACCTCCAAAAGTTGATTCTCAGGCAGTGCGGATGAGTATATCACAAGGGTCGCGGAGTGACGGATGACATGCCGGCAGATATAATGGGCGCCACCAATCCAGTATCCGCGAGGTGTTTTCGTGACGCAGGCTGCAAGATCGACCGACGACGCTGAGGCCAAGCTTTTCGATGCGCTGGAGTGGCGCTGCATCGGACCGCACAGGGGAGGTCGCGTCGTCGCCGTCGCCGGAGACCCCGTGAACCCGGCTGTCGCCTATTTCGGCGCATGCGCGGGCGGCGTCTGGAAGACGTACGACGCCGGAACCTACTGGGAAAACGTGTCAGACGGCTTCTTCGACACCGCCTCCGTCGGCGCGATCGCGGTGGCCGATTCGGACGCCAACGTCGTCTATGCCGGCATGGGCGAAGCGTGCATCCGTCTGGACGTGACGCACGGCGACGGCGTCTACCGGTCGACCGACGCCGGCAAGACCTGGCGGAACATGGGGCTCAAAGATACACGACACATCTCTCGGGTCCGCATCGATCCGCGGGACCCAGACGTCGTCTTCGTTGCAGCCCTGGGCCATGCGTTCGGACCGAACCAGCAACGAGGCATATTCCGCTCGAAAGACGGCGGCGAGAACTGGGAGCACGTCCTGTTCAAGAGCCAGGACGCCGGCGCCGCGGACCTGTCCATCGACCCCAACAACCCTCGCTTGATGTTCGCATCGATATGGCAGACGCGACGCAACTTCTGGAACCTCTCCAGCGGCGGCCCGGACAGCGGCCTATGGCGTTCGACTGACGGCGGCAACACCTGGGAGGACATCTCGGGCAATCCTGGGTTGCCCAAAGGTCCGATGGGACGCATCGGCGTGGCCGTGTCTCCCGCGAAGTCGGGCAGGGTGTGGGCGACCGTGGAAGCGAAGGATTGCGGGCTGTACCGGTCCGACGACGGCGGCGACACCTGGGAAGTGGTCAGCGACGACCGCGACCTCCAGGGCAGGCCGTGGTATTACCAGCACGTCTTCGCCGACCCCCAGGACGAAAACACCGTCTGGATTCTGAACTACCAGACTTGGAAGTCGGTGGACGGGGGCAAGACATTCACACAGGTCTCTACGCCTCACGGCGACAACCACGACCTGTGGATCGACCCGAACGACCCGCAACGAATGGTCGAGGGCAACGACGGCGGCGCGTGCGTCAGCTTCAACGGCGGCGACACGTGGTCGACGATCTACAATCAACCCACGGCCCAGTTCTACCACGTCACTGCCGACAACCAGTTCCCTTATCGCCTGTACGGAACACAACAGGACAACTCGGCGATCAGCGTCCCGTCACGCTCGCACAAAGGCGCGATACCTTACGCCGACTGCTATACCGTGGGCAGCTCCGAGAGCGGCTACATCGCCGTGCATCCGGACGACCCCAACATCGTGATCTCGGGCGCGGTCGGCTCATCTCCCGGCGGCGGCGGAAACATGCTGCGTTACGACCACAAGACGGGCCAGATTCGCATCATCACCGTGTGGCCGGAACTGAACGTCGGCTACGGCGCCGTCGAAATGAAGTATCGATTCCAGTGGACGTATCCGATCATGTTCTCGCCCCACGATCCGAACGACCTGTACGTGACCGGGAACGTCGTCTTCAGATCGCGAGACCAGGGCAGCTCGTGGGAGGCGATCAGTCCGGACCTGACCCGAAACGACCCGACGAAGCTACAGCCGTCGGGCGGGCCCGTGACGCTTGACACGTCGGGCGCGGAGACGTACTGCACGATATTCGCGTTCGTGGAGTCGATTCACGAGAAGGGCGTCTTCTGGGCGGGCTCCGACGACGGCCTGGTACACATCTCCCGTGACGGCGGCGAAACGTGGACCGAGGTAACGCCTCCGGGCGTCGAGCCATGGACCTTGATTAGCATGATCGAGGCGTCGCCGCACGATCCAGCGACCGCGTACATCGCCGCTACGCGGTACAAACTCGACGACAACCGGCCCATGCTCTACAAGACCAACGACTATGGCGCGTCCTGGAACGAGATATCCGGCGACCTGCCAGAGAGCGACTTCACCCGCTGCATACGCGAAGACCCGGGCCAGCGCGGCCTGCTCTTCGCCGGAACGGAGACGGGAATCTACGTCTCGTCCGACGACGGGGGCTCGTGGCGGTCGTTGCGCGTGAACCTGCCGGTCGCGCCCGTCTACGACATCATCGTCAAGGACGACGACCTGGTCGCGGCAACGCACGGGCGCTCGTTCTGGATCATGGACGATCTGACACAACTCCGCCAACTGACCGGCGACGTTGCAAGCCAGAGCGTGCGGCTCCTGAAGCCTGGGCCGGCGTACCGGCTGGCGCCGACTTCGGGCCGCGGCAAACCCAGCACGTACAAGAACTATCAGCTCGGTTTGGGAGCTGTCGCCACGTATACGGAGTCCAGTGACGTCACGGGCCAAACCGTCCGCAAGCTCCTCGATTCAGGTCAAAACCCACCAGGCGGAGTGCGCATCCATTACTGGTTGGCCGAACAACCGGACGGCGACATAACACTATCGTTCCTGGACAAGGACGGCGCCGAGATCAAGGCGTTCACCTCCGCCGAACCCGAATCCGAGTCCGATGACGGCCCCCCCGAAGCACATCTGACCAAAACGGCGGGCTTGAATCGGTTCGATTGGAACATCCGTTATGCGGATGCTCACAAAGTGCCCGGCGACAAGACAACGACAGGCGCCTTGACCGGTCCCAAAGCCCCTCCTGGGACCTATTCGGTCCGACTCACAGTCGGCGACCAATCGCAGACCGAGGAGTTCGAGTTGGTGAAGCACCCGCTTGTGGAGGCGACTCAAGAGGACCTTGACGCCCAGTTCGACATGCTGATGACCCTGCGGGACAAGCTTTCCGAGACCCACGACAACGTCAACCGGCTCCGCAGCGTGAGAGACCAGGTGACCGAGTGGTCGAAGCGAGCCGCGGGCGCCACTACGTCCGACACTGTATCGCAATCCGCCGAGGCGCTGAACAAGAAGCTGTCCGACATCGAGGCGGTCCTGATTCAGACCGATTACAAGGGCGCCCGAGATAGGCTGACGCTCCCGGTCACGCTGAACGGCAAGCTGGCGGGCCTCATACCCGTCGTCGCGGTCGGCGACTTCGCGCCGCCCCAGCAAACGTACGAGGTTTTCCGAGTGTTCGGCGAACGGCTGGACGCGCAGTTCCAGGCGTTGGAGCAGGTGATCGACGAAGACGTGGCCCAGTTCGACACCCTGGTCCACGAGCTAGAGGTCCCCGCTATCGTGCCGAGGACGGCGGAGTAGGGCGAAATCCGACGACTGACGTTCTCCACTGGAATGACCAACATGTGATCGTCCCCATCCGCCGATGTCGTATCATGGGGCAGCGGGACCGGTATTGATGATCGGGCAGCATACGTGTGTCGGTGTTGGGGAGGGAGCCATGCCGTTTAGCGTTCGAAGAGCCGACTATTTCTTGACCACGGTGATGGATGAGCCCGGAGGAGCGTACAACATGCTCTCCCAACTCGCGGGCGTGGGGGTGAACTTGCTGGCTTTCACGGCAATTCCCGTGGGACCAATGCACATGCAATTGACGATCTTTCCGGAAGACGTGCCGAAGATGGCCAACGAATCCAAGATGGCTGGACTCGTGTTGGACGGACCTCATCCGGCTTTGCTCGTCCAGGGCGACGACAGATTGGCGCCATCGCGGACATCCATGCGAGCTTATTGAGAGCTGAGGTCGACGTATACGCTTCCAGCGGCGTTAACGATGGACGAGGGGGATTCGGGTACGTCCTCTACGTCAGGCCAGACGAGTATGAGAGAGCCTTGACCGCCTTGGGCGTGTGAGAGCGCAAGGCCGACCATCGGACCCGATGAGCGCATACGGGAATTCCGGGCCCAATAGCATCCCTGGTCCGGCCTCGTGCCCGTGATGGCGGTCGGAGACTTCGCGCTTCCCCCGCAAAGCCACGACATCTTCCGTCTGTACAGCGAACCGCTCGATGCGCAGTTCCAAACGCTGGAGCGGTCAATCGATGAAGACGTGACCGATTCGACGATCTGGTTCACGAGCTTGAGGTCCTTACCATCGAACTGAGAAAGGCCGATCAGAGCGGTGCGTCAAGCTCGGATACGCTGTTGCATCGCGAGTTCGACGTACCGGTCGGCGTCTTCCTCCAGCAGAAGCCGCTGCTCTACCAGGCGTTGGGCGGCGAGCGCGATTAGCCTGACGTACCTCGCCGTCGATCCGTAGCGCTCGTCGATGGACCTGCGAGGGTCGCCGCTCGAAACGCGTTCGGCGTCGGTTGCCGGGAACGGCAGGTGGCTGCCGGTCAGGCCGGCGAGGGCGTTGTTGGCGCCCTCGGTGACCCGGTAGTTCCAGCCCGTATAGGTCGCCAACGGAACTTCGACCTGAGGTGTCTTCAACCCCGCGACCTCGTTGCCGTCCGAATCCACCTGTGGGAGAAGCACGGCGTACTCGCGGGAATGGTCCTCCCCGGGAGGTTCTATCGCCATGAGCCCGGCGTCGTAATCCGGTCCGTGATCCTGGACGAACACCCGGTTGGGATGCTGTGGATGATCGACGCCTGGTATCTTCGGGAAGACGTTGGACGCTACCGATGCATCGACCGCGGTCTCATCGTCGCGACGCGGCGCTCGGCTGTCTGGCGGCGCGGTTCCGTCGGTCGCCCAGGCGTCGAGCACGTCCAGCAGCGCCCGCAGCAGAGGAGTGGTGTTGAGCGGATTCGAGGGGTGCCGGGCGGCGCCGATTTTCGGACCTGCCAGCGGGTCGGCGTTGTGCTGGGAGCCGGTGAAGAAGAAGACTCGGGCGCGTTCGTGGTCGGGGATGTCGGCGCCGAGGGAGTCGGTGTGAACCAACGACGCTCGGCGTTCCCAGTACTCCGCCGACGTGTGGGTGTGGATGACCAACGGATCGGTGTCAGGCCGTTTAAGCAGACCGTCCGTCTTGCCGGTCAATGCGTCGGTGGTCGTGCTGTAAGCGAAGGGGAACTGATCGCCGGGGTAAAGGTGATCGGTATGCTCCCGAGAGTGACGGCCAGGCTGCCCGAACCGGAAATTCACGATGACGCGACCGCCGCCGGACACGTGCGGCGATATGCCTTCGAAGACGCGGCGGCCTTTCGAGTCGGCATTGTAACCCTGGTAGACAAACTCCCGAAGGTATCGGCCGCTCTGTGACCGACCCCACGCGTAAGCGCGATCCACGCCGTTTCCGTTGTCGCGAAGGGGATTCGGCGTGCCGTCGGCATCGCGCTCGTCGTGGCGCAGGAACGATATCAGGTCGCGCAGGCCGGTGAATCCCAGGCCAAGTACCAGTGGGTTCTTGGCCTCGTAGACGAGCTCGTAGATCCAGCCCGGTCTGAATCCCTCGGGTAGATAGCAGTGCGCGGCCGATTCGACAGGCGCTCCGTCGACTAGGTTGGCGAACCGCCAAGCGTCTGGAGCGATGACCCGGCGCTCGTCGCGTTCGTACTCCCGGACAGTGAACGTAGCCTGACTCGAATCGACGGTCGCGGCTTCGTACGAGACCGTGTAGTCGTTGGAACTGAGCGGCAAGCTCGTGACGCCAGGCGCGTCGACGATGAATTCGGAGCGTGTGACGCCCGTTATATCGCGGCCGTTATCGGTCGCGGTCGGGACTCTCATGGTTTGCCTGCCGTCGCCCGGAATCAGGTCGCCCTGCCAGCCGGACCAGACAACGCTGTAACCCCTTCGCATCAGGAACCCGTTGCCGGCGTGCTCTGTGGCGCTAGGCTCGTTGGAATGGACGGCGTCGTTGAAGAACTGGAGCGCGCGCAGATTGCCCCGGTTGTTGACGTCATAGAAGATGCGCCGGTTTCCCCTCGAAAGCTCAACCGGCTTGAGGATGGTGAAGTCAGTCGCAAACTCCACCAGGCCGTCCGCGTTTCGAGGCGCGTTTTCTATGTCAACCACCATCGCGTGGTGAGGCGATTCGGGATCGACGGCGAACGCGACCTCCCCGGCCAGCCGTTCGTAAGGGCCGACGTCGTCGAAGGCCAAGCCCTCGGCAAATGCCTCACGCGTGGATATGTTCAGACGTACCTGTGTGTCCATCGTGATCGCTCCTGGTGTCGTTGCAGTTTTGAAGCACGGTGAGATTGGCTGAGGTTGACGACTCGAGCAAGGATGTAGCCGCGCAGTTGTCCGAATCCCAGAGCGGCCCGGTCGAGGTTTGTTACGGGACACATTCACAACATTCGGCTGCTGTGCGAGTCAAGTTCACCCGTCGCAGCAGGGGCATGCTTGAGCTTCTGGATTTGCGGGAGTGTCAGACCTTCCAATTCTTGAGGAATCGGAACGCGCCGTCCAGGAACAGGTTAGTGGCCCTGGCGCTGGCCATCACGTCGTCGGCCATCTTTCGTCCACGGGCGTGAATCTTGTTCCTGATTTGGGCTTCGAAGCTCTTTACCTTTGGGTGGTTTGGTTGACCCGGCAGCCCCATGGATTGGGCGATATCCTGAGCGCCCGAGGCAAACAGATCGATCCCGTCGACCGCCAGGATCTCTTCGAGATTGTCGAGGACCGCGACGTCTTCGAGCTGGGCGATGACGAGGACGTTGTCGTTGGCGTGCTTCATGTAGGCGGGCCCGGACTCGAAGTCGCCGAAGTACGCCCCACGCCCGGAACCGAAACTGCGGCTGCCTCGGGGGGTGTATCGACATGCGTCGGCAAGCTGTTGCGCCCGCTCTGCGTTGACGATGTGCGGTCCCGTGATCCCCATGATGCCCCTGTCGAGGAATCGGAGGATCGTTGCGTGGTCGATCTCCGGCACGCGTGCCATCGGCGTGAGCCCCGCCATATCGGCGACGCGGCACAAGTCGTCCAACAGGTCCACGGTGAACGGTCCGTGCTCGCTGTCGAATGTGACGAAGTCGAATCCGGCCCGCCCCGCCAGTTCGACTATAGTCGTCGATGGGAAGGACAGGTTGATGCCGTAGGCTTTTTCGCGACCGCCCATCTTGGAGACGACGTTGTTGACTCGCATGTCCGCCCTGAATACCGGAATCCAGACGAGTCAATTGTAGGCGACTGATGGCCGATACTCAACCGGTTTCGCTTGACATCGCTTCAACGCGCGTGATATTTTTCACAGCGTTCATTGACCGGTGATGCCGTTATCTGACCTTGACACCCTGTTTGGGGCGGTGTGATAATCTTCTCCGGTTAGCCCGCTAAGGGTATTTTGACCGTAAATTGGGACGTAGAGCGGCAGCGCATGGAGCAAGTTTTCCTGGACCCGGGAGCTATCGGCCCGGAAAGTTGGAGCGAGCTAGGCAGCCTTTTGAGGAGCCTCTGGCTGGTGGTGCTGTTCGTGGTGCTGTTCGCCTCCAACATGATAATCGGGCACAATATGTTGCCGTCGTTCATCGCCTCCGGTCACGTACCCGCGGGCTGGCAAAAAATCCGGCCCGTTTTGTATTTGGGAGCAATCGTCAGCATCGGCCTGGCATTCTTCTTCGTCTCAAGGGCGATCGACTCCGCTAGCGTCCTCCGAGATTTTTGGCCGGATTATTGGATCTAGCAAGGCAACTGGCGCAATCCGGAATTAGACGTCAATTAATACCAGGATGAGCAGAATTTGATACCTGGAGATTTTCAGTACACTCGGCCTTCCGGCAAAAAACTGGCACTGTTTTCGCTTCTCGGCCTTGGTGGACTGATCGGTTTCGTCGCGACCATATTGATCGGTACGTTCGTCATATCCGCTTGGATTGGTCAGCCCGTCATCTTCGGCAACGATCAAGGGCCGAGCCAACCGATTGCCTTCCCGCACCCCAGGCACGTTCAGGACCTGGGACTCGACTGCACTTTCTGCCACCGGCACGTCACCCAAGGCGCCGCTGCGACCATCCCTGCGGTCGGTTTGTGCATGACCTGTCACATGGCCGTCGGCGACGGACTGGCTGAGGTTGAAAAACTGCGCACGACGTTTGAAGCGGGCGATCCCATCGACTGGGTGCGCGTTCACAGACAGCCGGACCACGTTCGATTCGTTCACGAAGCCCACATATCGTTCTTCTCCGAACAGGACGGGGTGGCGCCGTCCGGAGTGTGCTCCACCTGCCACGGCGACGTGGGCGCCATGGATGTCGTGAAGCAGGTCGAGCCGCTCAAAATGTCCCAATGCGTCGACTGCCACCGCGACAACGGCGCGCCTACCGACTGCACTACCTGTCATTACTAGAGGCCCAATCTAAACTATGGCTCTTACACGACGACAGTTGTTGACCCTGACAGGCGGCTCCGCGGCCGCCGCGATACTGTTCCAGGCCTGTGGCGTGCCTCAGCGGGAACTGATTGTTCAGTCCCCTCTGGAGATGCCGGAAGACCTGGTGACGGGGCTCGACAACTGGTACGCCACACTGTGTCGCCAGTGCGCGACCAGCGAGGGCATTGTAGTTCGCGTCATGGAGGGCAGGGCGAAGAAGGTCGAAGGGAACATCGACTACCCTGTGAACCAGGGGAAGCACAGCGCCCGGTGCGAAGCGGGTCTTCAAGCCCTCTACCACCCGGATCGGATATCCGGCCCGTTGGTTCGAGCAGGCGTTCGAGGCTCCGGCCAGTTCGAGGAAATCACCTGGTCCGACGCTTTGGAAAGGCTGACGGGAATTCTTCGGCAGAACCAAGGGAGCCCCCGCTCCACGGCTCTCGTCACTAACCCTGTTGGCGGCCACCTGGGGATGGTCGTCGAACGGTTCGCTGACCGCTACGGCGCCAGGTTCATGCCCTATGAACCCGTCGAGCGCACCAACCTAAAGAAGGCAATCAAGCAGGTCTTTGGCCAAGACCGGATGCCCGACTTCGATATCGAACGATCGGGTTACGTCTTGTCTTTCGGCGCCGACTTCCTGAACACTTGGGTTTCTCCGGTGCGCTACAGCCGAGGCTATGGCGAGTTCCGACAGGGCGACCGTGAACGAGGCAAACTGACGCACGTCGATTCGCGATTCTCGATGACGGGCGCCAACGCCGACAACTGGGTGTATGTCAAACCTGGCATGGAGGGCATACTCGCTCTCAGCATCGCCCATGTGCTGATCGAAGATGGGCTCGTCGATCCGGCGGCTGCCGAGGCGTTGACAGGCGGCGGCGGTCTTGAGGATTTCGCTCCCGAGGCAATAGCTGGCAAGGTGGGCGTACCCGCGGGAAAAATCCACGACATCGCCCACGACTTCGGTAGCCACGGCCCGGCGCTGGCGCTGGGCGGAGGCTCCGCCGCGGCCCATACCAACGGGTTGTTCAATCTCGTTGCGATATACTCCCTCAACTACCTGGTCGGCAGCGTCGGACAGGAAGGCGGAGTAATCTTCAATCCCGCCTCGCCGTTGGACGACATCCCTGGCACGCCGGCAGTGGCCTCATTTGATAAGTGGTCAGACCTTGTCACCGACATGAGCGAAGGCAAGATCAGCACGTTGATCGTCCGCGGCGCCGATCCTTATTACGGATTGCCGGGAGCGTTGCAATTCAGGCCGGTTTCGTTTGTCGTGCCCAGCATTGTCAGCTTCTCCAACTACATGGACGACACCACGGCGATGGCGGATCTCATCCTGCCTGAGCATAGCTATCTCGAGGATTGGGGCTCTGACTCTCCCGACCCGGGACCTGGCTACGAGCTCGTTGGGTTCCAGCAGCCAGTCGTGAGGCCATTCTTTGAGAATCGTGGATCCGAGCTAGGCACTCGCGGCTTCGCCGATGCACTTCTGGCGGTCGCTCAAGGCTTGGGCCTGGACATGGGCTTGCCTGGAGCGACATACAAAGAGATATTGCAGGATGGAGCGCGCAAGCTGTTTGACCTGAACAGAGGCTCCGTCCAAGCGAGCGATTTCCCGTCCTTCTGGAACGGCGTGCTACAGCGCGGCGGCTGGTGGGACACAAACGCTGGATCGACCGACGCTGCGCCGGCGCCTGCGAGATTGCCGGAGGCAGTTAACCCTTCATTCGGGGGTTCGGCCGAGTTCCACCTGGTTCCTTTCTCGTCCACGGGCATCTCCGAAGGTCAAGGAGCGCATCTGCCGTGGCTGCAGGCTACTCCAGATCCCGTGACTACCGCGACTTGGCGCACTTGGGTCGAAATCAACCTGGGCGTGGCTGAAGAGATGGACCTGCGCGAAGGCGACCTTGTCAGCATCACCTCCACCCGTGGATCGATCGAAGCGATCGCCTATCCGCATCCGGGGATCGCTCCCGAAGTGGTCGCCATACCCATGGGGCAAGGCCACCACGCCTCGGGGCGCTATGCCGAGGGTAGGGGCGCGAACGTGATGGAGATTCTGGAGCCGATCACCGACGAAACCACGGGCGCGTTAGCCTGGGCCGCGACCAAAGTCGATATCGAAAAACTGGACAAGTGGGTCCGGCTGCCCAAGTTCGAAAACGCCGTTCCGGAGCGACCGGAAGACGAAGAAGGGCACGTATTGCAGATAACCCGAACTGACAGCTAGCAGGATGGCATTTCGTTTGGCCGTCCAACCTTCGGCCAGTAGGAGCACAGTTACATGGCAGTAAGCTGGGGAATGATCGTGGACCTGGACAAATGCACAGGCTGTCAAGCCTGCGTAGTTGCATGCCAGGCCGAAAACAACATCCCCATCAACGACGAAAACAGCTTCAAATCGCGCAGGGCGATCGAGTGGATGCGGATCGAGCGCTACTGGGAAGGCGAATTCCCTGACGTCAAAGCGAGGTTCATGCCGGTATTCTGCCAACACTGCGCAGATGCACCTTGCGAGCCTGTTTGTCCGGTGTACGCCACATACCACAACAACGAAGGGCTCAACGTTCAGGTGTACAACCGCTGCATCGGAACGCGCTTCTGCGCCAACGGCTGCCCATACCACGCCAGGTATTTCAACTTCTGGGAACCAGAATGGCCTGAGAGCCTGACGAACCAGCTCAACCCGGACGTCACCGTCCGAAGCCGCGGAATCATGGAGAAGTGCACGTTCTGCGTACAGCGCATTCGGCGAACCGGACGAAAGGCGGCGCAGGCAAATACCACGGTTGCAGACGAAGCGTTGGCCCGGTCTCTGAACCCAGCGTGCGTGAACTCTTGTCCAACCCAGGCGCTCGAATACGGAGACGTGGTGGACGTGCTCACGGCCGTGAAGGAAAAGGACCGATTGCCCAGAGAGCCGATCAGCAATCTCGGCGAGAAGATGAAGAAAGAATTGCCGGAACCCGGGGCCGAGGAAGGCCGAGGGTACTTCATGCTTGAAGAGCTTGGAGTCCATCCGTCGGTGGTTTACCTGCGAAAAGTAGACGAACATGTCAAGGAAGAAGTGCATGGCTAACGGCGCCGTGGCTGAAAACGGCCATTCCAACGGCCATGCCGGCATGGCTGCACATCAGGCGATGAGCAAAGAGCTGGTGGGCAAACACCATCGGAACAGCGACACGTTCTGGCGAGTTGCCTCGGTGTTCGGCATCCTTTTGATCCTCGGGATCGTCGGCTTCGTGATGCGGTTGTCGAGCGGAGTGGGCGACAAGGCCGTGTGGGGATACTACGCGGCGGTGTTCGCGTTCATCTTGACGACCGCCCAGGCTGCGCCGATGGTCGCAATCGCACCCAGACTCGCCAAGGCACACTGGCGGCGCCCAATATCCCGCGTCGCCGAACTGTGGAGCGCGGTCGGGTTGTTCAACCTACTGCTGTTCATCCCGATGCTCTGGATCTTGCCTCCGTTGAGCGACGGTCGGAGATCGCTCTGGTTCTACGAGGCGGGCAAAGTTCCGAACTACTCTCCTCACATCTGGGCGTCAGCCGCCATGCTGGCCTTGGTGGTTATCGGGGTGATGCTGCTGTGGTTGTCGGCGCTGCCCGACTTCGCCGCTGTGCGAGACAACGCCCCGGACGGCTGGAAAAAACGTTGGGCCCATAGACTGGCTCGCGATTGGCAGGGCACGTCGGCCCAGTGGAACATGCAGTACCACCGCATGGGCATCCTGGGCGCGTTCTATTTCATGATGTTGGTGTTCGTGCACTTCCTCGTCAGCGTCGACTTCCTGATGACGCTGGTTCCCGGTTGGATCGACGCGCTCTTCCCGGTTACCCATGCAGCCAACGCACTCCAGGCTGCGTGCGCCACGGTGGTCCTGACGATCTGGTGCCTGCGAAAATTCGGCGGATACGAGGACTACATCGGCAAAGACCAGATTTGGGGTCTTGGCAAGATGATGTTTGCGCTGTCGTTGCTCTGGTTCTGGTTCTGGTTCTCCAGCTTCAACGTCATGTGGTACGGGAAGAAGCCGAACGAACAGGCCGTGATCAACCTGATGATGACCGGCCCTTACCTGCCCGTGTTCATGGCCGTGTTCGTTTTGAACTTCCTCGTTCCGTTGTGGACGATGATCTGGAACCCACTGCGGCGGAGCACCTGGGGCCCGGCCATAATCTCGGTTTCAGTCCTGGCAGGCACGTTCCTAGATCGCGTGCGCCTGTACGTGGCCGCTTATTCGGTGCCCGGCATCGGCAACTCCAGCATCGACAAGCACGCACTAGAGCTCGAACACATACCGGAAGCCGTCAGACCGGAGTTAGCCGATATATTCATCATGGTGGGCGCCGTCGGCGGGATGGTGTTCATCTTCCTTATGGCCACGAGATTAGTGCCGGTCATGAACTTCTGGGAGCAGAAAGAGCTGCTGTTGTACAAAGTGCACAGGCCCTTCCATCGAACCAAAGTCATGGTGTTGGGCAAACCCGAATGATCGTCCCGTCCGTCCGGACCTTGGTCAAGGCCTGACGGACGCATGAAGACAGACGGGCTATCGGAAATAGGGACCTGAAGAGAAAGCCAAAATGCAGCAATTTATCCGTAGGACCGACAAAGAGATCAACGAGGACCTCCTCGCTGGCGTGCTGGGCATGCCCAAATGGTGGCTCCCTGCGGTCATATTCTTGACGATCGTTGTTTTCGCGGGTCTCGGTTCCTTCGGGTACATGATGAATAAGGGTCTAGGCGTCACAGGGCTGAACAGGCCGGTGATGTGGGGGTTCTTCCTCGTCAACTTCGTGTTCTGGATCGGCATTAGCCACGCTGGGATCATGATCTCCGCCATCCTCCGGCTCACGAAGGCCGAATGGCGTCGGCCGGTGACGCGCGCGGCCGAAGTCATGACGGTGTTCTCGCTGATGGCCGCCCTCCACACACCGCTTGTGCACGTGGGTCGGCCCTGGCGTGAGCTCTGGGTGTTCCCTTACGACTTCGCTCGAGGTGTTTGGCCCAACGTCCGCTCTCCGTTCGTCTGGGACCCCAGCGCGGTGGGCACGTACCTGATCGGGAGTTCGTTGTTCGTCTTCGTTGCTCTGCTTCCGGACATGGCCGTTCTCCGCGATCGGGTCAAAGGCAAGATTTCCAAAAGAATTTACGGTGTCTTGTGTCTTGGCTGGAGAGGCACGCCCCGGCAGTGGAAGCTCCAGGCTTTGGCCGGGATATTGCTGTCGGCACTGGTGCTGCCGGTGTTCGTCTCCGTGCACTCCATTGTGTCGTGGGACTTCGCTGTGGTTATCGGCGTTGAAGGATGGCATTCGACGATTTTCGCGCCCTACTTTATCATCGGAGCGATCCACTCAGGAGTCTCGGCGGTCGCCATGCTGATGGCGTTGGCCGTGTGGCTCTGGGGATACGAAAAGTACCTGCGTCCGGACCACTTCGACGCGATAGGTAGACTGCTCATCGTGGTGGCGACAACGTGGTTCTTCTTCTTCTTCCTGGAGTGGGTTTTCGCCCTCTACACGCTGGAAAGCCCAGAGATAGTGCTCCGGGAAACGCAGATTACTGAATGGCCTTACGCGCCGCTCTTCATCGTGTTCTTGTTTGCGGCCTTCATAATCCCCGTGCCTATGTGGCTGTTCAAGAGAGTCAGGCGCAGCGTGAAACTTATGTTCTTCACGACGATCCTGGTCAACATTGGGATGTGGTTGGAACGTTTCCTGATAATCATTCCTGGAATGATTCGCCGCCAACCCATGTCTTTTGACTGGGGGGCGTACAGCCCGAGCATTGTCGAGATATTGATTGTTGCGGAAACGTTTGCATTCGTGGCACTTGGGATGTTGCTGTTCTCCAAGTTCCTCCCACTGATACCGCTCTTCGACATCAAAGAAGGCATGGTGCTCAGAGACGAAATCAAAGTCGGCAGACGGGTCGTTCCGGCGGTAATTCAAGAATAAGGACACCGACATGTTAGCTAAGAAAAGCGTACTTGGCCTCTACACAGACGAAAACACCGCCGCTGATGCGTTGGATTCGTTGCGGACCGCAGGTTACACATCGTCCGAGTTCGAGATCCTGACGGGCACTCCGTATCCGGAGGGCACGTTTGGAGAAGATGAACCCAAAACCACACTGTACCGGTGGCCCCTGATGGGCGCCGCGTGCGGCTTCATCATTGGTCTCGTGCTCACATCGGGCACCCAGTTGGCATACCCCCTCGTGACAGGCGGCAAGCCGGTGCTAGCCATCCCGGCGATGTCCATCATCATTTACGAAGGGACGATGCTCGGGGCGATCATATTTACGGTGATCGGGATCATCATTGAGTCACGCCTGCCCCGGCTTTTCATGGGGGCGTACGACGAACGCATCACCGAAGGGTACATCGGCGTCACGGTCACCACGTCGGAAGAACGTGTCGGCAGTGCCGAAGACGTGTTGAGAGCCTCAGGAGCAGAGGACATCAAGCGCGGCTGGGAGCACAACTGAACCCATGTTTCTAACTGATATGCACATAGCTTCGATGATCAGGCGCCCGTTCAATTCTGGCGCCAGGCTGTGGGCGCCTGTCGTATTGGGACTTGTGCTCGTCGTCTCTGCCGTCGGCTGCTACGACACAGCCACCGGCGACGCCAGCGTGACTGACGCTGTCGAATTCAAGCTGCCTGCGTTCCCTGAAACCGGCTCGAATGCCGTACAAATGTTCACCGAGATGCACTATCAGCCCTCATATCGCTCCCAAGAGGAGCCCAGGCTCCTCCCGCCGGAGGGCTCGGTCCCAATCACCGGAGCGGAGATCGTGTACACGTCGCTCGATGATTACAACGCTGCCCCAACCATGGCTGGCGATGCAGTCGCAGGCCAAGGTCTGTACGCGATCAACTGCCTGGTGTGCCACGGTGCGGCGCTTGACGGCAACGGGCCGATAATGACCTACACCTACACAGGGTCGTTGCCTGTGGACTTGAGAGCCGATCTCACCAGACAGTCGACTGACAACGAACTCTTCGCCTATGTGACTGCCGGGGGCAGGATGGGCTTGTCCTTCCGCATGGCCGGACGTGCTTCCCAATCCCCGATGCCTGAGTTCAAACGCTTGCTCACAGAGCAGGAACGTTGGGACATAGTCGAATACCTGAGGGGGGTAATCGGCCAGCCCTGACTCTCTGTGCGTTACCTGCTGGCAATCCGCCTCGCGACTGGTTCGTTGAGCGCCATCAGAGACTTCCGTCTGAAAACGGCCCAACGTTGCGAAACCGAACCTTCAACGTCCATGCGCTCGGTATTCATTGATTTCGTAGGATCGGAGACGGGTTAACATGTCCGGTCCGCACGCCGACCGCAACATCGCATTTGAGGCAATCGACAACTTCCGCGACCTGGGCGGCCTCCGCACACGTGACGGCGGCGTCATCCGGCGAGGACACGTCTTCCGAAGCGGCGACCCAAGGCACATGACCGAATCCGACTATGCCAAGCTCACCGGCGACCTGGGCGTCCGAACCATCCTCGACCTAAGACGACCCGACGAGCTCGAAGACGTTGGAGTCAGCCCGCTCATCAAGCCGCCGGTTCGGCACGTCCATATTCGACTGGTGCAGGCGCATAACCTAGAGTCGGTTGTCCGGCAGACGCAATCCGTCGGAAGCGTGGGAGCGATGTACCAGCAAAGCCTGGAAGATGTCGCCTTCGGCCGGAATCTGACTTTCGCGCTGGAGCTTCTGTCCCACGAGGAGAACCGTCCGGCGCTGTTTCATTGCTCTCTGGGCAAAGATCGCGTGGGCGTGCTGGCAGCGTCGCTCCTCGCCGTCCTGGGCGTTTCGGACGGCGACGTCGCGACAGACTACGCGATGAGTGCACAGGCGGCGCAAAGACAGGCAGAGCTTCGGGCAAAGAACGAAACGGTGGACTCGAAGCCGAACTGGCCGGATTGGGTATCCGCAGCCCCACCGGAGTCGATGCAGCATATCCTGGCCTTCGTACGTCGAGAGTTCGGCTCCATGGAAGGCTATTTGCAGTCCCACGGCGGTGATGCAACGCTGCCCGAGCGCCTGCGAGACGCGCTGCTGGACGAACGTTCGAGCTAGGGTTCGTACGCCAGGTTGGGCGACAACCAGCGCTCGACGTCTTCGGTCGCCATCCCCTTGCGTATTGCGTACTCCGTGACCTGATCGCGGCGAAGCTTTCCGACCCCGAAGTAATGGGAATCCGGATGAGCGAAGTACAGTCCGCTGACCGAAGCCGCGGGCCACATCGCCATGCTCTCTGTCAACTTGGCGCCTGTATTGCGCTCAACCTCGAGCAGCCGCCATATGGTCGCCTTTTCGGTGTGATCGGGGCTGGCCGGGTATCCCGGAGCTGGTCGGATGCCCTGGTACCGTTCTTTGACGATGTCTTGGTCGGAAAGCGACTCATTCGGCGCGTAACCCCAGAGCTTCGTGCGGACGAGCTCGTGCATCCGCTCGGCGAACGCCTCGGCCAGCCGGTCGGCCAAAGCCTTGATCATGATCGACCCGTAGTCGTCGTGGGCCTCGGCCATCGCTCCCGCGATCTCGTCGGCGCCCAAACCCGCGGTGACCGCGAAGGCGCCGACATGATCTTCAACCCCGGCGCCGCGCGGCGCGACGAAATCCGCTAGGCAGAAGTTCGCCTTCGGCAGACTTGGCCTTCCTCCGGACTTGTCGGTCTGCTGACGTAGAAACCGCAGGGTGGCGAGCGTTGCGTCTCGGGACTCGTCCGCGTACAGCTCGATGTCGTCGCCGACGGCGTTCGCGGGGAACAGCCCGACGACGGCCCTGGCTTTGAGCAGCCTTTCGTCGACGATCCGCCGGAGCATGTGCTCAGCGTCCCGGAACAGGCTCACAGCTTCGCGACCGTACTTGGTGTCCTCGAGTATAGCGGGGTAGGCGCCTCGGAGTTCCCACGTCAGGAAGAACGGCGTCCAGTCGATTTTCCCGACCAGGTCGTCCAACGGGCAATCGTCGAATACTCTGATCCCCGTGAAGCTCGGCGCTGGCGCCGCTTTCTCCCAATCGAGCTCCTCCCGTCGGGCGCGCGCGTCGGCGAGGGAGAGCAACCGCGCTGACGGATCTCGAGCCGCGCGCGTCTCACGCAAGCGGTCGAACTGTCGTTGGGTCGTCTCGATGAAGTTCGTTCGCCGTTCAGGACTTACCAGATCGGCCACCGTGGCCACGGATCGAGAGGCGTCTTTGACGTGGAGCACGCCGTGTGCGTATTGTGGATCGATCCGGACCGCGGTGTGGGCGACCGACGTCGTGGCCCCGCCGATCAACAGTGGAATGTCCAGTCCCTGCCGGGACATCTCTCTTGCCACCGTGACCATCTCGTCAAGCGAGGGCGTGATCAGCCCGCTTAGGCCGATAACGTCGGCTTGCTCTTCAATGGCCGCGTCGATGATGCGCTGGAACGGCGCCATGACGCCGAGGTCGATCACCTCGTAGTTGTTGCAGCCGAGAACCACCCCGACGATGCTCTTGCCGATGTCGTGAACGTCGCCTTTGACCGTCGCCATGACGATCTTCGCCTTGGGCTTGATAGCCCCGGTTTGACCCAACTCGGCCTGGATTATGGGCACAAGTTGAGCCACCGCCTTCTTCATCACCCGGGCGCTCTTGACCACCTGCGGTAGGAACATCTGGCCAGAACCGAACAGATCGCCGACCGCGTTCATGCCGTTCATGAGAGGTCCGTCGATAACGTCGATCGATCGCACCGACTGCTGGCGGGTTTCTTCTACGTCCGCCTCGATGTACTGATCGATGCCATGGACAAGAGCGTGCCGAAGTCGTTCGGCGACTGGCAGCGATCGCCACGCGTCGTCTTCTTTGCGTTGCGTCGATTTGCCCTGGACCGTCTCCGCCAATGCGATCAAACGCTCGGTGGCGTCCGACCGGCGATTGAGGACGATGTCCCGCACGGCTTCTCGCAGATTGCTCTCGATGTCGTTGTAGACGACGAGTTGCCCTGAGTTGACGATCCCCATGTCCATCCCAGCCTGGATGGCGTGGTAGAGAAACACCGAGTGGATCGCCTCGCGCACAGCGTCGTTGCCTCGGAACGAAAACGACACGTTGCTGACGCCGCCGCTGACGTGGGACGACGGGAACCGCTGTTTCAGCAGTCGCGTGGCCTCGATGAAATCGACCGCGTAGCTGTTGTGCTCTTCGATCCCAGTGCCGATTGCGAACACGTTGGGGTCGAAGATAACGTCCGCTGGGAGGAACCCGACCTCGTCGACCAGCAGACGGTACGACCGCTCGCACACATCCAACCTGCGTTGGACCGTGTCAGCCTGGCCATTCTCGTCGAACGCCATGATAATGACCGCCGCGCCGTATCGTCGCACGATCCTTGCCTGTTCGAGGAAGGCGTCCTCACCCTCTTTCAGCGACAAGGAGTTGACGATGCCCTTGCCCTGGATCGACTGAAGGCCCGCCTCGATCACACTGAAGCGGGAGCTGTCGATCATTATCGGGACGCGGGCGATGTCGGGCTCCGACGCGATCAGGGCCAGGAATCGGCGCATGGCTGCTTCCGAGTCCAGCATTCCCTCGTCCATGTTGATATCGAGGATTTGGGCGCCGTTGACCACCTGTTGCCTGGCGACCGTAAGCGCCTCATCGTATTTGCCGCTCTTGATCAGACGGCGGAAACGGGCCGAGCCGGTTACGTTTGCGCGCTCCCCGACGTTGATGAAGTTGGAGTCGGGCCTGATCTCCAGCAGCTCGAGACCACTGAGCAGCGTGATGCCTCGACTCTCCGGTTTCGCGCGGGGAGGGAGTCCGGCCACGGCTTCGGCGATCGCCTTGGTGTGGTCGGGCCCGGAGCCGCAACAGCTCCCAACTATGTTGGCCAAGCCGCTCTCAACGTATCCAAGCAAATTGACTGCCATGTGCGAGGGCGTCTCGTCGTACTCGCCGAGCTCGTCGGGCAGTCCGGCGTTTGGGTGACAGCTCACGTAGTGAGACGACACGTCGGCCAGGCCGGAGAGGAACATGCGCATCTGGTCGCTGCCCAAAGAGCAGTTGATTCCCACGCTGAGCAGAGGCATGTGAGCCACCGAAGCGTAAAATGCCTCAGGCGTTTGCCCCGACAGATTTCGGCCGGCGATGTCGGTGACGGTGACGGACGCCATCACGGGAACCGTGGCCGCTTTCTCCTCGAACACCTGCTGGATCGCGTAGAGCGCGGCTTTGCCGTTGAGGGTGTCGAAAACGGTCTCGACCAAAAGGATGTCGACGCCGCCGTCGAGTAGGCCTCGCACACACACGGCGTAGTCTTCGGCGAGACTTGAGAACGAGACCTCCCGGTAAGCGGGATCGTTCATGTCGGGCGAAAGCGACGCCGTCTTGGTGGTCGGGCCGACGACCCCGGCGACGAATCGAGGCTTGTCTGGGGTCCGATCCGTAAACTCGTCGGCTATGCGCCGTGCGATCCGGGCTGCGGCCTCGTTGATCTCGTACACGCGATCGGCCAACCCGTAGTCATCCATGCTCGGACCGTTCGCCGTAAACGTGTTGGTCTCCAGAATGTCGGCGCCAGCCTCGAGGTACTGACGCTGGACCTCTTCCAATATCCTCGGTTGGGTCAACGACAGAACGTCCAGACAGCCTTTGAGATCATGGGAGTGATCAAGGAAGAGCTCTCCGCGAAAGCCCTCTTCCTCCAAGTCGTAGGACTGAAGCATGGTCCCCCATGCGCCGTCCAGCACCATGACGCGCTGTTCGAGGATCCGTTCGATCTCGTCTGTTCGGTCGATTATCGGCGAGGCGTCTGTGGCTACGATTGTTGTCAACTTGGCTCCCGACGTTATTGGGTTTAACGATAAGTGTACTGCACGTAGCGTCGGAACCCCAATAATGCCATTGTCTTGACATTGGGCAATTTTGCGCCTAGCGTTAGCCTCGCGTCAGAATATCGAACCAGGAGGCGTCCCGATGTCCAATCCGTTCCCAGTGCCGCCCGCCACGCGGCCAGTGGCGATGGGCGTCAACGGCATGGTGGCGTCGGCGCATCCGCTGGCATCGTTGGCAGGGGTCCGAATGCTGATGGATGGGGGCAACGCCTTCGACGCCGCAGTTGCCACAGCCGCGACGTTGAACGTGGGCGAACCGTACATGTCCGGGGTGGGCGGCATCGGGCTGGCGCTAACCTACGTCGCGGCCGAAGACCGTGTGAGAGCACTGAACTTCTCGGGTCGAGCTCCGAGCGGCGCCGATCCGGAGCGATTCACCGCCGCAAACAAAGAAACAGGCATCCTCTCGGCCTTGGTCCCCGGCAACGTGGCTGGGTGGCTCACGTTGCACGAGACGTACGGAAAGCTGGATCGCGAGAAAGTATTCGAGCCGGCAATCGGGTACGCCGAGAACGGCGTGGGCGTGACTCACTTGAACAGCCGTATGATGACCAACAACGCCGCGAGGTTGGCGCGATTCCCGTCGGCTGGCATAATCCTGGGCTCCAATGGGAAAGCTCCGAAACCCGGCGCAAAGCTCAAAATGCCGCAACTGGCCGAATCCCTTCGTTCGATCGTCAGTGGCGGCGCAGATGAGTTCTACCGAGGCGACCTCGCCCGTCGGATCGTGAAGGGGAGCGAAAACCTGGGCGGCCTGATCACCGAGGAAGACCTGGCAACCTACTTAGCCACGTGGCAAGACCCGATAGCCATCGACTATCGCGGATACCGAATCCACACGCCGCCGCCAAACTCCAGCGGTTTCCAGATACTTCAGACGCTCAAGACAATGGAAGGCTTCAGCAGAGACGACCTGGCCTTCCAGCATCCGGACACGCTTCACCTGTTCATTGAGGCGGTCAAGCTGGCGGTGACCGACCGGATCAAATACGCTGGCGATCCGACGTACGTCACCGCTCCAGCCGGGGGCTTGCTGTCGGACGAATATGCCGAACAGCAACGAGGCCGGATCGATCGGAGCCGTGCGGCGTTCGTATCCGGCGAGCACTTCACCTCGAAGGTTGCGCCCGAGGCTCTGATCACCGGGAATCCGCTGGAGTTCGACGGCGGGATGACGACGCATTTCGTGGCCGCCGATCGTGACGGAAACGTCGTTTCCATCACACAGACACTCGGAGGCGGCTTTGGGTCGGGAGTCGCAGTGGGCGACACGGGCATATTCCTGAACAACATGGCCTACTGGTTTGACCTGGAGGAGGGAAGCCCCAACCGGATCGGCCCCGGCAAGCAGGTCGATTTCGTCGTCGCGCCGACTCAAACGTTCCGCAACGGGCGTTTTCATGTCAGCCTGGGTACTCCCGGAAGCTTTGGAATCCTCCAGACGACGCCCCAGTTTATCATGAACTTCCTGGACTTTGGCATGAACATCCAGCAGGCGATCGACGCGCCCAGGCTCAGGGTGTACGAAGGCCGGCGCGTCCAGATGGAGGAGCGATTCCCCGCTCCGGCCCGGCAGGCGCTTTCTGAGCTCGGTCACGATGTCGATGTCATCGAGCCGTGGTCGATGTCGGTGGGCGGCGCGCAAGGCATTCACGCCGACCCGGACGAAGGCGTATTCCAGGGCGGCGCAGACCCCCGCCGGGACGGCCACGCTATCGGATACTAGGGTCTGAATCCAGATGTAGTTGGTTTGGCAGTGGCGGGCAGTGTAGCCGGAGGTTTTCCATGACCACGTTTGATGAATTGCGTCGGAGACTGGACGACGGCGAGATCGTTGTTTTGGATGGCGGCACGGGGACCGAGTTGGAGCGCCGTGGCGTGCCCATGGACTCGGTGGCTTGGAGCGGCGCCGCGATCCATACTCATCCCGAAGTAGTCCGACAGGTCCACGAGGACTATATCCAGGCGGGAGCGGACATCGTCATTACCAACACCTTCGCAACGTGTAGGCACTCTTTGGAAGGCGCCGGCCTGGGAGACTTGGTCGCAGACATCAATACGCGCAGTGTGTCCTTGGTCAATGAGGCAATCAACGCCGCCGAAGTCGATAGACCCATATACGTCGCTGGCGCGATCTCGACCTTCATGCCACGCAACAACGAAGAGTTCATGCCCTCGCTTAGCGTTGCCAAGGCGAACTACAGAGAGCAGGCAGAACTGTTGGCCGAAGCAGGGGTTGATCTGATTCTGATGGAGATGATGGTCGATATGGGGTAGTCGGCTTTGGCCATCGAATCCGCAGTTTCTACGGGCCTTCCCGTGTGGGTTGGGTACAGTTGTCGAACGAGTAACGACGGCGACGTATTCCTGCTCAACAGAGGACAAGACGATGCCTTCGACGAAGCCCTGGACCAACTGGGCGGATTGGGCGGATCCTTGATCGCAGTGATGCACACGGAGATCGAAAACACGATCCCAGCTTTGAGCGTGGTCAAAGAGCAATGGAGCGGAAGCATGGGCGCCTTTCCCCATTCCGGGAATTTCGTAATGCCCAACTGGCAGTTCAAAGACATCATGTCGCCTGAAGACTACCTTACCGAGGCGCAAAAGTGGGCTGGGATGGGCGTCCAGGTCATCGGAGGGTGCTGCGGCACGACCCCGGAGCACATAAGGGTGCTGAAAGAAGGCCTGCCCACTCATGTCCCGCAGGTATGACGCTGGCAGACATCGCTTCGATTGCGATGAACAACAAGGCTGACCATCAACCGTGGTCATAGCGAACCCGCTGCGAGAATCGACGAAGGAGAACCAATGAGCAAGGCGCTTGACGGCATCAGAGTGATCGACATGACCCACGACCAGGCGGGCCCTTCCTGCACCCAGATGCTTGCCTGGCTCGGCGCCGAGGTGATCAAGATCGAGATGGCCGACGGCAGGGGCGACCGCTCGCGTTGGTTGCGCCGAGACGACCCGGATCTCGACAGCTACTTCTACCTGCTTCTGAACAACAACAAGAAGAGCACCACGCTCAATCTACGCGACGAGCGCGGCAAGGACCTGTTCAAGACGCTGATCGGCGAAGCGGACGTCATGGTGGAGAACAGGGGTCCGGGCGCCATGGACCGTCTCGGGCTGGGCTACGAAGACCTCAAGCAGATAAATCCGCGGCTGATCTACGCGTCGGTGAAGGGTTTCGGCGGTTACGGGCCGTACTCCGACTACAAGTGCTTTGAACAGGTGGCCCAGGCCACCAGCGGCGCGTTGAGTTGCACCGGATTCGACGACCGTCCGCCAGCCATGCACGGCGCCGGTGTCGGCGACTCAGGCACTGGAATGCATATGGCCATCGGAATTCTGGCGGCCATCGTTCAGCGGGCCACGACCGGAACAGGGCAGATGGTGGAGGTCGCGATGCAAGAGGCGGTGCTCAACCTGACCCGCGTCCGTTTCACCGGCACCCTCACCGACGGCACACCGGAGCCGAGGCAGAATAGCCATGAGAGCCGGCGGCCGGACTCGGTGGGAGGTCTGTTCGCCTGCGCGCCCGGCGGACCCAACGACTACGTGTACCTGACGATGCCGCCGGACAACCCAGGGATGTTCAAGGCGGGCATGCAGGCGATTGGCCGCGAAGATCTGCTCGACGACCCGCGTTTCGCTGACCCCGATGACCGGGCGGCAAACATCGAAGACCTGTCCGCCATCGTTGCGAATTGGGCGGCGAGTCGAGACAAGCACACGGTCATGAAGGCGTTCGCATCCAAAGGCGTGCCGTGCGGCGCCGTGCTGAACACCGCGGAGGTGCTGGACAACGCACACCTGCGTGAGCGGAACACCGTTGCCGACGTCCAGCACCCGACAAGGGGCCAGTACCCGATGATCGGATGCCCGGTGCGCCTCTCGGACTCGCCTGTCGAGCTCGAACGCCCGCCCCTGTACGGCGAGCACACGGACCACGTGTTCACGAATCTGGGCGGGCTGTCTCAGACCGATCTGGACGAGCTTCGTCGAGATAAGGTCGTCCTGTAGTCTCACTCCTCCTGGAATGCGTTGACGCCCGTGACTAGGGCGGGCAGACCGCCCATCCAGAACGCCACGCGGATCGTCTCCGATATCTCTTCCTCGGATGCGCCCATCGCCCGGGCGCGGTTTGATATCGCCTTGACCCCGCTCTCGTGGGCCAGCAGCGCGTCGCACAACATCGTCATGAGTGTCTTGACCTTGGCGGACAGGGCGCCGTCGTTCATGATGAACGCACGTCCGGACGTCATCCATTCGGAAAGTTGAGGGTCGGCGTTCGCCAGCACTGCGGCGTATCCTGACGGTTGGGGCTGCTGCATATCGGTTCCTCCCAAAGTCTGTTTTGAGTTTTTCAGCGGGCTGATGTTCGTGTCACTTTATCAGGCTGGAGGAATGTTGGGAGTGCAGAGAGGTGAGCACCATTGCGGAAGGTCAGTAACTCTTTGAACTTTCCAATCCAAGTCACCCTGAGCGGTCACCGTCAGGCACGCCAGAATTTGATCGCTTGGGGAGCCGTTCAGGTGATAGAATCCTGATGGCTTCCCGGAATCAAGCAACCTTGGAAGCCCAGCCTAACTTGATTCCAGGAAGGCACGCGTCGAGGCGCCGATGGCCCAAGAGGTCCAACCACAACAGCAAAAGCGGTTCTTCTTTGGTTGGTGGATCGTCATCGCCGGCGGATTCGGCATGGCGATCTCCTCGGGCATCAACTTCCACGGCTTCGGCAACTTCATCATCCCCCTCAGCGAAGAGTTCGGATGGAGCTACGGCGTAATCGCCATCGTCTTTTCCGTGGCGCGCCTCGAATCGGGAATGCTCGGGCCGATTGAGGGCATGGCCGTCGACCGGCTCGGGCCGCGCAGGCTCATGATGGTCGGCATACCACTCATGGGGTTGGGCTACATCCTGATGAGCCGGATCAATTCCCTCGCGTCCTTCTTCGTTGTCTACATATTCTTGATCGCGCTGGGGAACAGCCTGGGCATGAGCACGCCCATCACTGCCGCCGTGGCCAACTGGTTCAATCGCAAGCGAGGCCTGGCGTTCGGGATACAGTGGTCCGGCGTCGGCTTGGGCGGGTTGCTGGTGCCCGGCGTAGGCTGGATGGTCGCGCAATACGGCTGGCGGGATGCGGCGACGATAGTCGGTGTGGGAATCGCCGCGGTAGGCGTGCCGATCGCGGCCGTGATGCGACATCGACCGGAGCAGTATGGCTACTATCCGGACGGCAAAGCGCCGGAAGAAGCGCAGAACCGGGGCGACGCGCCTCGTCCGCCGTCACTCGACCTGTCGAACGACTTCACCGCGAGGGAAGCGCTGAAGACGTCGAGCTTCTGGTATCTGACGCTGTCCATCATGGCTAGGTCTCTGGTTAGTGGAGGGGTCGGTCTGTGGCTCGTGCCGTTTTTCGTCGATCTTGGCGCGTCGGCGGTAGCGGCGGCGACGCTGGCCGGGTCGGTCGGGATCATGAGCATTCCGGGCCGTTTTGGCCTAAGCGCACTGGGCGATTACGTGAACAAGCGCTATGTGATGGTCGCGTCTTTGGCGATGATGTCGGTGTCGATTGTGTTCATGGCGAGGTCGTCCAGCGTGACTCAAGTCATACCGGCTCTGGTGGCGTACGCCGCCGCCCAGGGCGGGATATCCGTGATACCGCAGTCGTTGATCGCCGACTACTTCGGAAGAAGGTCCTACGCGACCATACAGGGCTTCCGCAGCTCGGTTCAGATGCTGGGCATCATCATGGGACCGATCATCTCGGGGTTCGTCTTCGACAGAACGGACAGCTTCGAACTGGCGTTCTACGGATTCTCGGCTGCGGCGCTTGTGTCGATGGGGCTGGTGTTCATGGCTCGGTCACCGGTGTTGCCGGAACGGCTTAGATCCGGCGCCGCTGGGCATCGATGAAATCGGCCCGGAAAGCGGGCGAACAAGAACGGGAGATGACATGGAAGAGCATCACGAGTTCATCAGGGAGTGCCACAGGCTGGCAATCGAGGCTGGGAAGAACGGCGACGAACCCTTCGGCGCGGTGTTGGTGAGCGACGGTGAGATCATCATGCGGGCGATGAACACCGTCAACACCGACGATGACAGCTTTCAGCACGCCGAGTATCGGTTGGTAGTGCAGGCCCGCAAGGATCTGTCGGAAGACGTGCTTGCCGGATCGACGCTCTACTCGAGCACGGCGCCCTGTGTTCTTTGCAGCGGCGCAATACTGTCTACGCCGCTGGCGGGCGTGGTCTACAGCGTCGGCTACGAGGCGTTCGGCAGGCGCAATCGGCCCTACGTCAAACTCGATGAGCTCGCCGATCGCCTGAATCCGCCGTTGCTCGTGCTCGGACGCGTCCTCGAAGACGAGGGCAAGAAGGCGTACGAGTGGTGGGCCGGCGAGTTCACCCCGCTGGAAGAGCTGCTTCGCCGGTGGGGGTAGCCTGACCGATTGCTATCGAGGACTTGGACGCTGCCCTGGTGGTCGCCCACCGGCTGGCGCGTATCGCTTTCCTCGATGTGGTCGACGACGACGCTCGGGGCCGTTCGATCCCGCGCCATTTGAGGAGCCCGATGGAGCGGCTCGATACACGGACCGGCCGTTGCTGGCAGCGACCGGGCTGGCGTCGGGGTTTTGCGGCCTGGCCGCTGGCCTCCCATTGCGCCTCGGTTCGCTTCCGTTGCCCCTCGACGGGCTCATATCGCGCCTTGTCACATTCTCGTCACGCCTGCGTCCGTTGCCATCCGGTCGGGGGCGACTTGCGCCACGGCCATTCCTATCGTCTGTCGACGGCCTCGCAGGCGAGTATCCGCCGTAGTCGAAGTCGGGCATCCGGCGTCGCTCGATTTTGGTTCGCAATAGCTTTTCGATCCGGCGCACCAACGATTCGTCGTCGTGAACCATCAGCGTGAGCGCCTCTCCGGTCTCCTGGGCGCGCCCGGTCCGGCCGATGCGATGGGTGTACGCGTCGACGGTCATCGGCATGTCGTAGTTGATCACGTGCGATATCTGCGAGACGTCGATGCCGCGCGATGCGATGTCCGTGGCCACCAGGATGTCGAATTTCCCGTCGCGGAATCCGTCCAGCGCCCTTTGCCTGCGCGCTTGGGCCATGTTCCCCTGCAGCGCCGCGACGCGGTATCGTTTTCTCTCCAGCTCTTCCGCTAGTCTTCGAGCCCGATGCTTGGTGCGGGTGAAAACCAGCACGCGGCCCGTCGCCACCTGGTGCAACAACGCCAGAAGCATCCTGGTCTTCATGCGCTCTCCAACCGGGTAGAGTGCGTGGGAGACCGTCTCCACCGGCGCCATCATGCCGATCTGAACGGTTGTCGGGTTAGTGAGGATGTCTTTGGTCAGCGCCCGGATCTCGTCCGGCATGGTCGCGCTGAAAAAGAGGGTTTGGCGTTGCTTGGGCACGTACTCGAGGATGCGTCGGACATCAGGCAGGAACCCCATGTCGCACATCATGTCCGCCTCATCCAACACCAGCACGTCGATCTGCGAGATGTCGATGGCGCCGTCCCGAAGGTGGTCCAACAGGCGACCGGGACATGCGACGACGATATCGGCGCCGCGTCGCAGTGCGGAAATCTGGGGGTTCTTGCTCACGCCGCCGTAGATGGCAACGCTGCGAACTCTGGCGCCTGCGCCGAGGTCCACGGCGGTCTGGTGGATCTGCTCCGCCAACTCACGTGTCGGCGCGACGATCAGGGCTCTGACTCGGCGCGACCGGTCGGTCATCATTCGCTGAAGAATGGGTAGAATGAAAGCGGCGGTCTTGCCGGTGCCGGTTTGAGCGACGCCGAGCAGGTCGTTTCCTTCGAGCACCGCGGGAATGGCTTGTTCTTGTATGGGCGTGGGTTCGGTGTAACCCAGTGCATCCACGCCGTCGAGAATGCACGGGTCTAGGTCAAATTGTTCGAAATTCAGTTGGAGCGCTCCTTGACTGCATTGAGCCAAGTCACACTCTTAGCCCGATGTCGTGTCTCGATATTTAGATTCGTGTCGATGTCAACGAACTATTGTAACAGGTATTGGCATCGGCGCGATGGCCTTAGGCTCGACGCTCGTGGACGCCGTCCTGTACAGTATGAGGGCTTCGATCCAGATTCCGCCATCGCAAATCCGGTCATCGAACCGCTGTATTTCGGCGATAGCGAGCGCAATTGCGAGGACCCATGGTCAGACCAAACTGGATAGAAGAACACCCAACCGCGTGCACCTGCGTGGATTGCCAAAACAAATCTATCGGCGCCGAGAAGGTTCGTGCCGCCGGCAAGGTCGGACGCAATTCGCGGTGCCCGTGCGGCAGCGGAAAGAAATTCAAGAAATGCCACGGCGCTTGATCCGTTCGAGGTTCGTCGTCTCGGCCTGTCTGCGCTGACGCCGAAGACCAGGTTGTCGCACTTGACA
>DCWO01000148.1 GCA_002328865.1 Dehalococcoidia bacterium UBA2160 | reverse complement strand
TCCTGTTTTTGGGGTCCACCTCAAGGAACACGTCGTTTGGGGAAATCGCCATATCATACAGACTTCCCGATATCTAATCGAGTTATGCGCTTCGGGCAGACTCAAAGCGAAGTCGCCGAAACTGGTCCGTGCAATTGACAGACTGCGCAACCAAGCATCCAAAGACTTCGAGGACGAAATCGCGCAGCTTATCACCGAACAGACCGGCGCTTTGGTACGACGCAGGATTAAGAAATTCGACCGGACTCGGATGATGGGTCCAAAAGGCGAGGACCTCGGTGATGTCGATGTATTGGCCGCCCTGCCAGACTCCAAATTGATCGTCGCTATCGAATGCAAAAATCTTGCCCTAGCACGAACACCCAGGGAGATCCAGAACCAGCTTGTCGAGCTCTTCAAAGGGAGTAGAGATTCATCGCCGACTACGACCAAACACCTTCGAAGAGTTGATTGGTTGAGATCAAATCTTTCTGCAGTGCTAACCAGTCTTCAGTTGAGCGTTGACGAAAAAACGTGGACCGTCGTGCCGCTGTTGGTCAGCGATACAGAAATGTACGGCCCGTATCTTGTTTCTCCGCCGTTCCCAGTCTGTTCTCTGGATACTATTGCGCGAACGTCACTGGTCGAGATTGTGAAAGCGTGAGCTATCGCTGCGATCGTCGTCTCTAGCCTTGCAAACCGTCCGAGCCAGGCGGCGTCAATTCGCCGCCTCCGCCTACCGCAGCCCCATCGCCGTCGCGAACGTGTCCCGGTGCGGCGCGGACGTTCCGTATTTGAGCTCGGCGACCTTGGCGCGGCGGGTCCATAGCTGGAGGTCGTACTCTTCCATGAATCCAACTCCGCCGTGGATCTGCTGGGCCGTGAGCGTGGTCCATGTGTAGGCGTGGTTTGCCAGCACTTTGGCCATCGCGATCTCTTTGTCGGCGGTGGCGCCGTCCTCCAGGCGCGTGATGGCCTGGTAGGTCGCCAGCCGGGCGCCGTCGATCGCGTTCACCATGTCGGCGCAATCGTGCTGGACGGACTGGAAGCTGCCGATCGCCCTCCCGAACTGCACCCGCTGCTTGGCATAGTCGACGGTCATCTCCATGACCTTCTGCGCGCCGCCGACGCTCTGGGCGCAATGCAAGATCGTGGATCGGTCCAGCGTTCGCTTGAGGATCGGCCAACCCTCGCCGACCTCGCCCAACACGTTGTCGCCTGACACCGTCACATTGTCGAATGTGACCTCGAATTGCCGGTCCCTGGCGAGGCTTGCCATCGGCGCCAATCCGACGCCCAGGTCGGATGCCTGAACGATTAAGATCGTGATGCCATCCTCACCTTTCGAAGCGGGATCGGTCCGCACCGGAACGAGCATCAAGTCAGCAGAGTTCGCGTACTCGACGAACAGTTTCGCCCCGTTGATCTGAAACCCTTCGCCGGCTCGTTGTGCCGGAAGCGTGATCGCGGATGCGCTGTATCTGGCGTCGTTTTCGAGAAAGGCGGCGGTCCCGATCAAGGCGCCTGACGCGAGCCCGGGGATGTACGCCTTCCGCTGTTCGTCTGTTCCCGCATCGAGGATCGTCAGCCCAACGTTGACGACCGAAGTGAACATCGGTCCCGGCGTCAGCGCTCGACCGGTCTCTTCCAACAGTACGGCTAGGTCCGTCAGGGACCCATCAGCGCCGTCGTTTTCGGCCGGAAACGGGACGCCCAACCATCCCAGGCCGGCGATCTGTTCCCAAAGCTGGGTCGGATAACCGCGTTCGTCCTGCTCCATGGCCCGCACCAGCGATGTCGGGCACTCTCGATCCAGGAAATCGCGGGCCGAACTGCGAAGCATCTCTTGAGCTTCGGTTAGGGCCAAGTCCATGGTGATGCGCTCCTAATTAAGACGATGGCGCGGCTTAGGGAACGACGTTTTTTCGTGTGCTGGTTTCTCTACCCGCGGCGATCATCACAATAACCAAAGTCCGAAACGAGACCCTTTTTGTAGTCAGAAGCGCCCGAGGCGCCGCCTAGCGGGGCATGCCCAGGCCTCGGCGGGCGATGATGTCGCGTTGTACCTCGTTGGCCCCGCCGCCGAACCGGAGGAAGATGCCGCTTCGGTACGCCTGCTCCAGCTCGCCGTCCAGCCGCGCGTGAGGCGACTCCGGGGTGAGTTGGCCGTGCATCCCTAGAAGTTCGACGCCGAAGTCGGCTATCTCTTGAATTAGGTCCGTGGCGATGATCTTCTGGGCCGAGCTTTCGTAGTTGGGCACATGGTCCTGGTCGATCATCCACGCGGTTCTGTACGAGAACAGTCGGACCACTTCCAGCTTGATGCCCAGGTCCGCGAACCTGCTTCGGATGTAAGAATCCTGTGAAAGACGCTGGCCGTCCACGACGGTTTCGTTCGCGTACGCAACCAACGAGTTCATGCGTTTGAGGAGACCGGCGTATCGGCCTCCGAGGCTCACCCGCTCGAAATCCAACGCCATGGCAACGTGATACCAGCCGCGGTTGGCCTCGCCGATCAGGTTGGCACGCGGGATGCGCACGTCCTCGAAGAAGACCTCGTTGGTTCGACCGTCGTCCATCCGCCAAAGGGGGCGGACGGTTATCCCTGGAGCGTCCATGGGCAACAGAAAGGCGGAGAGCCCTCGGTGTTTCGGGGCGTCGACGTCGGTGCGGGCCAGCAGCCAAATGTGGGACGAAAAGTGCGCTGCGCTGGTGAACATCTTCTGGCCGTTGATGACGAACTCGTCGCCGTCCTCGACGGCCCGCGTCTCCAGGCTGGCAAGGTCTGTCCCGGCGCCGGGCTCGGTGTATCCGAGTGCAAACTCGACCTCGCCGGAGCGGATCTTGGGCAGCCACTCGTCGATCTGCTCTTCTGTGCCGACGCGCATGATCGTCGGGCCGACCATGTTCACCGCCGTGCTGGACGTGTACAGGCCGCCAACGCGACCGATTTCCTCGGAGAAGATGTACTGGTCGATCAGGGAGCGACCCAGACCGCCGTATTTGGTCGGCCAGGGTATGCCCAGGAGGCCGCGTGACCCCAGAGCCCGCATGAACTCCTTGCCGGCTGGGCCGGGTCCGACGTCATCGTTCGACTCCATCTCGGCCCGGAGCTCAGGTGTGATGAGCGACTCGATGACGCCGCGAACCTCTTCCCGCCATTCTTCCTGCTCAGGTGTGAATCGAAAGTCCATCGGTAGACCTCCGGGCTTGCGTCAATCTCGGCGAGCCGGCGCCCTGACATTTTCGGCCCTCCCGTCGCCGTTTGCACATTCGCCGCCCCGCTCGCCAGATCGGTCGCGGGTCGGGATGCTTTCGGCTGGCCGAGTCAGCTACACGCCTACCCCATTGAAAGCCCATGTGGGGCCTTAGGCGGGCTCGAACATGGGCAGGGAAACTTGTCCGTCGCCTTGGTCTTCCCAGACCAGCTTGACGCGCATCCCGCACTGTATTTCCTCGATCGGGTTGCCGACGCCAACGATGTTGGTCATGATGCGGAAGCCTTCGTCCAGGTCCACGTACGCTACGGCATACGCTCCCAGGTCCTTGAAGGCCGGATGCCTGCTCTGCATGACTACGCTGAACGTGTAGACTTCGCCCTCGCCTTTTGACACGTTCCACGTCGTGTTGGCGCCGCCGCACGCGGTGCAATGGCGGCTTGGGAAGAAGATCACGTTGCTGCAATCGTTGCACGTCTGGTACACGAGCTCGTGCCGCTTGGTGGCGTCCCAGAACGGCTGCGTGTCCTGCTCCGGGAAGTGTGGTTGTGGTCGTAGTGCCTGTGATGTCATTTTCGTTGCTCCTTTTGAGAGCGTTTTCGTAATGGATACTGGCCTCGTTGGCGTTAGGCAACCGGGGCCGTGACAATGCTTAGTCCGCAGCCAGGATGCTGACGCCCGTCGCGTGGCGTGAGCCCAACGAGCCACCGTTGCCGACCGCGACGGCGAGTTTGGGATCCTTGACCTGGGACGTAGATTCGCCTCGAAGCTGTCGCGTAGCTTCGAGCAACAAAAAGATGCCGCGTTCACCAGGATGGTTGGACGACAGTCCGCCGCCGTCAGTGTTCAGCGCGGGCTTGGTGGGATCGTCGAACGCCATGTGGCCGTCGGCCACGTAGGCCCCGCCCTCGCCCTTGGCACAGAAGCCCAGGTCCTCGATCATGCACATCACCGTGATGCTGAAAGAGTCGTAGGCCATCAAAACATCGATCTCCGATGGCGACACGCCGGCGTCTGCGAACGCGCGTGGACCGGATTGGGCCCCAGCGCTGAGGGTGATGTCGCCGCCGTTTTCCCGGTACTGGGTCGCTTCGCCGGTTCCGATGATCCACACGGGTTTTTTGGCCGCATTACGGGCCACCGATGGGGACGCGATGACGACCGCGCCGCCGCCGTCGGAGATCATGCAGCACTCGAGCAGCCGCAATGGCCACGCAACCATGCGCGAGTCGACCACGTCTTCGATCGACAGCTCGTTGACGCCGACGAACTCGAGGTCGGTCATGGCCTTCACGGCCTCGGGGTTGCGCATGGCGTGCTTGCGGGTCGCGACCGAGATCGCCGCGAACTGCTCGTTGGTGGTGCCGTATTGGTGCATGTGGCGTTGTTTGACCAGACCGTAGTTGCTGATCAGCGTCAGGCCCCAGGGCGCTTCCATGTTGGTTTGCGGATTTGGCGTCGCCGTGCCGGTGAATCCGCCCGTCCCGATGGCCCGCCTGTCCGAGTGGGCGGTGGAACCGTAGGTCAACAGCGCAACCTCGCACTTGCCGGCGGCGATCATCATCGCCGCGTGATTGGCGTGGAACTCGTACGACGTGCCGCCCACCGAGGTCGAGTCGATGACCTTGGGCTTGATGCCCAGGTACTCTGAGATCCCGAGCCCGCCGATGCCCTGGTGGCTGCCGGTGTCGTATACCGCATCGACGTCCGACCACGACAGTCCAGCGTCGTCCAGGGCTGCTTTGGCGGATGCAGCCTTGATTTGGAGGGCGCTGGTTCCGGGCCCTACGACTCTGAGCGGATACTCGTGGACTCCTACGATTGCGGCCTCTCTGCGTTGAGGCATGCGTATCTCCTCTCTCAATTGGGGTGCCGCAAAGTTAGCATATGGTCAAGGTCGCGTCAACGTGCTCGGGCGTCGCATTGACTCACCGGTGTCCGCGCGGTATATTGCCCCTCATGATTATCGGACTGCTATCTGACACACATCTACCGAATCTGATTCGTCACCTGGACGAACTGGGCCCGGAGCCGGTCGAGTTTTTTGAGAGCGTCGACCTGATTCTCCACGGCGGCGACCTGACTTCGCCCAAGACTTTGGACTGGCTGGAGCAGTTCGCCCCAGTTGTATGCTCCACCGGCAACAACGATCCCATTCCGGATCAACGATGTGAAGAAGTGCAGATGCTTGAGATCGAAGGTTGGCGGCTCGGGATGATCCACAGCATGGAAGGCCAGTTCCGTCCGATGGCGGACCTCCAGAAGCTGTTTCCAAGCGAAGTGGACGTAATGATTGCCGGCCATACCCACCTGGAGCGGCTGGAGTACCGAGATCGAGTGGCCATGATAAACAGCGGCTCGATCACGTTCCCACGACACAAAGAGCTGAGACTCGGAACCGTCGGACTGCTGGAGCTGCAACCTGGCTGGCTGCGAACCGAGATCATTCCGTTGGGGCACTCCCCGGGTCGCCCTAACCCCGGCGAGTCCATGTCGATGGAGATCCAGCTCAACGGCGCCGAGCCAAAAGTGCAAATGAACGTCCCAGGCTTCGACGAAGACGGTGTCCTAATCAGGGCTGACGACCCTGTCTGAGGCGAGGGCGCCGAACTTGCGACGGATCTGCCTGTGGCAACTACAGGCGCTCTGGCTGTTATGGCGATAAACTGAATACGTAGCGCGACCAATCAATGTCATTCTGAACCCGCAGGTGAAGAATCTGGTCGCATGACACGAACGGATGCCTGTGGGGCCCCAGATGCTCCGGCTCCACAACATGTTTCGTTGACGGCCAAATCGGCCAAGTCTGCCGACTGCTCGTCCCCGCGGCGACCAAAGCCAGCCGGAGGTTGACTCGAAGTGCAATACAATCGACTCGGCCGCTCAGGCCTCAAAGTTTCCGAGATATGCCTCGGCACGAACATGTTCGGTGAAGGGTACGTCGACGACCGGAGAGTATTCAGCGTGGTCGATGCTGCACGCGAGCATGGCGTCAACTTCATCGACACGGCCGACGCCTATCACTCTGGGATGTCGGAGCAGGTCGTCGGCCGGGCGGTTCACGCGGACCGGCACGACTTCGTCATCGCTACGAAAGGCTTCATCGCGACCGGCCCCGGCCCCAACGACGTCGGCCTCTCACGCAAACACCTCACCCAAGCCGTCGAGGACAGCCTTCGAAGGTTGGACACCGAGTACATCGACCTATACCAGGTGCACTACTGGGACCCCGACACGCCGATCGAGGAGACGCTGCGCACGCTCGACGACATGGTTCGCCAGGGCAAGATTCGCTACCTGGGTTGTTCGAACTTCGCTGGATGGCAACTCATGCGCGCGCTGTGGGCCAGCGACAAGCACGGCTACGAACGGTTCGAGTCGGTGCAGCCGGAGTACAACTTCGCCAAGCGCGACATCGAGACGGAACTGTTCCCGGCGTGCCTCGACCAGCAGGTGTCGGTAATTCCCTACCAGGTGTTCATGGGCGGGGTGCTGACCGGAACCTACGACGCGAAGGTGCAGCCTCCGGAAGACAGCCACATGGCCTCACGCCACGCGGCGCGGGCCAAAGGCACGTACTGGAACGACTCGACGTTCCGGATGATCGAAACGCTCAGGACAGTCGCGTCCGAATTGGGCGCGAGCGTCCCGCAAATCGTGCTGGCCTGGACTCTATCCAAGCCAGAAGTCACGTCCGTGATCGTCGGGTCATCGAGGCCTGAGCAGGTCGCAAGCAACGTCTCGGCCACGGACGTGGTTCTGCCGCCAGAGGTGTTGGATCGATTGAACGCGCTGGGCGAGTGATCGGGAGGCTCGGCGAAGGACGCCCGGTGCTCCGGCCGTTATGGTCATCAACTCAATAATCCGTGCTCAACGCTTCTCGCGATGCTGAGCCTTCGGCGGAAACATCAGAATGACCCCGATCGGTCGGCGCCGCTTGATCTGTTTGTCGCCATTGCCGCCAATGCGAGCATCGGCTGTGGTGAGCCAGGCGCCCATCCGTTCGCCCTGAGCAACGTTAAGTCCGCAGGGCGGACAATGCATATGACAGCAACGGCGCTCCAAATGCCGTCATTCTTGTATCTTAGAAAAGGAC
>DCWO01000099.1:4482-14703 GCA_002328865.1 Dehalococcoidia bacterium UBA2160 | reverse complement strand
CATTTCAGAGACAGGACACTAGGTCAGTTTGATCGATTTGGACGGTGGAAGAAAGTTCAGACAGAGACTTGGAGAACGGAACGGATATGTCATGATCTTTTCCTTGATCCGCAACGACACCCCGAGCTACGTTCGCCCTTCTTGCAATGTTATGTGAAATTGACAAGCAAGTTACCGCGAGTCTGATGACATTGTCGCGAAAGTTCCTCGTACCAACTGGGGTTTTGCTGAGGCTAATGGCTTTGAGAAGCCAGCGGAGAGTTTCGGCTACGTCTGCATTCGGTCCAGGGAAGACCACGTATGATCCACCGTGAAATACGATTTCCTCAGTGAACACGTGTTCAGGAGGGTCGTCATGTTTTCCCGGTTCCGAAGACAACCCAAGATGGGTGTTCACCAATTCGCGAAACCGATTCGCAGAGATCGCCGGTGCAGACTCTTCGCATGGTTTTGCAGCGGCAATGTGTGCCAGGCATTCCAGACTCATTGCTCGGCCTGCGTTTTCTGGCATCAGATGCAATGCACCAATCTTCGACAACAGATCTTTTGCATTGAACGGTGATAACGCGTCGACAAGAGATTCCAACATCGGCACATGACCTCATTGCTGATTTTCCCAATGACTGATGGCTCAAGTATCGCGCCAAATGATTCATTGACCGAATACCGCGTTAATCAAATGTTAGGTGTATCCCATTCTCGCCGCGGATGGGCTTGCAGAGTCGGTGATCGGGATAGTTGCAATCGCCGCACGATGGGAAAAGGATGGTGAATTAAGTATACATGACGTGAGCAGTCCGTGCCAAATGCTCAACTACAGCGATGTCGCCAGCGGTTGCGTGCAACGAGACCCTAGTTGTGCCGGTTCATCGCCTCGGTGACGCCATCCGTCAGCATCGTTGCCACGGTGTCGGCGGCGCGGTGGACGGCGTCGTCGAGCAGGCGCTTGTCTTCGGGCGGGAGCTCGCCGAGGACGTGGTCTATCCGATCCGCGCTCGACTCGGGCTGGCCGACGCCGATTCGCAGACGGGCGAACTATTGCGTGCCCAGCGAAAAGATGATCGACTTGATGCCGCGATGGCCGCCAGAACTGCCTTCGGGGCGGAGCCTGATGTTGCCCAGCGGGAGTGCGTTGTCGTCGGATGTGAACAGCAAGCGGTCGGACCGTAGACCGCGCCTTGATTGGCCCGCACGTTAATCACCAGTGTCAAAATTGCCTGGGAATATCCTCGACGCTGCCTCTGAACGAGATATCGGGATCCTTCGCGATTACTTCCAGATGGCTTCCCCACGGGTCGTATCTCATCCGCCATCTGTTAATCAGAGGTCGACCTATGATCGACGGTAGAGCCGTGTCGAGTGTTGAAGGATGCGCAATCGCCAACTCCATTGCGTATCCTCTGACAAGCGTCCCATCCGTGAACAACAGGATGCCCTGTTCGACGAAGTACTCATGGTCGCTATCGATGCCGGCTAGTTCTATGTTGGTAGTCGCGCCGTCGTCGTAATTTCCGACAGGTTGTGCGTTGGGGACGTGGACGGCGGTTGCATCGGAACCGGTGTCGATCAAGAATTCAAACTCATCATCGACGCGCAAATTGGGGATAATGACGCGGCTCAAGATGAACGGTCGCAAGTATGGGTCGAAGGCGCCTTTGATCAAAACGACATCAGATGATCATCAGTGGCGGGTCAGGGTCTAAATACTTGATGACAGGTGTCCCGGTCTGGCCTGCTTTCTCAAGTTGATCCATGACATCTCGCCGAGTATCACCGATGCAAAGCTCGCCGTTGTCCAGGATTGAACCCCACTTGTGGGGGTACTGTTCCGTCAATCTTTCCATCGCCGCGAACATTCGGTTCGAACGCTCCGTGAAAATCTTCAGGCTCGCGTATATTGCAGCCGGGCCGCCCGCGTCTTCGATGATCTTCTTCAGTTCCTCTTTGGTGAAGATCGGACGCCCGTTGTCGCGCATCTTGCCTCGTTTGTAGCGTAGGAGAAGTGGCATTCGAGTTCCTTGCGAGCTTATCCGGTAGGTTTGCTCCTGCAGCATATGCTTCGATCGGGGATCGTGCAAAAAGCTCGTCCGCATCGGCGGCGGCGTCGGCAACGTGCAGCGAGAACCTAGTTATGCCGGTTCATCGCCTCGGTGACGCCTTCGGACAACATCGTTGCCACGGTGTCGGCGGCACGGTGGACGGCGTCGTCGACCAGACGCTTGTCTTCGGGCGGGAGCTCGCCCAGGACGTGGTCTATCCGATCCGCGTTCGACTCGGGCTGGCCGACGCCGATTCGCAGACGGGCGAACTCTTGCGTGCCCAACGCCGAGATGATCGACTTGATGCCGTTGTGTCCTCCGGCGCTGCCTTCCAGCCGGAGCCTGATCTTTCCCGGCGGAAGCGCGGTGTCGTCGCAGACGATCAGAAGACGGTCCCGCTTCACGCGGTACCTGGCGAGCAGGTAATTCGCCGCCTGTCCCGACCGGTTGACGAATGTGCGAGGTTTGGAGAGCACGACCCGTTGGCCCGCGATGTCGCCGTCTCCCAGACGCGTCGTCCGATGGCCTCTTGCGATCTTTATGCCGTGACGTCGGGCCAGGAGATCGATGCACCAGAACCCGGCGTTGTGCCGCGTCTTCTGATATTCGGGACCGGGGTTGCCCAAACCGACGACGATCAGTCCCGGCGGCTCTTGGCTTTGGCGCGATCTGACGAGGGGTTTGAATATGTTGAATTTGAATCGAGGCATTGTTTTGCGCGACGTTCAGATCGAGGTTGCCGGACGGGCGTCGGGGGGGCAATAACGCTTAGTTCATGAACCGCCTGAGGAAGGCTACCACATCGGCGTCAAGGGCGTTTTCGAGGGACGACGGATCGGCCACCTGAAGCAGCCTGATGAACTGCTCCAACTGCTCCCGCGATTGGTTCGCCAGCACCAGTTGGATGGCCCTTGTGCCAAGGCGTCGATTATACTGGCGCATCGCCGAGTCCATGCCGTCGAAGAGATTTTCGGCGTTCTCGGACGGGATGTCCTCCGACAACGGCAATAGACACCCGCCGCAATACGGAGCGGAGTCGAGTACGGAAGCTTCCAGCGAGTCGCATTCGCGCAACGCAGCAAGCAGGTTTCGGTGGGCGGTCTGAACGTTGGCGCCGACGGGAGGTCCCAGGCCGGGGATCTCCGTGAGCAGAGCCAGCGCCTCGACCCTTTGCGCGCGCCCTTCCAGCTCCTTCGCCAGAGACCGAGCCTGTTGATGGTAGGAGCGGTGATGGGACGTGTACGTCCTGGCGTACCGGCCTTTCAGCCTGTTGACGTTCTCCTCGATCGAACCCCACAGGGCGGGGTTGGCTCGGAGGTTTGAGGGATGCAATTGCGCTGCCAGCGTGTCGTGTTCAAGCGCGAGACCGGAGTGTCGCCTCCCAAACGTCATCTGTTCCATGTATGTTTTCGCGTCTGTGATCTGGTCGACCACATCGGCCAGGCGCCGAGCCACGGTTAGCGAGTTCAAAGCCTCGGTCAAAGCGGTCGGATGGCCGAAAACATCTCGGGCGCTGGCGAGAAACTCGGTGTGGTTGACGGAATGCACCAGTCGATCGAAACCCTCCACGCCGTGCGAGTGAACATCGTCGGGGAAGGCTTCGGACAGCGCTTCTAGCGCATCAACAGTCCGCGCGACTTCATCGCGCAAGGCGCCGAGGCTTTCCACGAGAAGCGTCTCGTCGCGCTCCCTCGACGGGTCGAAGTGCTCCGGCTCCAGCGCGTTGAACAGGGCTGACGCGTAGGGCAGCGCGGCGCCCCAGGCCGGCGCCGGATTCAGGCGCAGTTCACCGAGTTGGTCGAGCAGCGTTTCCGCGAACGCGATTTCGCCGACAAGATCCCACGTGATCCGGTCACCGACGAAGGGATCGCCTGACGGCGTGAGCACGGCATGAGCATCGACCAGCAGGATTTCGGCGCGGAACTGTCGGACGAAGGACAACAGGTAGAACATCGCGAGTGATCGGCTTAACCCGTGCTCGCAAACCAATCGGTCAACGATGTCGCGAGCAGGCGCCGCGCCCTGATGCGATTCGACCTCGACCGTGATGATGTCGTGGGCCGCACAAGCCAAGTCGTCCGATGCCTCGCCGTCCGCTGTCACGAGTCCGAGTCCCGGCCCGTACCCGAGCACCGCATCGGCCGCATCAACGTCGGCGCGGAAGAGGCCCGCATGCAACTTGGCCAATGCATCGCCGTCCAGGGCGCCGGGGAACTCCGTTTCATCGAAAAGCCTGTCGAGATAGGCCAGAGACAGGAGTCGGCTCGCAACGGCGGTCACACAGCTTTCGGTGGAATCGGACTGGAACACGTCGCTCGGGGAGAGTTCGACGCCTGGGTACGCATAGAGCCGTCCGTTTGCGTACCCTTCCACGATCCTGTCCCGCAAGTTCGCGGCGTCGATCCTTCGTTGATCTGCCAGAATTTGCTGCAATTCGGCGGCGCCAGGTCTTGTCGGCGCCGAGACCGTCCGCGGACCCATGGTGCGATCAGTGTCCGCAACCGGGTCGTATCGAAAACGGGGAACCGCCAGGACCGTGCGACTGTCGCCAGGGCGATCTCTGGGCTTTAAGCCCTTGTTCGAGAAGATGATTCGGAAGCTGACGTCATCGGGAAGCGGCGCCAAATCGCCAGCGCGTAGATCGCCGACGACCAAAACCTCGCCCGTGTATTCGAGCCGTCGCCATTCGATCGTCCAGGGTTGGATGTAACCCATGCAGTCCGAATCGAACCGGATGCCCTCGCTCGACCGACGCGCCACCGTCATGTCTTCCTCAGAGCCTGTTCGATATCCGCAACGATGTCAGCCGCCGACTCTATGCCGCACGACATTCGTATGAGGCCGTCGCCAATTCCGAGCTCGACCCGCTCCTCCGGCGACAACGAACGGTGGGAGGTCTTGGCCGGGTGCGATATCGTCGTCCGGGTCTCGCCCAGGCTCGGGGCCAGCTTGATCATCTCGAGAGCTTTGACGAAGGACGAGGCTGCTTGCAGGCCGCCGGCCAGATCGAACGAGATCATCCAGCCGAACCGTCCGCCGAGGGTCTTGCGCGCCAGCTTATGCTGTGGATGGTCGGGCAGGCCCGGGTAGTGCGCCTGGCTGACCTCAGGTCGCGCGGAGAGAAACTGGGCGACCGCCATGGCGTTCTCACAAGCCCGATCCACTCTCAGCGGAAGGGTACGAATCCCCCGCACAGTGAGCCAAGCGGCGAACGGGTCCGGAACCGAGCCCCAGACTCGGGCCGACTGATGGATGTCCATCGTGAGATCGAAGTTTGCGACCGCGACGCCGCCCGTCACGTCCGAGTGTCCGCCCAGGCTCTTCGTCGTGCTGTGCAGAACCACGTCCGCGCCGAGGCGCAACGGTCTCATGAGCAATGGCGTGGCCAACGTGTTGTCCACGACGATCCTCACGCCCGGCATTGCGGCAATCTTGCTTATCGCCTTGATGTCGGGCATTCGGAGCAGCGGGTTAGTTATGGACTCGATCAGGGCCAGCTCGGGTTGATCGTCAAACGCGCGTCTGACGGCCGTCAGATCGCAGAAATCGACGAATTCGGTTTCGACGCCGAGTCTGCTGAGGTGCTGTCGCAGCAGCACGTTCGTCCCGCCGTACAGATCCGAACCGGCCACGATGCGGTCTCCCGCCTTGACCAACGACAGCAACGTGCCGCCAATCGCCGCCATGCCGGATGAGAACGCCACCGCGTCGTCGCCGCCTTCGAGCTGCGCCATCACGTCCTCGAGGATCATCACGTTGGGATTGAATTCCCTGGAATACAGATATCCATCGGTAGCGCCGCGGTAGATCGCGTCGATCTGTTCGAGGCTGTCGACCTCGAAGACGGAGTTCTGGTAGATCGGCGCCGTCAGCGGTCGCGTGTCGGACGGCACGTCCTCGCCGGCTGTCGCGCATATAGACTCAATCGATCGCATGGTTCGCCGTCCAGGGAATTTCGTCTGGGAGTTCTGCGGGTCGCGCCCTTATTCGAGCTCGATCAGCCCGCTCCTGCCGCCTGATTTACGCACGAGCCGGACGGCCTCGATCCGCATGCCGCGGTCCACCGCCTTGCACATGTCGTAGACGGTCAGAGCCGCGATGCTGACGGCGGTCATCGCCTCCATCTCGACCCCGGTCTTCGCGGTGGTGCTGGCAGTGGCTGTGATGTCCACCGAGTTCCTGTCGGAGTCCAATTCGAACTCGACCGACACATTGGTGAGGGGAAGCGGATGGCAGAGGGGGATGAGATCGGAGGTGCGCTTGGCGCCCATGATCCCGGCCAGGCGTGCCACGCCCAGCACATCACCCTTCTTGAAGCCGTTGGACTCGATGAGGGCCAATGTCGCGGGCTGCATCGTTACCGCGCCGCGCGCGATGGCCTCGCGGTCGGTGTCCGGCTTCTGCCCAACATCGACCATTTGAGCCTTGCCGCTCTCATCGACGTGAGTCAGCGCGGGATTGTTCTCGCTGTTGGTGTCTGCCATGACGGTCTATCCTTGCTCCAGTGCTGTGGCGACGCCGGGAGATCTCGAACCGAATGTGCGCCGCGACGTCACTCCTCATCTCCGCCGGTCGTCAGAGCATTCGATTTCCCGAAGCGAGCGCGCCGCCCTCGTAACCCGTGTCGATCGCCAGGTCTTCGCCATGCGCGGCGGCGACCGCCAACCTGTCGGCTCGCTCGTTGCCCTCGTTGCCCGCGTGGCCCCGGACCCACTTGGTCTCGATGTCGTGGCGGCTGAGTTGGGTCAGCAGCTCGTCCCACAGGTCGGGGTTGAGGGCCTTCTCGTTCTTGCCCCGTTTCCATCCCCTGGATTTCCAGCGCTTGGCCCAGCCCAGGTTTATCGCGTCGACGACGTACTTCGAGTCGCTGTACAACGTCACTTCGCAACGCTCTTTGAGCGCTTTGAGCCCCTCTATCACCGCCATCAGCTCCATGCGGTTGTTGGTCGTCCGACGGTAGCCGCCGCTGAGGTCTTTCTTGTGACCGCCGAAGATCATGTACGTCCCGTACCCGCCGGGCCCGGGGTTGCCGGTGCACGCGCCGTCCGTGTATATCGTCACCGCTGCCAAGGGATCGCGCCCCGTTTCGTCAACATCATGAAGAATATTGTATACCAGCCCTACGTCCGTACCTCGTCGAGGTCGAGAAGGCCAGAATCACCCTCGTCTGTTGCAGATTTCGGTTGTTCGTTGCGGTCGACCGCCTCACACAAGAACACCGAAGCCGGACTTGGTGCATATCTCGATTCGATTGCCTTCGGTGTCGTCGAATTTGAACTCTTGTTGGCCGTCTCCGCGCGTCGTGATCTCGGAGGTTTCGATGCCTTTCCCGCGAATGTGGGCGAAAGCCGCGTCGATATCGTCGACCTCGAAGGCGCCGTGATGCGACGGCATCGAAGGCGCGTCTTCATGCTCGACGAGGTGAACCATCGCGCCGCTGGGGAGTTGCAGCCAATACAGGTGCGTGGCTTCGACCTGGCTCGGAATCTGCTTGACTCCCAGCACGTCCTCCCAGAATCGCAGTGCGCGGTCCTTGTCCTTGACGGTGTAAGTCAGGTGGTTGATGCCCGTAAGCCGGATTGACGCGTCTCGCTCCGCCATTGTGAACCTCCGATGGTCAGTGTTCTTGCGAGGGTGGCGACATCATACCAGGGTCTCGCGCGGTGTGATAATGCCGTCCGATGCACTAGAATGCGACGGGCCGCATCATGCGGCCGATGCTCGAATCGAGAGGTGTTGCATGTCTGAAATCGATGACAAGCTGGCCAGCATGGGAATCGAACTGCCTCCGACGCCGTCGCCGGTCGCCAACTACGTGCCGGCGGTCCGCACCGGGAACCTGCTGTACCTATCCGGCCTGGGGCCCGCGGCGCGGGCCGACGGCACGACGCCCATCGGCAAGGTCGGCGACGACATGACCGCGGAAGAGGGATACGAGGCGGCCAGGTTAGTCGGCATCAACATCCTGGCCCGAATCAAGGGCGTTCTCGGCGACCTCGACCGAGTCAAGCAGGTCGTCAAACTGCTGTCCATGGTCAACAGCGCCCCGGACTTCAAGGGACAGCCCGCCGTGGCCAACGGATGCTCCGATCTCTTGGTCGAGGTCTTCGGCGACAAGGGCCGGCACGCGCGCTCGGCGGTCGGCATGGCGGGCTTGCCCAACGGCATACCGGTCGAGATCGAGGCGATCATCGAGGTCGAAGACTGAGTCTTACGCCAGAACCTGCATCGCGTACCTGGACCGCATGAGCCTGCCTTCGGCGAAGCGCTTCAGGTTCAGCATGGAGATGTCCACGCTGACGCCCTCGCCCTCGGTGATGAGCTCTGACATCGCCATCCCGATCATCGGCGACAGCTTGAAGCCGTGGCCGCTGAATCCGATCGCACAGTAGAGGCCGTCGATGCCGTCTACGCGGTCCAGGATCGGATGCCAGTCCGGCGTGGTAGTGAACAGGCCCGACCAACCGCCCTTGAACACCGCATGCTCCATGTCCGGCGCCCGCGCCACCAGCTTGGTGAATGTCTTCTCGACGGCGGACATGTCGACGCTCTGGTTGTAAGTGTCCGGATCCTCCCGTGATCCGTCTCCGGAGCTGTCGGCCAGCGTCAGGTCGCCGGTGTCGGGTCGCGCCGACAGATCCTGCACCACGTCGCCGATGATTGGGTGGTCGCCAACAACGTCTTTCGAGCGTTGAAGCATCACGACCTGTTGGCGAATGGGACGCAACGGAACGTCCACCCCGACAGTCGCCAGAAGCGGTCCCGACCACGGACCGGCGGCCACCACCGCGATGGGCGTCTCGATACGCTCCTCCGCGGTTCGCACTGCCGTGACTCGGTTGCCCGTGATCTCGATCTCGGTCACCGGCGCCCCGGCCCGAATTGTTGCGCCCAACTGCCTGGCGGCATGGGCGTATCCGGTGGTCACCGAATACGGGTCCGCGTAGCCTGACTGGGGTTCGTAGGCAAAAGCCTCGCCCTCGGACACGGCCAACATCGGAGCGATCTCGCGCACGTCGGTTTCGCGCACGACGTTTGTGTCGATGCCGATTCGTTGGTGCATCGCGACGTTTTCGGCCATCGCTTTGCTGTCGTCCGCTCCGACGATGATAATGTAGCCTGTCTTAACATAACCCGACGGGCCGCTGACGATGTCTTCGAAGTTCTTGAAGATGTTGAGGCTCTCCAAAGCCATCTTGGCCGTGACCTCGTTAGAGTAGTGCATCCTGAGAATTGCCTGGGAGCGGCTCGTCGAGCCCGAGGCCAGAACATCTCGTTCCAACAGCAGAGTGTTGGCCATGCCGCGTTTTGCCAGATTGAACTGGATTCCGCACCCCATCACGCCCCCGCCGATGATCACCGCGTCCGAAGTAACCGCCATGTTAGTCTCCCTGAAGGTCGAGTTAGTTTGGATCGTGAGTCCGTCATGGCGCGCCTGTGCTCATGACGCGGCCCGCATTTCGAGGCCGCTTCCGCGTGTGCAATTCTACAATACGCGGTACAATGCCGGTCTGGTCTCGTCGGACACGCCGCCAGCCGCACAGCGGCGTCGTCCGGATCAATCCGGGCCTGTCCGAGCGCCAGCGCGGCGACGCCTGATTCAGTCGCGTTGTAGCTCGCCGATTCACCATGCTATAATTCCCTGGATTTCTCACGTATGCAACAGGAGAACGGATTGACCTTTCAACGAATACGCGACTACGAAGTCGTGATGGTGCTCAGCCCCGAGGCAACCGAGGCTGAGGCCAGCGCCACAGTAGATCGATTCTCAACGTTTGTTGCCGACCAAGGCGGCTCGATCACCCATCAGGAGAATTGGGGCGTCCGCAGGCTAGCCTACCCAATCCAACGGTTCGATGAGGGGAACTACTTCTTGGCCCGGTTCACGATGGGGCCAGAGAGTGTGGTCGAACTCGACCGAACTCTGAACGCGTCGCAGGACGTCCTTCGTCATCTCGTCATGAAGATGGACAAGAAAGCCCTGGCGGCTCTGGAAGAACAGGCGGAAAAAGAGGCTAGAAGGCAGGCGGAGGCCCAGGCCCGAGCAGAGCGCGACGCCGCGGAACGGGCTGAAATGGAAGCCCGAACCGAGCGGGAAGCCGAGGAACGCGCCGAGGCCGAAGACGCGCCGGCAGCAGAAGACGAGGCCACCGAGCCTGAGGCCGTTGTCGAAGACGAACCG
>DCWO01000099.1:0-4160 GCA_002328865.1 Dehalococcoidia bacterium UBA2160 | reverse complement strand
GAACCGGTCGCTGAAGACGAAGCTTCTGAGCCCGAGGCGGTAGTCGAAGACGAAACGGTCGCCGAGGAAGAAGTTCCTGAGCCCGAGGCGGTAGTCGAAGACGAAACGCCTGCCGAGGAAGAAGCTCCTGAGCCCGAGGCCGTTGTCGAAGACGAAACGGTTGCCGAGGAAGAAGCTTCTGAGCCTGAGGGTGTTGTCGAGGACGCACCGGTCGCCGAGGCTGATTCGGCGGACAAAGAAGCAAGCGGCGATGACTCCACGCAGTCAGACGACGCAGAATCCGAGCGGTAGACCTCACGGAAGGAGCGCGACAATGGGCGGGCTAAACAAGATGCTCGTTATAGGCAACCTGGGCAGCGACCCAGAGATGCGCTACACATCAGGCGGCGTGCCGGTTACGAGCTTCAGCGTAGCCACCAATCGGAGATACACGACCGCCTCCGGAGACCAGCGCGACGAAACGGAGTGGTTCCGGGTAACCGCCTGGCGTCAACTCGCCGAACAGTGCAACCAGTTTCTGACCAAAGGGCGACAGGTGTACGTGGAAGGCCGATTGAGCACCAGCAGCTGGCAGGGCCAAGACGGTCAAAATCGGACCAGTCTTGAGATTAACGCTGACCGTGTGGTGTTCCTGAGCGGCGGTGGTGGCGGCGAACAAGGCGGACCAAGGTCGCAGGGGGGCCAGGGATATCAAGGCGATCCTCCGCCAGATGGTCCTCCCGCGGACGACGCGGAAGACCTGCCCTGGTAGCACTTACGAAATTTCCACCGATCGGCGTATCGCGTAATTAGAGCGGGGGTCGATCGCAGCGACGATCCCCGCAGAAACTGCGGAAAGACATCCAATAAGATCGCAACGGACGTATTCCGTAGTTAGGTGAACATAATGACGACACAACCTCCCGCCGGCGCCCGACCCGAAGGCGCGGCCCCTCGACCCGGACCAGGCGGCCCCGGTGGCCCCGGCGGACGGCCAGGCGGCGGTCCGGGCGGTAGGCCGGGTGGCGGCGGCGGCAGACCAGGCGGCGGCAGGCCCGGCGCAGGAGGGCGACGCGGCAGGCCAAGGTATTATGCCCGCCGAAAGATCTGCTCCTTCTGCGTAGACCATGTGAAGTACATCGACTACAAGGATGTAGACCGGTTCCGAAGATATATCACCGACCGTTACAAGATGGAGTCACGGCGCAAGACCGGCGTGTGCGCCAAGCATCAGCGGGCCCTGGCCACGGCCATCAAGCGCGCCCGCCATCTGGCGCTGATACCTTTCAGTCCGGACCATCGCGGGGTCAGCCTTCGCTTTGGCCGGTAGAGAGCCCCCGAGCTCAGCCGGCGGCCTGACACGAAATCGAAACTGAAGGCAGTGGAGCGGACAATTTGGTAGGAGACGCGCGAGATGCGCCCCCCAGCGGCGCGCGAATGGACCGCCGCAGAATGGCCGCGCAACTGCCGGAAGAGCATCGCCGCAGGCAACGCCTCGCGTTCGTGGTTATCAGCATCTCCTTGTTGATCGTCACGGCCATTATCGTCGCTGGCTACGTCATGATATTCGTGCTCCCTCCGAGGCAGTTAGTCGTCCGCGTGGGCGAGGTGAGCTACACTCGCGGCGACATGGTCAAACTGCTGCGCCTGAGGCAAGCCACTCTCCAGGCCACGGGTCAGAACATCAGCAACAGCGACGACGTATTTGAAGCGTTGCAGTTGATCGTGGAAAACGAGATGATCGCCCAGGCGGCGCCCAGGCTCGGCATCTCGGTTACCCGTGAACAGGTCGATGCCCAGATACGGTCCGTTATGACACCGTCCGAAGCCGAATCCCTTGGCAAGACTGAAGCGCAGGTCCAACGGGAGTTCGAAGAGCGATATCGACAGTATCTCAACCTCACCCAGGTCAGCAAAGACGAACACCGTGAACTGGTTCGTAAGTCCATTCTGCGAGAGCTGGTCAGACAGTTTATCGGCGACTCGGTTCCGGCCGTCGACGAGCAAGTGTACTTACACCGGATGCTCATGACCGCCAGCGACGAAGTCGACGTGATGCAGACCCGGTATGCCGACGCGATCGCCTTCGACAAGAGTCCCGAATACTTGCGGGCCGTGTTTAAAGCGCTGGCCCGAGAGTTCTCGTCCGACGCCGAGACCGTGCAAGCGGGAGGCGATGTCGGTTGGGTGCCGTTGGGAGTCATCGAGGATTATGAACAAAGGTTCTTCGAACTCGAACCTGGCGAGTTGTCCGAGTTGACGCCAAATTTCGACAATCCGCAACAGTTCTACTTTTTCATGGTGTCCGAACATTCCGACAGCCGTCCGTTGAGCGCGCAAAACATGGACACGCTGAAGACGCGTGCTCTGCAGACGTGGCTCAACGAAGAGCGGGCCAACCACGACATATACGCGGTGTTCAACTCGGAGATTTACGGCTGGGTGTTCGAGGAACTCCGCATCAACACCATGATAACCCCGACGCCTGCCCCGACCCCGTTCCTCCCAGGGCTCTAGAGAAGTCCTCCGTGACGGGAGCGCGAACGCCGTCTCCCCCCACGCCCAGTGACAGCGACTGTCCCTGCGTCCCCTGGACTGCCAACCGAGTGGTTTGACATAATGACCGGGCGCCAACCTGTCGTCTAGCGGTCGGCGTCAAGCGCGCGACATCTCCTCGACAGGCGGCCGGCGCCATATACCCCACGCCCGCACTCGACCAAGCGTGCGCGCGCAGATTGGACGGGACACGTTGAGCAATTCCACGATCGGCATCGGTCTCCTGGGCATGGGCGTCGTTGGCGGCGGCGTCGCAACTGTGCTGGATCGCAATCGAGAGCAACTGAGCGCTCTCGTAGGTCGCCCGCTAGAGCTCAAGGGCGTCCTCGTCCGAGACGCTTCTCGACCTCGCGCACATCAGCTCCCAGCCGGCATTATTACGACCGATCCGCGGGAAGTCCTGGACCGACCGGACATCGACATCGTCGTGGAGTTGATAGGCGGCCAGGACCCTGCTCTCGAATACATAATGAAGAGCGTATCGTTGGGACGCCACATCGTCACGGCCAACAAAGAGGTGATGGCCAGGCACGGCCCGGACATCCTGACAGAAGCCAAAGGGAAGGGCGTCCAGGTGCTTTTCGAGGCTGCGGTCGCCGCGGGGACGCCCATCATCGCACCCCTTCTTCGGGATCTGGCAGCCAACGAGATCATCGACATTCACGGGATCATCAACGGCACCACGAACTACATTCTTACGCGAATGGCCAACGAGGGCGCCGATTTCAACGACACGCTCGTAGACGCCCAAAACCTGGGCTTCGCGGAGGCGGACCCCACCAACGACATCGAAGGGATCGACGCAGCCTACAAACTAGCTGTTCTGGCGACGCTCGCCTTCCGCGCTCGGGTAAAGGGCACGGACGTCTATCATGAAGGAATCACCAAGCTGACCTCCAGAGACTTTCTACATGCGAGCGAGCTCGGTTACGCGATAAAGCTCCTGGCGATTGCGGAAAGAGCTGACGGAGCAGTGCAGGCTCGGGTGCACCCGGCGCTTGTCCCGCAATCCATGATGTTGGCCAAGGTCGACGGCGTCCTCAACGCGATCGAGGTGCAAGCGGACCTGACCGGCAAGCTTCTGTTTCACGGCGCGGGCGCCGGTTCGATGCCCACGGCCAGCGCGGTCGTCGCGGACATCGTGGACATAGCCCGAAACGTAGCCGGAAACAGCGTACCGCCTTCCAACCTCACGCTGTCCGACAGCGTCAGCGTCAAGCCTATCAGCGAGCTGGAAACGCGATACTACATCCGATTGACCACCGCGGACCGTCCCGGCGTCCTTGCCCAGGTCGGCCGCGTGTTGGGAGACTTGAACATCTCAATCGCCTCGGCCATACAGAAGGAGACCGACGAGGTCGCCCAGAGCGCCGAGCTGGTCCTCATGACTCACCTGTCGTCCGAAGCAGCGATGCAAACGGCAATAGAACGCCTGGAAGCGCTCGACGTCGTTGCTGACGTCGGCAACGTGATCCGCGTCGAGGAGTGGTGACGAAGCCGCAGGGGCCCGCCTCGACCCGTCGAGGCGGGGAGGCCGCCACGAGTGACAGCGACCTTACACAGAGCTTGCGTGTAACAGCGGGCAATTAATCGCTTTGTTCATAGGCGAACGCCATGCTGAGAGC
>DCWO01000136.1 GCA_002328865.1 Dehalococcoidia bacterium UBA2160 | reverse complement strand
GTATTCATCGGAACCATCAGCGTCGGTATGCCCATCGAATACCACGGAGGCTTCGGGGTTATCCCGAAGCCAGTCCAGAAGGTTGTTCAACGTCGGTTCAGACTCCGGCTTTAATACGTCGGAGTCGTAATCGAAATAGATGCCATACAGCACGGCGCGCCCAGTTTGGTCCAAAGCAAGTTTCACCTGGTTGGACCCGGTCTTTAAGTTCGCGGCACAGGCTGGTTCCCGACTGTCATCGGTTCTCGCACCCGTCCAAGTGCCCCTGAGTTCGCCATCTTCGTACCAGAAGCCGTTGAACTGCGAACCATCCTCGACAATTGCCAGAGCCGCTTTACCTATCTGTGGCCCGAATTCACGCCACTCGATATTCAGAAAACTACCGGCGGCGTAACCGTCAAAAACCCCATCGTCGTAGTCGTAGCAACCGCGAATCGTATTGCCTTCCACGATCAGGAAGAACGGGTTCCAGTTGGTCTCGTATGTGCCGGATACTCGGGTCTGTTCCCGTGCTTCTTCACCAGTGGGAACCCCCAACCCCCTGAACTCCATGAGTTCGGTATAACGCGCATGACCTCCATTTGCTGTTATCGAGAGCTTTAGCCAGCGCGCAGAGACAGGGGCATCCAGACTGACACTGGTCGATTCGGTAGAAATATCGCCGCTATAGATTTCTTCGAACGGACCGTCCCGGCTCTCAGTTGCGGCCAGCACCGTGACCGTTCTCGCAGATATGCCTGGGTTCGTTCTTTCTTCATTTCCGCCGTTCTCAAACTCGAACTGCTGGATGTCATGCGTTTGGGCTAGTTCAATTACAAATTCTTGCGGGAACCCCGCGCCGTTCGAGCTAGACCAGCCAAGTTCCGTTGTGCCATCGATTAGCCCAAGGGCGATCCATTCAGATGCTGAGCGATCGCCATATTCACTCGTGTACTCGAGTAATACCGCGCCGTTTTCAAAACCTGCCGCGTTGACCAGATCCTCCTGGGCGAACCCTACAAAGTCGCAGACCAGAGCGCCGACACCAAGAAGTACAGGGAACGATATTGTCCTCATCGGGTTAGTTCCGCCTCAAACCTGAGGGCACGCCATTCGTAGGCGGTTGGTTCCCCATAGTGTCATTCGAAAAGGTCACTGAGTTCGAATTGATCGTCACGATTGTCCACCCGTCGTCCTCGGTCTCGCCGCCGGCACGTGTAAAAGCCGATCCTAGCGCTGGCTGGCAGGCGTTTCAATGCCCTTGCCCCCTCAAACCGGTCCAAAACTAGGGAGAGGATTTTGGGTCGAAAGGGAGCTGGAAGTGCCGAGACAACGCTACACGCCGGAGCCAATCATCACCAAGTTGCGCCAGGCCGAAGTCGAGCTCGTTCGAGGGCAGACCACCGCCGAGGTCTAGCGCAAGCTCGGCACGAGTGAGCAGACGTACTCCCGGTGGCGTAAGGAATACGGGGGGTTACGCGTGGATCACCTGAAGCGACTGAAGGCCCTGGAGCTGGAAAACCGCCGCCTGTGGACGGTCATCGCCGACCAGGAGCTAGCGCTCGTGGTGGTGAAGGAGACCGCAGCCCGGGCTGGGCATTGATCTCGACGAAACGATGGTGGCCAAGTATCCGCTGACTGAAGATCATCGAGTATCCGATTGGACGACGGTACGGGGCATGGATGGCTCACTGGTGAAGCCGTGATTGATGTTCGATGCTTGATGTGTGACGGTCTGTCTTCAGGTCATTCGACAATGGCGACGCCCCACGGGCGCTCGCCCGCGGAGATCGTGGCGACGACCATAAGCGTGTCCGTCTCGACGACCGAGACGTCGTTCGACGGTCCGTTGGCGACGTAGAGATACTGTCCGTCCGCGGTCAGTGCGATGCCCCAGGGTCGCATGCCGACCTCGACCGAAGCGATCCCCTTGCCCGAGACAAGATCAATGGCGGCCACTGTCCCACCCCGACCCGTCGTCACGTAGAGCCGCATCCCGTCAGGCGAGACGACCACGCCCATTGGGCGCACGCTCTCGCCGGTTAACTCAATCGTGTCGATGACGGCGTGCGTGGCCGTGTCGACCACCGAGACCGTGCCGCCGTTCTCGGCGGTGACGTACGCGCGTGTGCTGTCGGGCGAGAACGCCGACGAGCGTGGTCGGGCGCCGACGTCGAACACGGCGACTACTTCTAGCCCCGCCGTGTCGATGACCGAGACCTGGCTGTCGTTCTCTGATGTGACGTAGACGAAGCGGCCGTCTGGACTCAGGCTGACCCCTTCCGGTTCGCCCCCTACCGGCAGCTCGGCGACGATCTTGCCGCTCGCAATCTCGACAATGGTTGCCAGCGCCGCGTCTTCGTTGGCCGCGAAGATCCGAGTGCCGTCCGGGCTGACCGCCACCTGCTCTGGGTCGGTGCCGGCGTCGAGCACCTTCACGACCCGCTGTTCGGTCAGATCCACAACCCCGATACCGTCGGCCGATCGGTCCGGCGGCGGTAGTGTGTCCTCGTCTACGCCAGGCGGCGCCGGGGGCGACCCGCTCAGCGCCACAAACAGTCGGTTCCCGCCGGGGCCGACCTTGATGCCGCGCGGGCGCTTGCCGAGCGGGATCGTAGCCAGCACGTCGTGCGTGCCGCCGGCGATAACCGTCAGGTCGCCCGAACCTTCGTTGGTCACGTAGACCCGGTAGGGTGGTGCCGTCGCGGCTCGGGTCGGTGTGTCGAGGCCCGCGGCGGCGTCAGCGTTAGTGTTGGGCGGCGCCGAGGCGCCGCCACAAGCGGTCAACCAGAGACCCGCGCCCGCGAGGGCTACGCAACAGCACCGTGTCATACCTGGCCCCCTACGATTGCTCTTGTTGCGGCGGTTTCGTCTCTGGCGTCGGCTTCGCCTCGCTCGACTTGGCACGGACCGAGACCGCCTCTGAAACAGCCGCTGACCATGTCTTGGGAACCCGTGGTGTTGCTAGAGAGCGTGCCCTGGTCCCGAAGTTGTGCAGGAACCGCGCGCCGTTCTTGGTGAGGTTGCCCTCCGCCTTGGCAGAGGATAACATCCACGCCTCCCTCGGCAAACGGACATTTCAGAGACAGCATGAGATTGATTAGCGTCCTTCTGTTGGCTGCCACGGCCTCGTTCGCCCAGGACGCCGACCCCGACAATGCGGGGGGCGCGACGGTGTCGGAACGGTACATCGGAAACGCCGAAGCTGTCAGCGCGGGTCAGGAACAGTACGAACTGGTCTGCAGCAGCTGCCATGGTGTCACCGGTGAAGGGGGACGCGGGCCCAGCCTGCAGACCGGGCTCAATGCTCGAGCCAGCGGTGATGAGCTGTTCCACACGATCAAGAACGGCATCCCCGGCAGTGGCATGCCGCCGTCGCCTCTCGAGGAGGAGACGGTGTGGCAGATCACGGCCTTCGTGTGGAGCCTATCGGCCCCTGCCATTCGCCAGAACGTCGAGGGGAACGTGGAGGCAGGCGAGGCGTTATTCTACGGGAGTGGCGGGTGCACGGACTGCCACATGATCCGAGGCAATGGCGGATACATCGGACCGGACCTCTCGAATCTGGGTGTGACTCGGAGCGTGGCCCAAATCCGCGAAAGCCTCCTCGACCCCAACGAGCGCTTCACCGAAGGCTTCGACCCGGTGATCTTGACCCTGAAGGACGGGACCGCGATTCGCGGCGTCGCGAAAAACCATTCCAACTACGCAATCCAGGTCTTGGGCCGCGACGGCAGGCTGTATCTGTTGAACAGGGCGGACGTGACGCTGGAGTTCCGCGAGAGCTCCTGGATGCCGGCCAATTACTCAGAACGGCTCAGCGAAGCCGAAATCCAGAATCTGCTAGCCTTCTTGAGCCGACAGAGCGTGCGGCCCGTCGAAACGGCCGAGGGAGGCAATTTACAGTGAACCGCATGGCAGTTGTTTGGATCGCCGCGGCGTTGATCGCCTTACCGATTGGGGCGCAAGTGCGGTACGAGGACATCCTCGAGGCGCCGAATGAAAACTGGTTGACGTTCATGGGCGACTACTCGGCGAATCGCCATAGTCCGCTCAAGCAGATCAACGTGTCGAACGCCGACAACCTCGTGCCGAAGTGGGTCTATCACGTGCCGGAGGCGGCCAGCCTCAGCACGTATCCGATCGTCTACGACGGCATCATGTACATCACGAACTCCAACGAGGTGCATGCCCTGGACGCCGTGACGGGACGGACGATCTGGGTCTACTCGCGCCCCGATGTCGAGCTGCGACGCAAGAATCGGGGAGCGGCGATCCTGGGCAACCGGGTATATTTCGTCACCGCCGACTGCCACTTGGTCGCAGTCCATCGGCTGACAGGAGCGGCCATCTTCGACGAACCCTACGCCGACACAAAGGACGGCTACTTCTGCACGATGGCACCGGTGGCGATCAAGGACCGGCTGATCGTGGGCGTTTCGGGCGGCGATTCCGGTATCCGCGGGTTTCTCGCCGCCCTTTCGGCCGAGACAGGGGAACAACTGTGGAAGCTCTGGACGATTCCCGGCAACGACGACTTCGGGGCAGATACCTGGGGGCCGAAGACGCTGCCCTGGGGCGGTGCGGCCACCTGGATGCCCGGCAGCTATGATCCGGAGTTGGACTGGCTCTTCTGGCCAACCGGCAACCCCTGGCCTGGCTTCTACGGCGGCGACCGGCCCGGCGACAACCTGTACTCCGATTCGCTGATCGCTGTCGATCTCGCAACCGGCGAGATGCAATGGTACTTCCAATTCACGCCGCATGACGTGTGGGACTGGGACGCCCAGGAACCGCCGTTGCTGCTGGATCTGGAGATCGACGGTCAGATGCGGAACGTCGTCGTGCAAGCCAACCGGAACGGCTTCTACTACGTGCTCGATCGCGAGACCGGCAAGTTCCTCCGCGGCAATGCATTTGTCGACAAGCTGACCTGGGCTTCGGGGCTCGACGAGAACGGCCGCCCAGTCCTGATCGAGGGAATGGTGCCTTCTCCTGATGGCAGGGTGGTGTGTCCGACGGTCTGGGGTGCCGCGAACTGGATGGCCGACTCGTATAGCCCGGACACCGGCTTTCACTACGTGATGACGATGGAGGCCTGCGACCTCTTCACGTCTTCTGCGAGGGAGCCTGAACCCAAAATCGGCTTCGCCGGGACCGGTGCCGAGCGCCAGCCGCGGCTTGATGGTCAGTTCATCATTCGGGCGATCGACCCGGCGACGGGCAGGCGCGCTTGGGAATACCCACTGACGGGACCCACGGCTTCCTGGGCGGGCACCCTTTCGACCGCCGGCGGTGTCTTATTCTCAGGCGACGATGACAAGCATTTGATCGCGCTCGACGCCAGGACCGGCAAGTATCTGTGGCATTTCAACGTGGGTCAGACGATCGACGCTTCGCCGATTACGTGGGCGCGCAACGGCAAGCAATACGTGACGATCGTTGCGCGTGCCGATGTGTTCACGTTTGGGTTGTTCGAGCCGTTGTAGGCGGCACCTGGCGGCGAGTGCAGACCAACCACCGCTCTCTTCGTTACTCCAGTTCTCGGTCTAGCTCGTCGCGTACGAGGTTCGGCACACTCTGCCTCAGCACCAGAGGGCATACGCCAATGACGAATGGTCTTCGGACAGTCTTGCTGGCAACACTCGTGGGTGTCGCCACGATCGTCGCCGTCCCGATGGCGCAGACCGCGGCCCAGGAGTCGCTCGCGCAGCGCATCGTCCACACCGACTCGTCCACGTACCGTCCGCTGACGGCTGTGCACGCCGGTGCTGGCGACATGGCCTTCGCGGGCCTGCTCGACCGCGGCGCCATCGGGCCGCATTTCAACTTCCTGCACCGGGGAGCAATCCCCGCAGGCAGCGGCATTGGGCACCACTTCCACAACACGGTGGAAGAGATGTTTGTGATTCTGGACGGTGAGGCGCAGTTCACGATTGACGGCCGCACGGCCCTGATCGAGGGCCCGGCAGCCGTCATCTGCAGGATGGGTCACTCGCATGCCATCTACAACTCGAGCTCCCAGACGATTCAGTGGATGAATTTCCAGGCCAGCAGCATCGCGGGTGTGTCTGACGCGTTCGACCTCGGCGACGACCGCGTCGGTGCGGCCCTCGACCCGGTGCCGTCGTTCATGGCGGTCACACTCGATCGAGCTGAGATTCGTCTGGCTGACAGGGCGGGTCGAGCTGCGCCGGCCGGCCCGGCTGAACGGAGCGGTGCCCAGTTTCGTCGCGTGTTCGGGCCGCCCGCCTTCTCGTCCGCGTGGGCGTACGTAGACCACGTGCTCGTCGCGCCGGGCGCCACGACCGCAGCGCTGACGCACGACGCGATCGGCGAGGCCTACTATGTGCTCGCGGGCACCGGCACAGTTAGCGTGGGGTCCGAGACCGCGCCGGCAACCAAGTGGGACGCCATTCCGGTGGGCCTGAACGAAACGAGCTCGTTCAGCAACACCGGGTCAGAACCGCTGGAACTGCTGGTCATGGGTGTCGCGAAGGACATGAACACGAAGATTCAGTTCATGTCCGGCGGTAACCGGCGGCCTTAGGTGCTCGTGACGGAGGAAGACATGAATCGAAGAGGGATTCTGAAGTCCCTGGCGGGCGCCGCCGCGGCGGCGCTCGGCATCAGCCGGTTGTCGACGTCTGCACGAGCGCAGACGAAGCACATTCGGCTCTACGTGGAGATGGCCGTCGACCCGTCCCGTGAGCAAGAAATGATCGACCTGTTCCACAACCAGTTCGTGCCCGAAGCCGTGAAGCACGAGGGATACATGCGGGTGAAGATGCTCAAGCGACGCGCGGTGCTTCAGGGCAGCGCGCCAGCGGGCCACAACTACCGATTCGAACTGGAGTTCGAGAACGAGGAACTGCGCCAGCAGTGGATCGCCTCACCGGGCCATCAGCGCGTGTGGCCGCCGCTCGAGCGGACTCTCGCGTCGATCCAGGACTACCCGGTCACCCTGTACGACGAAGTCTGATCGCAACCGCGTCGCGGCTATGGTAGCGGCGTCGGTGCGACCGACGGCTCGTCTTCGGGATTCGGCGCCGGCTGCGTATACCGCCCAAAGTAGAAGTACTCGACCATCTTGTCCTTTGACATATTCATCGATGAATGGACGGTCCTGGCGTTCGGTGGCACCAGATAGCCACTGTATGCACCCCACTCTCGCGTTTCGCTGCCAAGCTGCAGATACGAGCCCTCCCCAGGCGGCAACGTCGTCCACACTTCCTCCCAGTGGGGCACATGAGCGTGCGGCGAGCCAATCGACATCGGTGGAAGGTAGACGATCAGGATCTTCTCATTCGGATGCAGACCGTCGTTCGGGTGAAACAGGTTCTTCGCCATGTAGCTCCAGTGGGCGTTCTGTTCGGCGAAGGGCAGGGCGTTCACGTCGCGAACCAGGATGTCGGATCGCGGGATGACCCCCGGCGGATTCTCCCAAACCAACCGCAGCATTTCGAGCGACTCATTCCCGTCATTGGAGAATCGGTGACGAGCCTTCGGTGGGATGAGCACCGCAATACCCGGCTTGAGGTCCCAATAGTCTCGATCCGTATCGAGCCTTCCTTCTCCCCGCACCACATAGAAGATCTGCTGATCCTCCAACTCGGTGAGTGGAGTCCGGTTGCTGGCCATCAGCCAGACCAGCGCGAAGTCTTTCCGGTATTCGAGCACCGCTCCCGGATCACCCGGCACGTGGGGGTCACCGTGACGCAGAATAGAGCGCGACAGCATGACCTCATGTATGACTCGCGTCAGGGATTGGAACGGATTCCCAATAAAGCGGTCGATATCGATCCCAACCGTGTCATTCGACGGCGGCGGGATCGGCCGCTTGTCCGCCTGCTGAGCCGACAGAGTTAGGGAAGATGTGACGGTGAGGAGAATCACCGCAAGTCTCATATCGCGGTGATTATATCTCGTATCGGCCACTTGTGAGCGGGTGCGCCTAGACCCGACCTATCATTCGAAGCGGTCCCCCACTTGCATCGTCAGGCCGCGGCCACCTTCGGTACGACGCTCGTGCAGAATCAGCTTCCCGTCGGCGAAAGTGGCCCGTGCTACGCCCTCGTAGTCGCGGGGGATCGTGAAGAGGAAGCTCGCGTACGACTTGGTCACGGTTTGGCCCGGCTCGATGTGAGCAAAGAGCGGCCGGTCGAAAATGCGGCCCTTGTCTACGAGTGCCGAAAACGGCAAGTGAAGTCCGGTGGTGCCGAATTCGAGCCCACGCGCGAGCGGTTGTCGGCTCTCATCTACGTGTCGCAAGGCATTGAACCAGGGGTATTCTTCTGTTTTCCACAGATAGCCGATCAAGAGTCCCTTCGATGGATTGCTTGCGGTGACCCACCCGTATGCTTCGTCGATCGTGTACGAGACGACACTAGGCTGGGGCTCGTCGATGAGATGCCGAAGGTTGACCGGCTGTCCGTCCTTGAGCGCCTGGGGCCAGACGACCGCCGGCTCTTCGGGGTTCGGCAGGGAACTGCTCTGCATGAAGCCCTTGCGGGCGTTGGCGTCGACAACGGTGTTTTCGTCGAGGAATGGCGGCTCGATGGTCGGGTGCTGTACCCAATTGTAGATTCGGCTGAGCGTTCGCTTGTTCGTGACCGCTTCGTGAACCCAGAGCAGCGCTCGGTCGGTTGAAAGAATCATCCTTCGTTTGATGTCGAGTCCCGCCATCGGGAGCGCCGCGGCCATCTCGGCGTGAACCCCGCCGCCGCGTATTTGCGGGGATTGGAGAACGTCCCAGTTCACGAGGGCCGCCTCTCCGTGATACGGCATGCCGTTTCAGTCCCTCTGCTTCCGACGGGGCGCCCCAGCGGTCCAGACAGAGGAAGTGCGCCATCTGGCGGGGTTCGGTTGTGCCGTCCGTCGCGTTCCAAACCAGCGAGTTCAGTTCTTGATCGTGGAAATGGAACTGGACGATCGATCCGCCGGCAACGTCGACGGCGACCTGAGCGACATCACCTCGAAGTACGACCGCCCGTCGGCCATCGAGCATCGTCTGCGACTGGGCGTGGGCCGAGAGCGCCGCCAGCCAGGAGAGCGCCGCTAGCAGAAGAACTCGTCTCATTGGACCCCCTCCTCGAACAGGGTGGCAGTCTGAGTCATTCTGCCAGCTTTCGAACGGCTGTGTCGCTGCTCCCGGACAACCCAGGCGGCAGAGTGAGAATCTATCTCATTGACGAGAAGCTCAAACGTCAGGAGAATGCCGACATCGGGCCAATGTGCAGTCGCAAGGCCTAGGTCTTCGAAGACTAGGGGTGCCTGCACCACACAGGAGGTCCAGATGATTGCCAGGGCAAGATCTGCTAGACGAGAGAGCCGACGTTGGTGTGACTCCGTGAAGCGTGTCCTGCTAGTCTTCACGCTCGTGGCCGCTCCGGTCGTGGCGTCGGTCGTCCGTGCCCAGGAAGACGCGCCGGATCACGCGGCAGTGGTGCTCTTCACGCAGTGGTTCGAGCAGGTGTCCAACCATGGGCGATGGGGCGCCGACGACGAGCGCGGAACTTTGAATCTCATCACGCCGGAGCGCACCCGCGAGGCCGCCGAGAGCGTTCGCGCGGGTGTCGCAATCTCGCTCAGCCGCGAGCTGAAACCCGGCGCGGACCTCAACGCGATCGCTCCGCTCGAGGTGGAGTATACGGGCGCGGGCGGCGGCGGTCAGGCGTCCTTCTTCAGTGACCGCACGACCATCATCTATCACGGTTGGGCCTACAGTCACCTCGACGCGCTCGCGCACCTCGCCTCGAACGGAGCCTTCTACAACGGGTTCCCCGAATCGCTCGCGGTCCAGGCCGGTGGCTCGAGCCGGCTCGGCATCGAGAACGTAGGCAACGGGATCGTCACCCGCGGAGTGCTGATCGACGTGCCCTGGCTGAAGGACGTCCCCTACCTCGAGCCCAGCACGCCGGTCACGCTCGAGGACCTCGCCGCCTGGGAGGACCGCACGGGCGTGAGGATTCAGGACGGCGACGTCGTCCTCATCCGCACCGGGCGCGGCGCCCGCGAAACGCAGTTCGGCGCGTGGAGCGTGCAGGAGGGAGCGGCGGGGCCGCACCCGGAAATCGCCGGCCTCCTGCATGCGCGCGGCGTGGCGGTGCTCGGCGGCGACGTGAACAACGAGATCTATCCGTCCGTCATCCCAGGCAACGGCGAGCCGATGCACCTGCTGGCGATCGTCTCGATGGGGATGCCGTTGTTCGACAATCTCGGCCTCGAGGCGGTCGCACGGGAAGCGCGCGAGCGCGAACGCTGGACGTTCCTGTTCATGGCTGCGCCGCTCCCGATCCAGCATGCGACCGGGTCCGCGGTCAATCCGCTGGCCATCTTTTGAGAAGCAGGCGTTGAGGGCAAACACCAAGCGCCAGGTGTCCGGTCGGACGTGCACAGGTCGACCGAGTCAGCCCGCGGTAATGCGATACAGATGGCTGTGGCTGCGGATGACAATCGACCCGTCTGCCACGGCCAGCGATACCAGCGTCTCCCCGTCGAGTGCGTTGCGGGCTAACTCGTGATACTCGCGGCCGGGCGCAATCACGATCGACATCCCCTCTTCGTGTACGTCGTCAAACCAGAGTGGCCGAGAACCCTGTTTCGTAAGAGGGACTTCCCGCCGGTGTACCGCTCTGCACGGTGTCTGTAGATTCTCACGTGTTCGTGCTGCCAGTGTCCTCCGTTTGATCTGTGCCCGCCGCGTCAGGATCGCCGGCCGGTGCCTGAGGCCGTCACGCCAGCGTCACAATCGAAGGGCTCACGATGAGCTTTGCTCTCTCGTAGCAACTGGACCATCGCAGGGACCAGGTCAGAGGTGGTCGCATCGCATTCGATCACGGTCGTGCCGATGCCGTGCAGACCGAGCAGATTCGCGGCGGCTAGGCCGGTCGGCCTCGCACCGACGATGAGCACCTGAGTCGCAGCCGAGACTTCGTGAGGCATCCGAGAATTACCGACGATCGAACAACTAGGAAGCGTCGGCCTCGAGGAAGGCCGACACACCATCAATCAGCGCACGGTTCTCTTCCTCGAGACCGACCGTGATTCTGACGAAGTCCGGCAGGCCGGCCGGGGCCAGCGGGCGCACCAGGATGTTGCGGGCCGCCAGGAACGCCACCGCGCGCGTCGCCGCGCCGGACCCCGGCGGACCGAAGCGACACGTGTTGAAATTCGTGACGGTCGAGAACGGATGCAGACCGAGAGCGTCGAGCCGCTCCCGGACCCAGACCAGTCCGCGGGCATTCTGCTCGACGACACGTTCGAGGTGGGCGCGATCGCGCAGCGCGGCAACGCCCACCGCCTGCGCAGGCCTGCTCACCGGATATGGCAGGCGTGCCCGAGTGTACGCGTCCACGATGCGACGCGATCCGTAGGCCCAGGCGAGCCGCAAGCCGGCCAGTCCGTACGCCTTCGAGAATGTCCGCGTCATCGCGACGTGATCGGCGCGCTGTACCAACTCCATGCCGGCCGAGTAGTCCGGTGTCCTCACATACTCCGCATAGGCGGAGTCCACGATGAGCAGGACGTTCGACGGCAGCCCGTCCGCCAGCCGCTGCAGGTCCGAGGTCGACACGTAGGTCCCGGTTGGATTGTTCGGATTCGCCAGCAGGACGACCCGCGTCCGGTCCGTGACCGCCGCCAGCATCGCGTCGACCGAGGTCGTGTAGTCCAGTTCGTTCGCCACGACCGGAGTCGCACCGCACGCCCGAACGCTCAACGTGTTCCGAAAGAAGCCATGCTGGCTCACGACCACCTCGTCACCGGGACCAGCGTACGTCGAAAGCAACAGGTAGATGACGTGGTCCGCGCCATTCGACCCGAAGATGCCCTCCGGCTCGATGTCGTGCACCTCCGCGATCGCCGCGCGAAGCTCGTTGTCGCCGGCCTCGGGGTACCGGTTCAGCGACGGTGTGAGGTCGCGATACACGCGCTCCGCGTCCGGACTCGGCCCGAACGCCGACTCGTTGGACGACAGCTTGATCGTCGTCCCGGTGCCTGTGCCCCGGGACGCCCCCGTCGGGTAGAGCGGAAGGGCGGCGATGTGCGACTTGGGTTCGAGTGAAGACATTTCTTGGACGTGTGGCTCTGGGCGCTGGTCACTGGCCTTACGGGCGACCAGCTAGTCGGTGCTTCAGGGCGGCGTACGCGGTGTCTTGGAATGGCACGTCAACGCCGAACTCCCGCCCGAGACGGACGACGCTGCCGCTGAGCGAGTCGAGGTCGAGCCGTCGCCCAGCCCGTAGATCGCGGAGCATCGACGGTGCGGAATTGGCGGCCATGGTGTCGACCACCTCCATCGACCGCTCGACGACGTCCGGCGCCAAGTCGATCCCCTTGACCCTGGCCACCGCCTCGGCTTCCCGCATGCCGAGGACGAGCGTGGCTCGCGAGTCCGAATCGTCACGCGGCGGCCCGGTCGGCAGCTCGCGCAGACAGCAGGCGGCGCCTGCCGGCCCATCGCATCCACGCCGTTCTGGGTGCAGAGCACGGCCGTCTCGTCCTGCAGGAGCGGACCGAGCTTCGGCCCGACGACCTCGACGTCGTACGTCTTCACGCACACCAGCACCGCATCGACCGGACCGATATGTAGGCAGCCAGCTGGAATTCAAGGGCCAGGACGAAGAAGTGCACCATCGTAAGGCGGATCCGGATGTAGCCCGTGCGTCGCGACGGCGCCTGCCGGAACCGCGCGATCCGATAGAGGGCGACGATCATGCCGGCGGCCACGCAGAGGGCGCTCAACGCCTCCGCCACGAGCTTCAACCCGAGCACCGTGCTGGTCAGGATCGCTTCGAAGGTTTCCACGGCGTTTGGCCGGTCGACGAGGGACCTGGTCGGTCGTGCGCGTCGAGTCGCCGAGCATAGCGGGTCGCTTGCAGAGCGTCAAGATACGCCCGCGCTGTCAGGCGTTCTCACCAGCGATCCTGACTAGGGGGATCCCTAGGGGGCAGACCGCCGCCGGCCGCGTGCTATATTCCTCGTTCGCGCCAGTTCCTCATGCCACCCGTACCTCCCCGGTTCCACGTCCTGGCCAAGCCGACGGGGGCGATCTGCAATCTCGACTGCTCCTACTGCTTCTTCCTGGAGAAGGAGCAGCTCTATCCAGGCAGCAGTTTCCGGATGAGCGACGAGATCCTCGAGGCCTACATCCGCCAGCTCATAGAGACCCACCGGTCCGACACGGTCACGGTCGCCTGGCAGGGCGGCGAGCCGACGCTCATGGGGCTCGACTTCTACCGTCGCGCCGCCGAGCTCGAGCAGAGGTTCAAGAAGCCGGGGATGCGTTTCGAGAACACGATGCAGACGAACGGCGTCCTGCTCGACGACGAGTGGTGCGAGTTCTTCAAGGTAAACGACTTCCTGGTCGGCCTCAGCCTCGACGGTCCGCGCGAGATGCACGACCATTACCGGGTCGACAAATCGGGCGACCCGACGTTCGACCGCGTGATGCATGGACTCCGCCTGCTCCAGAAGCACGAGGTCGAGTACAACCTCCTGACGACGGTCAACAGTCGGAACGCGTCACGCCCGCTCGAGGTGTACCGTTTCCTCCGCGGCGAAGCAAAGACGACGTGGATCCAGTTCATCCCGGTCGTCGAGCGCGTGAACGACGATGGCGGCACCCTCCGTCAGCAGGGCACGAAAGTGGCCGACCGTTCGGTGACGCCGGAGCAGTTCGGAAACTTTCTGAGCGTCATCTTCGACGAGTGGGTCAGCAACGACGTCGGTCAAGTCTACGTGCAGACGTTCGAGGCCGCGGTGCGGAATTGGCTCGGCCTCAAATCATCTGGCATGTGCGTCTTCGACAGGACGTGCGGACACGGCCTGGCGCTCGAGCATACCGGTGACCTCTACTCGTGCGACCACTTCGTCGAGCCCGACTACCTGGTTGGCAACATCCTGGACACGCACATGCGAGAGGTCACCGGATCCGAGCAGCAGCATGCGTTCGGGCTCGAAAAGCTGGACGGCCTACCGAAGTACTGCCAGGAGTGCGACGTCAGGTTCGCCTGCCATGGCGAGTGCCCGAAGAGCAGGTTCCTGACGACGCCCGACGGCGAGCCCGGACTGAACTATCTCTGCGCGGGCTACAAGGCGTTCTTCCATCACATCGACCGGCCCGTGAAGCTGATGACCAGGATCATCAGCCAAGGACTCCCGGCGGCGAACGTGATGGAGGCTCTAGCGAAAGAGGAGGCCGCGGCCGCATTTAGCCGAGCGGGACGCAACGACCCCTGCCCGTGCGGGAGCGGGAAGAAGTTCAAGAAGTGTCACGGCGCCGGGGTCGGGACGTCACCGACACCGGTCGCCGGATGATTACCACGCGAGAAGCGAAACATCGAATTGGAGGAGCACCTCCGACATATGAATCAGCGTCCGCATCTGGGCGATGTCGCGCGTGATGTTCGTGACTTCTACGATCGGCACCCGTACCCGCCTTCCGTCACGAATCTGAAGAGGTGTCGGGAGCAAGATGCTAAACTTCGCCGTCGAGTGCGACTGGCTCGACGCGAACCCCGCTGCCCTGCAGAAGAAACCAGGGGGCGAACGAAGCCGTGACCGTGCCAAAAAGATGGCTGCCCTCCTCTCGAGGCAGGTCGGGTTTCACTTCACCGGGCACGACCTGAGGCGCACCGCCACGATCGGAATGGCCGAGATCGGAATTCCCGTCCACGTGATCGCTCTGGTGCTGAATCATGTGGATGGTACCCCCCCCAGAGCGACAAAGGTCTACGATCGACATTCATACGATGCTGAGAAACGGATCGCACTCGAAGCGTGGGCGCGCAGACTCGATCAGATCCTGACCGGCAAGAAGGCGAAGCTGGTGCCCTTCCCGAGAGAAAGGCGACGCTTCATTCGGGCGACACGGGTAACACTTCCCCCCTTCGCGGACGAGAGGCATGCCCTGAAACGAGTGTCCCCGTCGTGGACGAACGTCTCCGTCCTGTTGCCCGCCTGCTCGATGGGGAGAAATGGCCGGCCTGTGCCACGGCCAGACGCTCTTGCCGCTCACGTCGTCGAAACACATGCGAACGCGGGTGTCCAGGCTCGACAACGGCGGCCTGCTTGCCATTGGCGAATGGTCAACTACTGGGCCGGGCGCGTCAGAGCCCTCCAGTGCGACCTTCTTGATTCAGGGGCCTAGCGTACGGAGGAATATCTTAGCCGACACCAGAAACCGGTGAAAGCGGACGATAATATCCAGCCCGAAGGATCGCGTATTTGATGATAATTCCAGCACCTAACACTTCCGAACAGACATGGAGCCACTCAAGCCCCGCAACAGTTCCCCAGCCTTCCATTCTGTATAGCAATGCCGAAAAAGGAGAGACTACGACGATAAGCAACACTGCGCTCCAGAAAAGCCATGACAATTGTCCACTTAGCAACTGCCTGGCCGAATACCTTGCCGTAGGGTCTGAATACTTGGCGTTCCACATATAGCAGACGATCAAAAAGGTGAGCGCAAGGGGAAGCATAAACACCAATAAGGGATTTCCCGCGTTGTGCAAGTCAGCGCCACCAAAACGATTGCTTATCAGCCCATCAAGCGCTGCTCCGGAGCTTATGGCGCTGGTAAGAAACAACACGGGTAGCATCCCGGAATTCCAAAAAGGAACCGCAGCCACACTACTGAGGGTGAACCCACTATAGGTGGCCACCCCAATAGCGGCTAGGGCGCCACCATATTTGAGCAGAGGTTCCAACGCACTTCCAGGTGCAAACACAGCAAGTGCCAGATAGCCACCGGCAAAGAAAAAGAAGAAGAAGACGAGATATAACCCACGCGAAATCCACGAGGTTTGTGGACGGGAAAACATCCGCCAACATCTCAACGGCTTGCCCAGAAAGAGCAAGTGAAAGCCCCCCTTTGCCACACCCATCAACAGAAAGGCGACGACACTGGAGTAGAAACTAGCCGAAACCATAGAAGATAGGTACAATCCGGCCGCCAACCCGCCGAAGAAAAGTGCCAAAACCAGCCACAGCCCGCTACGGTGTGCCCACTCTCGCTGGGCGGTAGGTAGGATCATCCATTTGTCAGGCGAAAATCGATCGCTAGGATACCGCGTCCCCATTGTGCGATCGACAGCCCGTACTGGTGTGTGTCTGCGCGTCGCAACATAACTGGACGGCTGGGTAGAAAATTCAGTGTGGAAATGGCGTCCACCATTTTCACGAATTGCCCGCGATACGCGTGAATCGGTATCATCTAGATCCCCGAACACCATCGCCTGGCCTTGACACGTATTGACACAGGCCGGTGTTGCCGCTCGATCAACGCCAGGCGTTAATCCTTTTTCCCGGCCTTCGTCAACGCGCTCCTTGCAGAAATTGCATTTGATGGCAGTCCCAGTTTGTAATGGGTAGCGCCGCTGACGCGCCTTCTCGGAAGGCGCCAAGTCCGTCCTTGAGGGAAAATTGCTTTTCTCTCTTGGATGAAAGGAGATCACCTGGTAGGGACAAGCGATCACGCAATACCGACACCCAACGCATTTATTTTGATCGATCCAAACAATCCCATCTTCCTCGCGTTCTTGATTTGCGCCTGTTGGGCACACACGGACACAAGGCGCAGCCGTGCAGTGATTGCACCGCATGGGGTAGCTCAATCGAACGCTGTCAGGATATTCCCCGGCTTCCCATAGCCCAACGCGTAACCATTCGATACCGAGCGGTGTCGCATGTTCAACTTTGCATGCGACCGTGCAGCCATGGCATCCAATACAAGAGTCGAGGTCGACAAACATCCCCAATCTCATTTGCTGTCTCGACGATTCATAGAGGAAGCCCTCAGGTTAGAATAGACGCCTTTCTCGATCCCATATGGCAGAGTCGTCCTCTTGGTCACTCTCGGCAAGAGATATCTTGCACAACATGCAGCGGAAGGATGGTGCGCCCATCGCCGGGTCGCCGGGTAACTCGTTAGAAGCTAGAACATTAGCGCTCGCCCGCAACAATCCACCGTAGGGGCGATCACGCTCCGGGTACCACCACGCATGCTGTGCATGCATACATCGCCTGTCGAGACCAGCAACCAAATGTGCGCGCTGCTTAATACGTCCACGTAAGGTCTCAATCCAAATCCAATCGCCTTCTTTGATCCCGTAGCTCGCGGCTGTCTCGGGGTGGATCTCCGCAAATGGCCATTCTTGAAACGACCGCAGCCATGGAATTTGGCGGTATTGGGAGTGAAAGAAAAATGGACGTCGGCCCCCAGTAGTCAAAATCAGCGGATACTCACGAGCAAGCTCCGGCGTAGAAAGAGGGCTCTCATTGGGTTCAACGAAGTCAGGCAAGGGGTCTAATCCAAGCTTTTCAAAGATCGTAGAAAACAGTTCCACCTTGCCAGTAGGTGTAGGAAAACCGCCACCCTTGCGCCAATAATCCGTCTTGTATTTATAGTAAATCTGGTCTTTGCCTGTTTTGGCTATACAGCCAAGTTTGGCGAACTCTTTCCACTTCATGTTCGCCCCTTTGGCCATTAATTGAGCGTCAAGCAGGTCTTCGACGGTGTCAAACCACCATTTGGGAGCAACACGTTTACCGATCTCGTTACAGATTTTTGCATCCGTCCACGCCTCTCCGGGAGGCTCGACTGCCTTGTTTACCGCAGAAATGAAAAACCGTGGATGGGTATTAAAAATGTCATCCGTTTCTAAGGCGTGAGCAACAGGTAGAACAATGTCGGCCCATTGCGCCATCGGTGACATGAACAAATCGGCAACCGAGATCAACTCCAATTTGCGCAGCGCTTCAGCCACCATGCTCGAGTTCGGCATGTGTTGAAGAGGGTTGCCGCCTTGCATATGCAGCGCGCGAACTTTTGACGTCCCGGCGACCATTTCATTAATCCACGTGCCTGGATGTGCCGCACTTCTATGACCAAGTAGCTTGGCAACTTCCTCGCCTATGACGCCCGTCTTACAATCGTCTCGCAAATCTGGATCCGTACCGAAATCCTCGATGGGTGTGCCCGTTGCGGGAATCCAATTGACCATTCCTCCCGGTCGCTCGATATTACCTGTAACGGCCATCAAACAAATGAAACTCCTTACCGTCTGGCAGCCATTGAGGTGTCCTTCGACGGCCTGTCCAATTTGAATCGTACTGGGTGTGTCAACGGCAAACATGCGTGCTGCGCGAACAATGTCTTGCTGCGCAAGCCAGGTAATGTGCGACACATACGAGGGCGTATAGGGTTTCACACGCTCTCTTAGCGCATCAAATCCATGCGTCCATTGATCCACAAAAGGCTTGTCGTAGAGTTCTTCTTCGATGATGACGTGCAGCATTCCAAGCGCCAAAGCTGCGTCTGTTCCGGGCCTAATTCTAAGCCACAGCGTCGCCCTATCCGTCAGTGCCGTTGGTCTTGGATCGATCACCACAAGATTCTTGGCGTGCTTAAGAGATTCAATAAACCATACGGCCATTTCTCCGTCAGCGTTGCTGATCTCAAGTTGTTTTGGCCAAACAAACTGAGTCTTAGGAAATTCCCCCCCCCACCCATGATAGTCAACGTAAAGTCTTCCCTGCCCGGTACAAGTCACCTCCGCCATCCAAATACGCGGCAACAGGCAAAAATATCCGGGACTTGTACGGCTACTTCCCCCGAGAGAACGCGCTAATCTGTATGGATAGCGGTTGCACCCTCGACCCGTGCCTTGCCCAATCATTATCCCCAAAGGTTTGTCCTCGGCGATAATGGTCTGCCATTTGTTGGCAATCGTACCCAGGGCTTCATCCCAAGAGATGCGCTTCCATTTACCCGAGCCTCGTTCACCATCGCGTTTCAGCGGAAAAAGCAAACGATCAGGATGGTCGATGTGTTGTATCGCGCTCAGTCCTTTTGCGCACATCGTGCCCTTGGTCAGTGAATCGGGATCTCCCTCTATGTGGACAACCGTTCCTTCTTGTACGGTAACCACAATTCCGCAGCCGCCATGGCAGCCCTTGCAGGTGCTCCGGACCACTTTGCTATCATTCCGTGGAGGATTCACTGTCTCACCGTAGTTCTTCAACACGGTTGATTCTTAGCAATATCACGCGAGCCGCACTCAAAGCCGTAGACGGGTGAACACTGCCTACTTGCGCGCATTGCCATAGATGTCGATAGCGCCATGCCATCCACGCCCGCGACCAAGAATGCACAGAGGCAAACCCTCCTCGACGGCGCTATCGTGGCGTACTCCGTCACGACCACTTCGTCGCCCCAACCGGCGTAGGCGCCGAGCAACAGATAGATGATGTGATCCGATCCGTTCGAGCCGAAGATTCGCTGCGTCTCGATTCCGTGGACGTCGGCGAGCGCATCCCACAGTTCGTGGCCCCCGGCCTCGGGATACCGATTCGGCGAAGGTGTGAGTTCGCCGTAGACCCGCTCGGCCTCCTGGCTCGGCCCCAGCGCCGACTCGTTGGACGACAGCTTGACGACGGTCTGGGTGCCCGTCCCCTCGGACGCGCCGGTCCCGTAGAGGGGAAGCGCGGTGATGTACGGCTTGGGTTCGGGTGAGGGCACTGCGCGACTCCGCTGTGGCACTTGGTCGACGCTGGGTCGGTGATTGGTGCCTGGTGGACGGAGTTTACTGGATAGTAGTTGGGGCCTAGTGGCATCGCCATCCCACCACTCACCTCGCTCGATGCTTCAGCATCGCGTACGCCGTTTCGTGAAACGGGACGTCCACGTCCAGCTCGCGACCCAGACGCACGATCGTGCCGCTCAGCGACTCGAGCTCCAACCGACGGCCTGCACGAAGATCGATCACCATCGATGGCACTGAATCGGCCGCCATCGTGTCGGCGATCGCCAACGACCGCTTCACGACATCCGAATCGAGGCGAACGCCCTTGGCTCTCGCGACGGCGGCAGTCTCGTCCATCCCGCGCTGGAGGATCGCACGGGCATCGGAATCCTCGCGCAGCTCGCCGGTCGAGCGTTCGCTGAGACAGCACGCAGCGCTCATGACCGAGAAGAGCACGAATTTCGTCCAGAGCGCCGAGTCAATGTCATCCACGGCCTCGGCGTCAATCCCCGCAGCCTCACACACCGCGGCACAGGCAACCGCCCGCTGCTGCGATCGCGCGTCGCGGCCTCCGAGGCGTAATCGTGCAAGCGTCCCGAGATGCTTCACTCTGCCAGGTTCGATGCGCGCCGTATTCCCATAGACGACGGCGCCCAGCACATGTCCCGTCGACACCACGGGCCCGAGCCGATCGATCGCATCCACACCGTTCTGGGCACACAGTACTGCTGTATCTGCGTGCAGCAGCGGTTCGAGCGTTTTTCCAACGGCCTCGATATCGTACGCCTTCACGCCGAGGAGCACCGCGTCGACCGGACCCACGTCTTCCAGGTGGTCCGTCGCCGAGACGTCTGTCAGATGCGCATCACCGAGCGCACTCTCGATGTGAAGCCCGGACCGGCAGAGTGCCTCGAGGTTTGCGCCGCGAGCCACGAACGAGACGTCGTGCCCGCCGGCCATCAGCCGGCCGCCATAGTAGCAGCCAACGCCGCCTGCCCCGACAATGGCAATCTTCACAGTGGGTGATGATCGCTGGATGGTGAACGGTGGCCACGCTCACGAGTCGAACTTGCGTCGCATCTCGGCCTCGTACTCCTCCCGCGGCATGAAGCCAGGTTCGGTCCGCACGGCCTCGAGCGTCGTGCGCATGATCGTCTCGTTGGTCTGCTCCAGGTCGAGGTCGTCGCCGTGGGGCTGGGGCACGTGCCACGGGGAATCGAGGTAGACCTCCACGCAGTTGCCTTCGGGGTCAAGAAAGTACAAGGACCAGGCATTCCCGTGGTTGATCTTAGCCAGGTCGGCCACGCCTTCAGCCTTGACGCGGCTTGCCATCACCCTGAGCTCGTCCAGCGAGCGGACCCGGAACGACATCTGATTGACAACGCTGTAGGTCGCCTCGGGCGACCGACCCGAGGCCAGCGCGAACTGATGGTGCATCCCCGGCTGGCTGCTCATGAAGACGAGGTCGATCGGGAACTTGAACGCCTTGCCGCGATCGGTGACGACGAGACCCATGACGCGCGTGTAGAAGTCTTCCATCTTCGCCATGTCATGAACGTAGATGGCCATATGGCTCAGGACAGGACGAATGGCATCGGGCATGGATGATTCCTCCAAAGGTTCAAAGGGTTCAAGGGTTCGCGGTGGCTCCGCATCATGATCCGCTCCGTACTTCGTGCTGCAACGTCCCGACTCTTTCTATCTCGACCTCGACCGCATCGCCCACCTTCATGAACATCGGCGGCGTTCTTTTGAAGCCGACACCGCCCGGCGTCCCGGTGACGATAACATCGCCGGGAACGAGGGTCGTCCAAGTCGAACAGTATTCGATGAGCTGGGCGACCGAGAACACCATCTGGCCCGTGCTGCAGTGCTGTTCCACTTTTCCGTTGAGCCGGGTCATCAACTCGAGCGTCTGGGGGTCCGGGATCTCGTCGGCCGTGACCATCCAAGGTCCGAAGCCGCCGGTCGAGTCGAAGTTCTTGCCCGCGGTGATCTGGCGGGTGTGCCGCTGCCAGTCGCGAATGCTGCCGTCAAAGTAGCACGAGTAGCCGCAGACGTGGTCCAGGGCCGACGCGGCGGGGATCGCACGGCCGCCCGTTCCGATGATCACCGCCAGCTCGCCCTCGAAATCGAAGTTATCCGACACGGTCGGCATGATCAGCGGCTGACGGTGGCCAACCTGCGAGGGGGGCACCCGGATGAACCATGCCGGGTTCTCAGTCTTGGCACGCCCGGTCTCGGCGATGTGTTCGTCGTAGTTCAGCGCCACGACAAGAATCTTCTCGGGATATGGAATGACGGGCAGGCACGTCACGTCGCCGAACGCGTAGTCGCCTGGCTGACCATCGGCCACCTGACGTGCCTGGTCGAGTGCTCCGGCGGCGATCACGTCGCGCAGCGTTGCATACTCGGCCGGCAGGCGCTTCCGCAGATCGACGATGCGGTCGCCGGTGACGACCCCGAAGCTGTCCGTGCCCCCGATCGTGTACGAGGCTATCTTCATCTACCGATTCTCCTTGGTTTCGTCTATGGTTAGCGCAATCCGTCTTCGCCGGTGATGTTCGCCGCCGCCAGCCCGCCGATGCGCGCATGCACGCGGGGCCCTGTGGCCATGACCACGGCGTAGAGGATCTCGTCCGGCCTGGGGCCGTCGTGGACGCCGACGTCGGTCGCGCTCATGTGGCTTCGGACGTACGAGGCGTTCACGTGACCAAGCGGTATCATAAGCCTGGCGCCGACGGCCCCGAGCATCTTTGACGACGGCACGACCGCCTTCGTGCCTCCCAGGACTTCACGCATGCCCCATCCGCCAGGCTCGTGCCACAGCGCACCATGCTCGAGTTCGCCGTTGGCTCCGACTATGGCGCCCTTGCCGTACGCTTCGATGCCTGAGGGGTTGTTCCCGAGCGCCGCCACCAGGTCGCTCGCCAACCGCTTCCCGAGCGCCTTGAGCTCCGCCATCATCGGCAGGAGATCCGGCTCGAACCGGCCGGCGTACGGATTTCGTACGAGGGCCAGGGCCGTGCCCACCCGCAGGGGCGGATCGAGCGGCGGTCCACCCTCGTGGAGCGCGGTCTCCACCGTCACCACGGTCTTGCGAACATGAACGAGCGACATTCTCTCTCCTCCCAGCAGCGGTCAGCCGAGCCACCAAGGTTACACCGGTTTGCGCGCCGAGTGGGCGGCGCCTGGTCCCTCGTGGCCGCGGCCATGGTCGCTCTCGGCGTTCTCTCTCTCCAGCACGCGGCCTATTCCCAACCCGCGGTCAACGCTCAGCCCGACCCGCCGACGACCGAACTGCTCGTGAACAGCTTCTGGCCGCCTTCGCACCTCATGCGCAGCCAAGTGTTCGACCGCTGGGCCAGCGAGGTCACTCGGGTCACCGAGGGTCGCGTCGTCTGTCGGTTCCCGAGCAGCACCCTGGCCCCCCCGGGACGCCAGTGGCACATGGTGACCTCGGGGATCGCCGACGTGGGGATCGTGTTCAATGGCTTCGAGCGCAATCGGCTGCACCTCCCGACCGTCTCGGAACTGCCCTTCGGCACGCCCAGCGCCGAGGCCGCGTCGGTGGCGCTCTGGCGGACTTACGAGCGTCACTTCCGACCAGCTGGGGAGTACGAGGGCGTCGAACTACTGGGCATGATGACGCACTCCGGAGGCGATCTCTACAGCCTCGAGAAAGAGATCGAGAGCGTCGCCGACCTGGCCGGCATGAAGATCCGGACTACCGACGGCGGCTCGTCGATCGCGATGGAAGAGCTCGGCGGCACGGCCGTACCCTCCTCGGGAGTCGGAGCCTATCAGCTCGTCTCACGAGGCATTGTGGATGGGCTGATCATGCCAGCAGGAGACATGCTCACGTTCAACATGCTCCAGTACACGGACTCCGCGATCGCCATTCCAGGGAAGATCTACAATGGCAGCTTTTCGCTATTCATCAACTCCTCGAAGTGGCGCGGTCTCGCACCGCGCGACCGGGAGGCTATCCGAAGCGTCTCGGGCGAGGCGTTCGCGCGTCTGGCCCGGGCCTGGGACGAGTCCGATCGGCGAGCGATCCGAGGCATGGCCGACCGCGGCATCCGGCGAACCAGGGCGGGCGACAGCTTCATGGAGAAGATTCGCGCACGGCTTGCCTTCCTCGACCGCGCGTGGATCGGCGAAGCCGACCGGCGCGGCGTGGACGGTCACACCGCCCTGACATTCTTCCGCCGCGAGGCACGGCGCGTGTCACGCGAGTCCCCCACCCTGTTGTTGGGCGTCACCCGATGACGGCCGTGTTAGGCGTTACCCGTGTGACGGCGGTTCCGGAAGGTTCCCGCTCCCTCCTCGACCGAATCCTGCTCGGCCTGGCGAGCGTCGTGATGTTTCTCATGATGGCCCTGACGTTCGTCGACGTTCTCGGACGGTACCTCGTCCGGTCTCCCGTGCCTGGCACGTTTGAGATGATCCAATTCCTGCTGCCGTGGCTGGTCTTCGCGGTGCTCCCTGTGATCACCAAGGACGAGACCCACATCACCGTGAGCGTGCTCGACGGCGTCTTCTCCGAGCGCGTCAGGCGAATTCAGAGCCTCGCGATTCAGGTCTTCAGCGCCGCCGTCATCGTCTTGGTCTGCGTCGCGCTCTGGCGTCAAGGCAGCGTGCTGTCCGCGGGGCGCTACGTCAGTGGGTACATGGCCTGGCCCCTCGCGCCGATGGCCTACGCCATGTCGACGCTCTGCTTTCTGACGTTGCTCGCTCAGCTTGCGAAGATTCGGATGGCATGGCGGAAGCGCTGATCGGCATCGCCGCGGTCCTGGCGCTTGTGATCCTCCGGGTCCCGTTGGGATTCAGCATGGCGGCCGTCGGCTTCGGCGGTTTCGCGCTCGTCCGGGGCCCGACGGCCGCCATCGAGACAGTCGGTCAGCTCATTCTCGATTTCTCCATGAGCTACACGTTCGCGATCCTCCCGATGTTCGTCTTGATGGGAGCGTTCGTGCACCGCTCCGGCCTCTCCGAGGATCTGTACGACGCCTCGAATGCCTGGCTCGGGCACCTACGCGGCGGCCTCTCAATGGCCACGGTCGCCGCGTCGGCCGGCTTCGGCGCTGTGTGCGGCAGCTCCGTCGCCACTGCGGCGACGATGGGCCGGGTGGCGTTTCCACCCATGACACGTTACGGCTACGACCGCGGGCTGGCCGCCGGAACGATTGTCGCGGGAGGCACGCTCGGCATTCTGATCCCCCCCAGCATGAGCTTGGTCGTGTACGGATTCCTCACCCAGCAAGACATTGGCAGGCTGTTCATCGCGGGCCTCGCCCCCGGACTCCTGACGGTCGGCTTGTATTTCGGGGTCATCGCCTTCGTGACGCGCCTGCGTCCGGAGTTGGGTCCTCCGGGGCCGTCGACATCCTGGCGCGACAGACTCGGCGCGACCAACCGGGTCCTTGGCGTGCTCGTGCTGTTCGTCCTGGTGCTGGGAGGAATCTATGTGGGTGCGTTCACGCCAAACGAGGCCGGCGGCATCGGGGCGGTCGGGGCGTGCGTCATCGCGCTCCTGCGCCGGCACCTCGATTGGCGAACGTTCACGGCCTCGTTGGTCGAGGCGGCCGAGACGACCAGCATGGTGTTCAGCGTCGCGTTCGGGGCGATCATCCTGTCGAACTTCGTCAACGTCGCCGGTCTCCCGGAGTCGCTCTCGGCCCGGATCATCGCGCTGGAGCTTCCGGCCCTAGGCATCATCTTCGTCATCTGTCTCGTCTACATCCTTCTCGGCTGCGTGTTCGACGGCCTCGCGCTCCTGTTCCTGACGGTCCCGGTGTTCGCCCCGATCGTGGAGGCGCTCGGCTACGATCTCATCTGGTTCGGCATCCTGGTGATCATCGTGTCCGAGATCGCGTTGATCACACCGCCGATCGGCATGAACGTCTTCGTCCTGAAGTCGCAGAATCCCGACCTGCCGCTCAAGACCATCTTCCGCGGCATCGTTCCGTTCCTCGTCGCTGACGGCGTCCGCCTCGCCCTCGTCGTCCTGTTTCCGGGTTTTGTCTTGTTACTTCCGACACTGATGTCGTAGAGAGATCATCATGGCACGCAACGTCCTGTTCATCATGTCCGACCAGCTGCGGGCGGACTACCTCTCCTGCGCCGGCCATCCGACGCTCCAGACTCCACACATCGACCGGCTGGCATCTCGCGGCCTGAGATTCACCGAGGCCTACTGTCAGGCACCCATCTGCGGTCCCTCGCGCATGAGCGTCTACACCGGACGCTACATGTCCACGCACGGCTCGGTCTGGAACTGGGTGCCGTTGCCGATAGGCGAGCGGACGCTGGGCGACTACCTCAGACCGCACGGCTATCGCGTGGCGGTTTCGGGCAAGACCCATATGGCGGCAGACCTGGACGGCATGCGACGCCTGGGAATCGATCCGGCGTCGGAGGCCGGATTCCTCCTGACGCAGGGGGGCTTCGAGCCGGCGCCGCGACATGACGGCGTCCACGCGACGCCCCGGACGGCCAAGGGGCTCGCCTACAACGAGTTTCTGCGCGCACAGGGCTACGAATCGGACAACCCGTGGCAGGACTACGCCAACTCCGTCGTCGCGCCCGACGGGACGATCTTGAGTGGCTGGTCCCTTCGAAACTCGGACAAGCCCTCACGCGTCGCGGACGAGCACTCCGAGACGGCGTTCGTCACTGATCGCGCGATGGATTTCATTCGAGAGCGAGGCGACGACCCGTGGTGCTTGCACCTCTCGTACATCAAGCCGCATTGGCCGTTTGTCGCGACACGTCCGTACCACGACATGTTCGATCCGGACGACTGCCTCGCGCCGGTGCGGAACGCAAAAGAGCGGGAGGACCCGCATGCCGTCTACCGGGCGTTCATGAACCAGGAGGTATCCCGAGCGTTCTCGCGAGACGAGGTCCGGCGGGTCGTGCTGCCCACCTACATGGGTCTCGTGAAGCAGATCGACGATCATCTCGGTCGGCTCTTCTCGTTCCTCGAGGAGGCCGGGCGCATGCGCGACACCTTTATCGTGTTCACGAGCGATCACGGCGACTATCTCGGAGACCACTTCCTGGGAGAGAAAGAGCTGTTTCACGATTGTTCGTCACGAATCCCGCTGATCGCGTACGACCCGGATTCGGCCGCTGATCAAACCCGCGGCACGACGAACGCGACCCTCGTCGAGGCGATCGACCTGCTGCCGACGATCCTGGAGGCGGTGTCGGTCGACCCGCCCGCCCACATCCTGGAAGGCCAGTCGTTGCTGCCGCTCCTGCGGGGACAGTCGACCGCACGCGTCCACGATGATGTGTTCAGCGAGCTGGATCACGCGTACTACCCAACCCGCCACGAGCTTGAGCTCGGACCGAGCGAGGCGCGCAGCTATATGATCAGGACGCGGGAGTGGAAATACGTGTGCCACCGGCACTTCCGGCCGCAACTCTTCAACCTGACGAACGACCCGAGCGAACTGGTGGATCTAGGCGCCGACGCCGGCTATCGGGCGACCGTGGACGAACTGCAAGGGCGGTTGTTTGACCGGCTCGAACGATTGAAGCGGCGCGTGACCGAGAGCGACCCGGTAGTCGAGCAGCGGACCGGACGCGCCGAGACCCAGGGCATCTACCTCGGTCGCTGGTAAGGCACCGCGGCGTCTACTACCGTCATCAGGGTCTCTTGACCAGTCTCTTTCGCCAGTGTGAAAAAGATGCAATGTAACCAATTATTGAAATCAGTCTCGATTTTGCTTCTGGCTGCTGTCGTCTCCAGCGCACAGGACAGCACAGCGCAAGACCAGGTGGCGGAAGAAGATAAGCCGTTCCTGCTGAACTATCCAAACCTGGAAGATTCCGGTGGCAGGGTCGTGTTAACGAATGAACACGTCGTCTTGCAACGACTCATCGTGCCCGCCGGGGAATGGGAGGGTATCCACAGTCATCCCGGAGACCAAATCTTTGTTCATATCCATGGCGGGGAATGGTCGGGGCGCCTCGGTGGCAAACCCGAGTACTCGGGAAGCATTAGTCCGGACGGGGGCGTGGGCTGGATGGACGCGATCCCGCTCAGCGCGGGACACAATTCCGGCAATACTGGTGATACCGCCATCGATTTGATCTACGTGACCTTAAAGAACGACGCACCCATCGCCCCGGACACCGACCGCGCACAGCAAGCCTACCCCAACATCTCACCGGAATTGCTGCTGGAGAATGACCGGATGATCGTGCAGCGCGTGCAGGTCGAGCCGGGGCAGTGGACGGGCGTCCACAGTCATCCCGGCAACCAGGTATTCCTCCACATCAAAGGCGGTACCTGGTCGGAACGCCAGGGCGGCGTGCAAACCGAACCATCAGAGTCCGTGCAAGCCGGATCAGTTGGCTGGCTGGACGCCGTCGACATTAGCGAAGGGCATGCAGTGGGCAATACCGGTGACACCACCATCGAGTTTGTTTTGGTAACAATCAAGTAACTGCATCAGCAAATCGCACCAGGGTCAGACCCTCGAGGTCTGACTCTGGAATTCCATCTGCTGCTCGCGAACTTAGTTGTGGGTCTTGAAGATAGGGATGGCGTCCCCAACGGGGATTGGACGCTCTTGGATCATTGAGCGCGAGGGGCTGATTCTGGCCGCGTAGATGACCAGTAACCTATTGAAGAATAAGAAATTGGCGGTGAGGCAGGGATTCG